>CAZMVM010000046.1:7121-21266 GCA_964569785.1 uncultured Pigmentiphaga sp. | reverse complement strand
TCCGGCTGGTGGGAGAAGAACCGGTGCCAGTAGTACTGCCGCGCCACCGGGTCGAAGGTCCAGTTGGACACCTCGGTGTCCACGAAGATGATCCGGGCGTCGCTGTACCTGTCGGCGGTGTCCGACCACACGTAAAAGTCGCGATAAACCGAACCCGGCTTTGCACGGCGGGCGCGTTGGAACCAGGGGTGTTGGTCGGACGTGTGGTTTACCACCAGGTCGGTAATGACGCGCAGCCCTTTTGCGTGGGCAGCGCGTACTAAACGGCGTACATCGGCAAGCGTGCCGTAATCGGGATGGACACCCCGGTAATCCGCTATGTCGTACCCATCGTCGCGGCGTGGCGATGGGTAAAAAGGCAATAGCCAGATGGTGTCTACGCCAAGCTCTGCGATGTAGTCGAGTTTCTGCAGCAGCCCTGCAAAGTCACCCACCCCATCGTTGTTGGCGTCAAAGTATGACTTCACGTGCAGCTGATACACGACGGCGTCTTTGTACCAAAGCGGGTCGTCCCAATTGGCTGCATTCACAATAGAGCCAATGGCATTTTTCATGTTTTCACCTTCTTGTCATCGGCTCATGATTGAGCACGCACGCGCCAGATAGCGTAGGGTTCGTCCGGAGTTAAATGGATGGTGTGATGTTTTCCGTGCCAAGTGAACCGATGACCGTGCAATAAATCCTCGCAATACAGAACGCCGTCATCCGGGGGCAATCCAAGCATCCACAAGGGCAGTTCGATGGCAGCGCTCTGGGGGTGAAACGGATCCAGACTCACAGCAATCAGCAACACATTATCGCGCTCTCGCGTTGCCTTGGAGTAAAACAGAACATGCTCATTGGCCGCTGGGTGAAAACGTATGCCACGATGACTATGTAGGGCAGGGTTTTCCAGGCGCAAACGATTCAAATGCGCAATTTCGGCACGAATATGACCCGGGCGATCCCAGTCCCAGACCTTGATTTCATACTTTTCCGAGTCAAGGTATTCTTCGCGCCCAGGCAATGGGGTGGCTTCGCAAAGCTCGAAACCGTTGTACATCCCCCAAAGGCCCGACATAGTCGTGGCAAGCGCAGCACGAATAAGAAAACCCGGACGCCCAGAGGTTTGCAGAAACCTCGGGTTGATATCGGGTGTGTTAACAAAGAAGTGAGGGCGGAAATACTCCGCGACGGGAGCGTTCGCGATTTCTTCCAAATACTCGGTTAGCTCGTGTTTCGTGTTGCGCCAGGTAAAGTAGGTATACGATTGGGAAAACCCAATCTTGGCCAGACGGTACATCATATTGGGGCGCGTAAATGCTTCCGACAGAAACACGGTGTGGGGGTGTAACCCTTGAACTTCTCGAATCAGCCATTGCCAAAATGGCAGTGGCTTGGTGTGTGGGTTATCCACGCGAAATGTCTGTACACCTTGATCCACCCAGAACAACACCACGTCACGTAGTGCATACCACAGCGCCATTGTGTGCGCCCGCTTGTCAGGAGGACGCGCTGCATCTTCGGCACCGTAGAACTCGACATTGACGATGTCTTCGTATTTCTTGGGCGGGTTCTCTGCATAATGCAGCGAGCCGTCAGCTCGCCAGGCAAACCATTCAGGATGACTTTCTAGCCACGGGTGATCGGGCGAGCACTGGATGGCAAAGTCAAGAGCTATTTCGAGGTCGTACTCGCGCGCCGCCGCCACGAGCGCTCTGAAATCGTCCAGTGTGCCGAGCTCAGGATGGATTGCATCGTGTCCGCCCGCGGCAGAGCCGATGGCGTAGGGGCTACCGGGATCGTCGCGTGCGGCCACCAACGCGTTATTGCGGCCCTTTCGATTCTTGTTTCCAATGGGGTGAATCGGCGGAAAATATAAAACGTTGAAGCCCATGTCGCGCACGTAGGGTAAGCGCGCAATGACGTCACGGAAGGTTCCGTGTTTACCGGGTCTGTCGCTTTGCGAACGAGGAAACATTTCATACCAGTTCGCGAATATTGCTTCGCGGCGTTCGACGATGAGCGACTGGGGCGGTTCAAGTTGGGTTTCGAACTCATGCAGTTCGGCGCGGTGCGCGGCCATCAGGGTTTCAGGCGCCAGCAAGCGCTCCGCGTCGTAGCTTTCTGCATCAGTTACTCCGCACCGTGCGAGCAGCTCTTGGCCCTCACGTACTTCCAGGTCGACGTCAAGCCCTGCCTCCACCTTCTTGGCCAAGGCGCTTTGAAAACTCCCGTAGGCGTCGCGCCACGCACGGATTGTGTATTCGTGCCGGCCAATGCGCTCAGGCACGCAAGTAGCCTCCCAGGCGTCGTTGCCCAGCGGAGTCATCTCGACCGGATGCCAGCCAATCTCATCCACTGCGCGCCATAACAGAAAGACCCGTAAGACATCATGGCCATCCATAAAAACATTTGCACGCACAGTTAATGGTTCCCCCGCGATGCGCTTAATCAGGTGCGCGGCCTCGGCGGTTGAGGGTTGCAAGTCTTGAATTACGATGCGGGGAGCTTGGAGTGCGGCTACGAGGGCGGCATTCTGGGTCGACCGCGCTCGTTTACGTTTGAGCGTGACAACCGGTTCAGGGCGTGTCAGGGTCGCGAGTGCACTCCCGGCGGCGGGTAAATGATCGGGCAACACCGGCGCAATGGTTCGCTTGGTTGCAGTCTTCTTGCCGTCTGCTTTCGCTGCCGATGCCGTGGATAACGACGGCCCCGACGATGCAGTATCGGCAGGCGCGTGAGTCAGGGGCGGCAGATCGAGGTGATTAATCGGTTGCTGGATCTCAACGGAATTGTCGTCAACAACGAATCCGGTTAAGCGCGTGCGCACCAGCAACCAATCGATAGGAGTGGGGGCAATTGGCGACGGATTGAGTAAGAGCAGTGTCGCTCTGCGTGAGCGTTGGCGCTCCAGTGCGGTGAACGGCGCGGCATCGCCCGTTAATTGGCGCAGGTGGCCTGCGCCTGCGTGTTGACGCGCAAACCATGCGTTTGCCTCGGCCAACTGACGCTCTAGTTCACCAGCATGGTAAGAGTCGCGCTTGGGCAGCATGGCGAGCAGGCCGTCACCGGCGTGTGCGGCGCACCAAAGCCGTTGCTGGGTCATCACATCGCCAGGGTCACACAGGCTTGGGTCGTCAGGTGCAACGGCTGGCATGTAAATGTTGCCGAGACAGCGCAGATTCCGGTATTCGCGTACGAACCAGGTGTCGCGAAAGTCCCACCACGGCAGCGAGCCGAACCCGGCTACGAAGCCTGCCTCGCCAAGCTCAGCGTACCGGGTCGCGGGGATGCCCGGCGTCCACGCTGTGAAGGTACAGTTTGGATTTTTGTCGTGAACGCTGTCGATTAGGACACGCCAGTCCTGGCTGTCCAGATGATGGGGATAAACCACACGAAAACCGCTTACACCCAGCTCCGACCAAGCAGTGAGCCGCTCCTCCCAAAACCGAAGGAAATCCTCTGCAATATGTTCACGGCGCACGCGGCAGCACGCGCGATCATATTCACTCAAGCGGGGGTCCAAAGCAGCTAAGCCGCTATCTGGAACTTGATACCACTCAGGATGTTCGCGCGCCAGTGCGCCATCGGAGGCGGCGTGGGTCACAGAAATGTCCAGCCAAAACTCCAGCTGGTGTTGGGCGCATGCTTGGCGTGCAGCAGCTACTGTGTCGTCGAGCGATTGCTCGTCCCGCCATCCCAGGCCAGGGTCAAGTGCGAAGGGGTTGTCGATAAGAAAGGCGTCACCGGCCGCGCCTCGCCAGAGTGGTCCACATAACATGTGACTGAATCCTGCCCGGGCGGCTCGTGCTGCTATCGCTTGCCAGTCGGGCGTATGGTCACGCGTATCCAAGTGGCGCGGGTCGACGTAGCAAAGTCGTGGTCCAGGACGTCTGGCTTTCATGGGCAGATCAGGTACAGGTATACAGATATTCGGCGAAGGCCTGCTTGCTTCAGATCGAAGGGGCGGGGCGTGTCTGCAGCATCTTCCTGCTGACACGCCTGCCTTTCAGCTGAGCAGCGGTGTGGACTTCTGCGTTGACTGCCGGAGTTACCTGGCGAATTCGCTTCGATGTCATCAACGGTCTTAACTCAACTGCCGGCGGTACCGTGACATCCGGGCCCGACAGTTCTGCATACAGCTCTAGATAACGTTCTGCGGACGTCTTCCAGCTGAACTTGCTAACCATGCCATTGCGCTGCATGCTCCACCATAGCTGGGGGCGTTGACGCAATCTCATCGCTCGCTCGATTGCTGCAGACATGTCCCCCACTTCTTCGCCATCAAACAGAATTCCTGTGGCGTGTTCCATCGCCGCTGGACCGGCCTCTGCGCCCGGATCTCGGACGGTGTCAACCATACCGCCTACTCGGGAGCAAATAGGAACGGTGCCATACACCATGGCGTACACAGGAGCCAGGCCGAAGGGTTCGAAACGACTACCGTGCAAGAGAGTGTCGCCACCCGCATAAAGAAGATGAGCCCGGCGCTCGTCGTATCCGATGTGTACGGAGATTCGCCCCGGAAACCGGCGTACCAGTTTTCGCATCGCATCTTCAATGTGATGCTCCCCACATCCCAACACGGCAACTTGCAAGTCGGGATAGTTCGTTAATGCGCCGGGAAGCGCCTGAGCGGCAACGTCGCCCATCTTTTGTGTCGTCAGTCGACTGCAGGACACCATCATTGTCGCATGGGGATTGGCAATCAGGCCCACGTCTTCCTGCAACGCTCGCTTGCACGCTGCTTTTCCGGTCATGTCCGATACTGAGTACACATCGGGCAGGAATGCATCGCGAGCTGGATCCCAAATGTCTGGATCAATTCCGTTTGGCGTCGCCGACAAGCTGTGTTGCCGGCTGCGTAATAAACCGTCGAGCCCCATACCAAAACGGGGCGTCAGAATCTCATCAGCGTAGTGATGACTTACCGTCGTGATGCGATCCGCGTAGAGCAGACCAGCCTTCAAGAAGCTGAGCTGCCCCCAATACTCTGCCGCATCCGCGCCTCGATATTCCGGCGGAATACCGAGAGAATCTGCCATCTCCATGGGGAAGATCCCCTGAAACGCGAGGTTGTGGACGGTGAGTACAGTCTTGACGTCCCGTACCCCCTGGGCATGCATCAACATGGGGATGAGTGCCGCATGCCAGTCATTTGCGTGCACCACATGGGGGACAGGCAGCGCGGTCTTGCCGGCGGCGATTCTGACCGCGGCATGGGCCAGGGCAGCATATCGGAGGGCGTTGTCCGCGTAGGCGTTGCCTTCGGCGTCCAGGTAGAGGCTACCGTCGCGATCATACAAACGATCGTTGCGGAGCAACAGAACCGAAACGTCGGTATGAATAACCTTGCCAGCGAGGAGATGTGCCGGACCACCCGGAAGATCCTCAAAAACTGCGACCGTGTGCAAATCGGTCGTGTGCTTTAGTGCAGAGCGGTAAGCAGGCAATAGCAGAGTAACTGCTACGCCTGCATCGTGGAGGGCGTGGATCATTCCACTGACCGCATCACCGAGTCCCCCGGTCTTGGCAAGCGGTACGGCTTCAGAGGATACGACGAGTATATTGAGCAGCAAGGTACTGGCTCCTTCGAATGCGTGTTATTGCCGGCCAACGCTTAGCTAACCGAAGAGAAGACCGGGGACATAGTGCCCAATTACGGCCAATGCCAACGGCTACCCGTAGTGGCATGCTGCATTCAACGCCTCGCTCGAGAATGCAGTCCGTGGTCGCGCGTGATAGAAGTACAGCTAGTTTCATGCCACGGGTCGGCGAGCAACTTAGACCACGGCAAGGTTGCTGTTCGCTAATAATTGATGTTGAACACGTGCAACCGGGGCTGCGCCAGAGCAGCCCGGTCACTCGGCCCCAGGGGTCTTCACTGGTCAGGATGATGAGGATTAGGCCATATGGCTAACCCCAATTAATTAAGAAGGGGCGCAGGGGCAAAGCAGTCTGAGCAACCGTGTTCGAGGTTGATGTCGACATACCTGGAAAGTACGTGGGCGCCCACGGCACGGTTTATTTAAGCAGTAGCCTGTACGTGCAGAAGGAATATTAAAGCGCCATGAATCCCCCGCAGAATAGGGACTGTGAGGCGCCGAAGAATGCTGAAGAAGATAAGTATTTGAGGCGCGCTAGACTCAAGTTCTTAGACGCCCTCATACAAAGGGCGGAGATCCACCCCTCTGTGATCGGCCCGTGTGCCTGGGAATACTTGTAATTTTGAAGTGTGTTTTATACCGGGCTCGTTTGGCGGGCCGCCGCTCGACATTTTACTTTCGGAGTTTGGCGTCATGCTCTGCCCGGTTGGGGCAGAGCAATGACAGCGGCTACTCGAGACGGATTCCTGCTTCCTTCACAATTTTGCCCCAACGTTCGCGTTCTGCTGCAGCATAGGCAGCGAACTCATCGCGACTCATGCCTGCCGGACGTATGCCCAAGGCAGCGAAACGCTCGCGGACGCTTTCATCTTCGAGGGCTTTGCGTACTTCGGTGTTCATACGATCGAGAATTTCTTCCGGAGTGCCTTCAGGTGCGACCAGGGCAAACCAGGCGAGCACTTGTATGTTGGGATAGCCAGCCTCGGCTGTGGTTGGAACATCTGGCAATTGTGCGAGGCGTTCGGGCCCCGCAACCGCGAGTGGCTTAATCTTGCCAGCCTGGATATGGGGCAACGCCGAAGGCGGCGTTTCCATTGCACCGGTCACCTCTCCCGAAACGACGGCCGTAATCGATTGGGCGCCGCCCTTATAGGGAACGTGGGTGATGCTGACGTCCGCTTCACGCTGCAATAGCTGAGAACCCAAATGAGGCGTCGTGCCATTGCCGGGCGAGCTAAAGAAAATATTGCCCTTGTTGGCTTTGGCGTACTCGATGAACTCTTCTAGGGTTTCGCTTTTGTTGTCGGCGTTAACGACTACGATCAAAGGCATATCGCCCGTGGTCGTGATCGGAGCAAGTTCTTTTTCTGGATTGAAGCTGAGCGAGGGGTAAAGAAACTCGTTAATGGTCAAAATGCTGCCCGAAGCTAGCAAAAATGTATAGCCGTCCGGCTCCGCACGGGCAACGGATGCTGCGCCGATATTACCTCCAGCGCCAGGACGGTTTTCAACCACTACTGTCGTATTCAGCGCCTCGCTAAGCTTGTCGCCGATAAGCCGCGCTTGAATGTCGACTGGACCACCTGGAACAAAGGGTACGACGATACGTATCGGCTTAGATGGCCATTCCTGCCCTATGGCCGAACCCAAGGCACCAAAAGTAATTGCTGCAGCGCCCAGGGCGGTCAAAAGACGTGAGGTCATTCTCCGCATATCGCAACTCCAAGTAAAGTAGGTGTGACGCCGGCCCCGTTAGGAGACCGGGCGCCGGGGTTCAGGCTCGTGCGGCAGCAATGTGCTCGTCGAGCCGGGCGTAAAAGTCGAGAAAGAACTGAATGCTCTCCGGGTTAGCCATAGCGTCGCGGCTCGCCACTTTGTCCGGGTCGGCGCCAAGCAGCAACTTGCGGATGGGGAGTTCCATTTTCTTCCCGGTCAGTGTGCGAGGAATTTCCGGTACCGCATACACGTCATTGGGCACGTGGCGCGCTGAAGCGTGTTGGCGGATGCGAGCCTTGATTCGGTCTTTGAGCTCGGGGGTCAACTTTTGACCAGGCGCTAAAACCACAAACAGTGGCATAAACGATGGCTTGCCAAGATATTCGAGGTCGACCACCAAGCTGTCTTTGACCTCGGGCATTTCTTCCACCACGCGGTAGATCTCCGCCGTGCCCATGCGGATGCCATGGCGGTTGATCGTGGTGTCAGAACGGCCGTAAATAATGGCCGTGCCGCGCGGGGTGAACTGAATCCAATCCCCATGACGCCATTTGCCTGGAAAGTCTTCAAAGTAACTTTCCCGATAACGCTTCCCGTCGTCGTCGCCCCAGAAGTACAGTGGCATCGAGGGCATGGGTTTCGTGACCACCAGCTCGCCCACTTCATCGATAACAGGCTCGCCTGCTTCATTAAAGGCATAAACGGCTACGCCCAGTTCGGGGCACTGAATTTCCCCGGCATGAACGGGGAGGATGGGGGCGCACGCAACAAAGCCTGAGGCGATGTCTGTACCACCGCTGATCGATGCCAGCCAAAGATCACGCTTGACGTTGTTGTAAGTCCAGGCGTAGGCATCCAAGGGGAGGGGAGAGCCCGTGGAGTTAATGCTGCGCAACGCGGTGAACGGGCGGTTGGGCTGCACGTTATCTTTCATGTTCTGAATGAGAAACGCGGCTCCGCAGCCAAAGTGCGTAATGCCCTGCTCGTCGATGAAGTCCCACAGCGCCTGGACGTTGGGGTAGCTGGGGTTCCCATCGGAAAGCACCACCGTTGCCCCGGTTAACAGACTGCCGACCATCAAGTTCCAGACGATCCAGCCCGTGCTTCCCAGGAACATGAAGCGGTCGCCGGGCCGTACATCGTGTTGCAGTGCGTCGGTTTTCAGATGGGTAACGACGATGCCCCCGTGGCCATGCACCATAGCCTTGGGCAGACCGGTGGTGCCTGACGAATAGACGATCCAGAGGGGGTGGTCAAACGGCAGTCGCGTAAAGTGCAGGGGACCCGGTTGGGCGGTCACTTCGCCCCAACGGTGGTAATTGCGCCACTCGGGGGCGCTCTCACGTTGCGCCGGGCCCTCGACATGAATGACGTGTTCGACGGTGGGGAGGGCGGCTAGCAATTCGGAGACAACGGCGCTCCGATCGAACAACTTGCCGTTATAGGTGTAGCTGTCGACGGCGAACAACACCTTGGGCTGGATTTGCGTGAACCGGTCGAGCACGACCGAGGCACCCATTTCGGGAGAGCAGCTTGACCAGATCGCCCCGATGCTCGCGCACGCGAGAAACGCCATGACGGTTTCGGGAATGTTGGGCATGTAGGAGACGACGCGGTCACCCGCCTTGACCCCCATGGCCCTGAGGGTGGCGGTGAGCGCTCCCGTGACCTCTTCGAGTTCTGCCCAGGACACTGCCCGTACTGGCCTGGCTTCGCTACGTGCCAGGATCGCCGGACGATCGGCGGTTTTGTTACGAAAAATATGTTCGGCGTAGTTCAGGCGAGTATTCGGAAACCACACGGCGCCCGGCATGGTTCGCTGCGCGAGTACCGGTTGCGGATCGCCATCCGCCTGAATGTCGAAGTACTCCCAGATGGCCAACCAGAACGCATCCAGATCATCGACCGACCATTGCCAGAGCGCTTGGTAGTCGGCAAAATCCAGACCGCGCGTTTTCCTCAGCCAATTCATGAAATCGGCCAATCGAGTTTGCTGGATCTGCTCGGCGCTAGGCGTCCACAGCACGTCGCCTTGTTTGAGCGTCATGAAACCGTCCTTTCCCAAAAACCGGCCCGCGCAGGGCTGGAAAGCCTGCGAACCGGCTCCAAACGAATGTGAGTTGCCTTAAATGCGTTAATTTCGCGTCGACGCGTAAAGACAATGCCATGTGCGTTGACGCGTCCCCGTGTCGCCGTAACCGATCTAACAGCGATTGCGAGAACGGGTGCCGGGTATCGAACCCGGCAGTAATGCAAAATTAGTTATTGAGAATAACAGTTTCGAGGGTGACGGCAAAGCAGGGGAGCCGCGATCAAGCGGCTTGCGTCGCAGCAGCCTCGGGTTTCTCGCCGCCAAGGGCGGCGATGAGGGCATCGAGCATCTGGCTGAGCTCGCCGGTCATGAGTGTGAAGTCATTATCGAAGCGTTCGGCCTCGTCGGCTGCGGTGCCATCCATGCTTTCCTGAATAACGTCAAGGGGCGCGATGCGCTTGAGCGCGAACGAGTCGGTCAGTACGAACGACACGCGATCGGCCCAGGTGAGCGCAAGGCGTGTGCACTGCTTGCCCTGTTCAATATGGCGTTGCACATCTTCGGCGTCGACTGTGTGGCGAACATAACGTACGGTGGCTTTACTTTGCGTGGGAGACTGCAATTCCGCTTCCTGGTCAATCGTGAAGCCATAGGGTGCTTCGTCGTCGGCCAACCATGCTGTCATTGCACCCACAGGGGTTTGCAAGGTTTGTAGGAGTTGGCAACCGACACCCTCCAAAGATTTACTCAGCAGCTGCATGACTTCATCACATCGGGTCAAACTGCCGGCGTCGATGACCAGCCGCTCCTTCGCAGGATCAATCCAGATTCGGGTATCGCGCCACACACTGAAAGCACGAGGCAACAACTCGTCTGTCACAGCTTCTTTTATTTCCCGCATTTGTTTGCGGCCCGGCTTATAGCCCTGCTGCTCTTCGATTTCCTGTGCCCGCTCGCGCGCAACCTGCGTAATAACGCTGGCCGGGAGCAGTTTCTTCTCGCTTCGAAAGGCAAGCAGATAGTGACCGCCTACCGAGTGGACGAGCTCTTCGCCCCCACACGGAGCCACCCAGCCGAAGCGCTGCTTTTCCAGACTGTTCGTGGGTTGAAACATGAGTGGACGCAACTTTTCGTCAAGTTGCGCGTGATCGAAATTAAACGAAGCGAGCCGGTATACCTGCAGATTCTTGAACCACATGACGGCAAAAAGGCAAAGGCACTGATTCTAACCGCCCCTATCCGGCCGGCATACTCCGGCCTCGTCGCGTCAGCACAGATGCTTGGCTCATGGCGGAAGATGTTTTATCTGTGGCGGCGCGCCGACGATCGGCTTTTGGGCATGTCTCGCCTCGCCCGGCTACGGCAGAGATGCCACGTGAATGACACACGAATAATGGGTTACCAGCGCCGCGGGCTCCAGCCAGCAGCGACCTGCAGCTGAACGAAACCGGTGAGGCGGCGTGTCGCGGCGTGATCGTAATGTGGGATGTTCCGCTGGACTGCCTCTCGGGTCAGGGCGTCCAGTGCTCAATCGAGGGGTCGCGCACGGTCTTCTTTGCGGGTTGATCGGCACGCGGTGTGTTGGCGTTACGCATCGCACTCGTCACCGCGCGTCCATCGGCTTGCGCGCGCGTATCGTCCAGCAGACGTTCTGGCGGCGGGGGCAAGCCGGTTTTGTTGGTGGGGTCTGAGGCCGGATCGAGCGGCGATCGAGTGGGGTTGAGTTCCGGCGGGGATAAACGACGGAGGGGCGGAATATAAACCATGATTACCTCTCAACTCGTGGAACTCATGCAGCACGCCGTACATTCAAGCGTTATCGTTAACTCTTGGCAAGCCGTTGCAGTAGGGCGTAGCGCGTGCAAGCACAGTATCACAGAAGCAATGCTTCGTCTGCTATGCGGCGGCGTGTTGTGCGTACCCAGTCGCAGCGGGATCGCGATTCGGCTACTTGAAGTCCCTTCCGGTGCGGTGAATCAATAAAGGTGGTTCACGACCGTCACTTAGAGAACTCCGCTAGCGTACCTGAGACGTCCTGCCTCGTGGCGCGAGAAATGCTGGCGACAACATCTCCAGCATCGAGTACGAGGAGCAAGCAATGACCGAGCACGTTTATAAGAAGATCGAACTGGTAGGATCATCGACGGTTTCCAGTGATGAAGCCGTAAAAAATGCGGTGAAGCGAGCTGCGGCCACCTTAAGAAATTTGGACTGGTTCGAAGTGGTGGAAACCCGCGGTCAAGTGGAAAACGGTGCCGTAAAGTATTGGCAAGTCGTCGTGCAAGTGGGGATGCGGCTGGAGGAATAAGTTGCTGTGCTGGCCTGAGGTGTCGCCACAGCCGAATGACGCTTTGGGCTTCAGGCTGGTAGGTGACATCGCTGCTTCTAGCCTTAAACGCATGTCTATCTCCAGGCGAATACCGTGCTGGCTAGAGGTAGGGCGTTCACGACACTGGGTAGGATGGCAAACTAAAGCGGGAATGCGGATTGCTGAGTGGGCGCCATGACCGAAATCCCACCGCTGCTTTCTCTGAAGATCATTACGCTGAACGCACACAAAGGGTTTACTGTATTTAATCGTCGCTTTATCTTGCACGAGCTGCGTGCAGCGGTAAGATCCGTGGGGGCGGACCTGGTCTTTTTGCAGGAAGTGCTGGGCAGTCATGAACGCCATTCGGCTCGTTATGCGAATTGGCCGGATCATCCTCAGTATGAATTTTTGGCCGATACGATTTGGAAGCAGTACGCCTATGGTCGTAACGCGGTGTATCCGCATGGGCATCATGGCAATGCGTTGCTGTCCCGTTTTCCTATTGTGCACTCGGAAAATTGCGACATTTCTGTGGAGGGTCCGGAGCGACGCGGCTTATTGCATTGCGTCATGGACATTCCCGGGCGCTCGTCAATTATGCACGCAATATGCGTTCATTTAGGGCTGCGTGAAGCGCATCGGCAACAACAACTGGAGTTGATGTGCGAGCTGGTTGACAAGAAAATCCCAGCGGATGCACCTTTAGTCATCGCGGGTGATTTTAATGATTGGCGGCGGCGCGCCAACGAGTATCTCACGCGGCATTTGCAGCTTAGAGAGGCTTTCTTAAGTCTAGCGGGTTCGCTTCCGCGTACTTTTCCGGCTCGTTGGCCGTTATTGAAATTAGACCGAATCTACACGCGCAACCTTCACATTGAGAAGGCGCAGGTATTGACGGGGCGGCCATGGTCCCATTTGTCGGATCATGCCCCTCTTGTTGCCAGGGTAGCCTTATGAATACGGTGTGGAGAGAGGGCAATCGCATTCGTCTTCTCGAGAATGGAGAAGAGTACTTTCCGGAAGTTTTCGCTGCCATCGAAGGCGCACAACAAGAAGTTATCGTTGAGACTTTTATCCTGGCCGAGGATAAAGTGGGGCTGGAACTGCTTCGCGTACTGGTGAATGCTGCGCGCCGCGGGGTTCAAATCACAGTAACGGTAGACGATTACGGCTCCCCCGGGTTTTCGGAAGGTTTTTTGGCGCAGGTACGTGAGGCGGGCATCCGCCTGTTGGTGTTTGATCCGAAACCGCGCGCATTTGGAGTTCGAACCAATTTGTTTCGCCGCTTGCATCGCAAATTGGTGGTGGTAGACCGCTCGATCGGGTTTATCGGCGGTCTTAATTTTTCTGCAGATCATTTAGGGGATTTTGGGCCCGCCGCGAAGCAGGACTACGCGGTGGAGCTCCGCGGGCCAATCGTCGGCGACCTCCATGAGGCCGCGCTAACGCTGTTGCGCCCCGCACTGAAAAGCCGGCGGCTGCGTCGCAGCCGGGTCGATCCCGCTGAGGGCATCGCCCCAGCCGGCGATGCTACGGTTGCCCTATTGGTACGGGATAACGATGGGCACCGTGACGACATCGAATGGCACTACCGAATGGCCCTCAGGTTGGCGCAGCGCGAAGTGATTATTGCCAATGCGTATTTCTTGCCCGGTTACCGGTTCTTACGAGAGCTGGCAAAAGCTGCTCAGCGCGGTGTCGAGGTTCACTTGATTTTACAGGGGCAGCCCGATATGCCCTGGGTGCGCGCCACTTCGACCTTGTTGTACGACTATCTGTTAGATGTAGGCGTTCATATTCATGAGTATTGCCAACGGCCACTGCACGGGAAGGTGGCACTGGTCGACGAAGAATGGAGTACGGTGGGTTCGAGTAACCTTGACCCTCTCAGTCTATCGCTAAATCTGGAAGCGAACGTCGCGGTGCGCGACGCCGAGTTTACGCGGGAGCTCGCCGCACGGCTACGGGCGTTGATCAATAACCATTGTCAGGTCGTCCAACCGACACGTGCTCCCGTACGCAAGTTCTGGCGGCTGGCAGCCGGCTTTCTGGTGTTTCACTTCTTGCGACGCTTCCCCTCATGGGCAGGGTGGCTGCCCGCCCACCGACCGGCGCTCGTCGACGCCGAGTCTCTCGTCCCATTAGAAGGGCCTCGAGTCGAGAGCAAGCAAGCAGAGGGCAAGCAGACGGTGACTTATCAGTAGCGTTCAGGCTGATGCAGTAGGCTGCTTGTCCGGGCGCGATTGTGAAACGCCGGACACAGGGCGCGTGAAGTGCTGATTGCGCACAGTGTATTGTGCCTGTCCGCAAATGCGATCGGGCAATTGCATGATTCTTCAGGATGCAACTATGGTATTGGCAGGTTTGCTGCACCGGACGGCAACAGCAGCGCGTCATTACTGGCCCCGCTGGCGCAAGTTCGTCATTGCAGCTTTCTTTTTGACGGTTATTGCTTTGCTAGTGCGGCTCGCATTTACCATCGACTGGGTGGAAGTAGG
>CAZMVM010000046.1:740-7111 GCA_964569785.1 uncultured Pigmentiphaga sp. | reverse complement strand
TAAGTTTCGAGGCTCTGCTCGTTGCGTCTGTGCTAACGCTATGCAGCTATTGTCTGTACTGCAGTTACGATTTGCTGGGCCGCCATCTGACGGGACATTCACTAAAAAAGCGACGCGTCCTGCTAATTACGTTCATTAGTTATGCCTTCAATTTAAATTTTGGGTCGCTAGTCGGTGGGACGGCATTCCGGTTCCGCCTTTACTCGCGCGCCGGTTTAAACCCGGGCACGATCACCCGCGTGCTGGCCACTTCGATTTTAACGAACTGGATCGGCTACTTGCTCTTGGCGGGCGTTATTCTCGCGACGGGTATCGTGTCATTGCCGGAGTCCTGGATTGGCGGCGGCTTACTCCGTTTAGTTGGTGTGGTCCTGGTGGTGTTGTTTCTGGTGTACGTGGGGCTGGTGCTGTTTGCATCCCGGTCCGAGGTGCGCATACGTGGGCACGAGCTGCCATTGCCGGGAAGACGGCTCGTGTGGCTGCAGGCCGGCATGTCCGCGTTGAACTGGGTGCTAATGGGCGGCATTGTATATTCCTTGCTGCCTGGAGAAGCAGCTGCTTATCCGGTGGTGCTAGGTTCGTTGCTGCTGGCCGCCATCGCCGGCGTAGTTACCCACGTGCCGGCGGGGTTGGGGGTCATCGAGGCGGTATTTTTGGCCGTGGTGGGTGCCTCGGTGCCACAACATCAACTATTGGCCTCGCTTCTGGCGTACCGTGTGGTGTATTACCTGGTGCCGCTCGCCTTCGCCGCAGTTCTATATGCTGCAACCGAATTTTCACATCGTGCGTCAGGCGTCGCGGGCCAGGCGTAATCCCGTAAAGGGCCATCGAGCGTCAGGCGGGAAGAAGTTTCTATATGTGTGGCGGATGTGTGATGACGGCGTGGCCAGACTACCGCCGCGCAATACATATTGATTGCACATGAACTTGCCGTTGTATTCTCCGATTGCTCCCGCGGGCGGACGGTATCCGGGATAGGCAGAGTAAGCACTACAGGTCCATTCCCACGCATCTCCTAATAACTGAGTCAGTTGCGTTCCGGTACCGACGGACGCGGGTAAAGATACCAGGTTACCTTTTTCAAGAAGGTTGGGTGACATCGTTGCGTGTCCATTCTCGCGAGGCGCTGACACGTTGCTATCGGCCTCCAAAGTAATCTTGGCGGCTGCCTCCCACTCTGCTTCAGTAGGTAGGCGGGCGCCGGCCCAACGCGCAAACGCGTCAGCCTCAAAGTAGCTTAAATGAAGCACTGGTGCGGCATGCTCAAGCGGCTGCATGCCGCGCAGCGTGAATACGGCCCATTCTCGCCCGCGTTTCTCCCAGTACATCGGTGCCTGCCAACCCCGTGCGGTTACCGTGTCCCACCCCAGCGAAAGCCATAGCTCAGGGCGTTCATAACCCCCATCCTCGATGAATGTCAGATACTCGCCGTGTGTAATAAGACGCTGACTGAGTTGATAGGGGTGCAATAGAACATCATGCGCGGGGGATTCATTATCGTAAGCAAACTGTTCTGCACCATGGTGGCCAATCGACTGAACCCCGCCGCGGAACGTTAACCACGACAGTGGAATGGCCGAGCCGTCGAGCTCGCGTTCTGGCTGGCTAGTTACAGCATCGTCTCGCGTGTTCGCGTCGCAAGAACGCAGCGGCCGGGACGTGGGTGAGGAGAACAGGTCGAGACTGTTCGCTCGAGGGCCAACAGGGATGGACGAGTAAAACGTGCCGTTGGGCTCATCGGTCGTTAAGTGGGATGCACATTGTCCATCGCTCGCAAGATACGCCGGGCGTAACGGGTTTGACCAGAATAAATGTTTGATGTCCATCAGGATGAGTTCCTGATGTTGTTGCTCATGGTGTAGGCCTAGCTCAACGCGCGCAGCGAGCTCCCGGTTGTGGGGCTGAGCTTCGATAGCGAGATGTATTGCAGCATCTACATAGCGACGCCATGTCAACACTTCTTCCAGAGCAGGCCGTGTCAGCAAACCGCGGTGCGGTCGGGAGTACGCTGCTCCGATGCCGTTGTAATACGAGTTGAACAGCATGCGAAATGCCGGGTTGTAGAGCTCGTAACCAGACAAATATGGTTGCAATACAAAGGTCTCAAAGAACCAAGTGGTATGCCCTAAATGCCATTTCACAGGGCTGGCATCCGGCATGGATTGCACTTGGCAATCCTCCGGGCTCAGCGGTGCAACGAGCTGCATCGTGGTGGCTCGAACCCTGTCGTAATGCGCCAACAGGGTTTGGGTGGGTGTGAAGCCGGTGAAAGACTCGTGACGTGGGGATGAAAGCATGATTTAACGCGGGTGCAATAAAAGCAGAACGAGGGTGGCCGGGGTTAGACATGAGTCTTCGCAACATAGACAGCGAACCAGCCCTGTGCGTCGGTCCAGTGTTGAATGTCTTTGAATCCGGCGGTTAAAAGCAAACGCTCAAAGGTCTCGGGGCAGTACTTGTAGGAGTTTTCGGTATGAATGGTTTCCCCGGCGAGGAAACGTCGCTCGCCCCCTGGCCACTTCACGATAAGGTCGGTATTCGCCACCAGGTGCATTTCGATGCGCGATTGCTCCTGGTTGAATTGGGCTTGGTGCTTCCACTGGTCGATGTCAAAGTCGCTATGAAGCACCCGGTTCACATGCCGCAGGATGTTGCGATTGAATGCTGCCGTGACCTGAAGTGGGTCGTTGTAGGCAGTTAGTAACGCGGAAAGCGGCTTCGGGCAGTCCACGCCGATGAGTAGGGCACCGTCGGGGTGCGCAAGCTCGTAGATGCGCTGCAACAGCTGTTTCGCCCCCTGAGGCGTGAAATTTCCAATACTTGAACCCGGATAGAAGAACAGCCGCCGGCGGGACAACACGCGAGCCGGTAGTTGCAGGTGATGTGAAAAGTCCTGTCCCAGCGGGACGATATCCAGCTCGGGATAGCTCGTTGCGAGACGGCGAACCGCCAGCGCGAGATAGTTTTCTGAAATATCGATGGGGACATACTGCGTGGGGCACAACGTTGACATCAGTGCCTCACCCTTGCTGCAATCACCCGCTCCCAGGTCGATCAGGGCATCGACGCGTCCTATGCAACGCGCAATTTGACTGCGGTAACTGCTTAAGATGTCGGACTCGGTGCGGGTCGGATAATACTCCGGCAATTGGGTAATCGCCCCAAACAATGCTGAGCCCAGATCATCGTACAAAAACTTCGGTGAGATCGTCGCCGGTGTAGCTCGCAGCCCGCGTATCAGCTCCTGACACAGCGCGGCGGGGTAGGTGAATGAAATCTCCGCGTTGCTTTCGGCGGTGGTAGAAGGAGAGGAATCCAAAGCCATGCGGCGGGTCTCCCAGGGCAGTGCACCCTCGTCTTTAATCGTTTAAGCTTGGCACGCGCGGGCTCGACCAGCAATTAGCCGACCAACTCATCTTGTAATTGAATGTTGCCCGCCCGAGCGGGTCGATCGTCATTTGCCCGTCAAGTGGCGACTCTTCGTAACGGGCGCGTTACTTGCTCATGCCGAAACATCCCGCTTTGCGAAGATCACAAGTTGTCATGCAGGGAATTTGGGTGGGCAGGACATTCCTATGAGAGCAAGTATTACCGGCACTCGGCGCGTCGATCGATGCGAGCATGTTCGGCACGCGGAAACGCGACAGCTGGAGCAAGTCCCGTGGTTGCGCGAGGGCACAAGCGATGCCGAAGGAGGCGGAGCCGGTGTGGAGAGCGTTACTGGTATGGCGGTCGCTGAAGCTGATACCACGACAGCTCAAGCAGATGGGTCGCAGCATGCGCGTCTCGTTGCGGTGGGCGGCGTCGCGTTACTCGCACCGCGCAAAAAGGCGACATACAAGCTCGGTGAAAGCGTGCCCAAGCGGCACATTCCAGGACCTTGGCGCAGCGGCTCATATAGTCGGGCAAACGCTTCTGACGAGAATAGCGCACGCCCCAAACCCTTCGCGGGTCTCCGCTTGCTGTTGGTAGACGATAGCCTGGACACGCTCGACGCGTTCCGCACCTTGCTCGAGCTTGAGGGCGCCGAAGTAGTTGTTGCCGACAATGGTACTGCCGCTTTGCGGCTCGCCACCACCAGCCGCTTCGATCTCATCCTGTCTGATATCGGAATGCCGGGTATGGATGGATATGAGCTGATCGCCCGCTTACGCGCCCACCCTAGTTCAGCGGCTATCCCGGCGTTCGCGCTCTCCGGATTCAGTGACCAAGCGGGCATCGCGCATGCGTTGGCGTGTGGGTTTGATGCCTATATTGATAAGCCCGTCACGCTGAGCGCGTTGGAGGAGGCGATGCGTTGCGTCGCCGGTGCGGGTTAGCGGATTAATGACTAGACTCGCCGGGGTGTCTGATACCTCGGGTTTGGTAGAGGCTCCCAGGCCACCTGGCGCCGCCAGGCGCCATCGATGTCACCCGCGCTCCTACGTGCCCCGTGCCTTTTACTCTGCACTTAGAAGAAAAGCGGACGGGTCCAGGGCGTCTAGCGCTTTGATGGCGAACCAGCCTGCGCGCGGTTGAAAAATGGTATCCGAGCCGTCGGTTGACCCGTCGCGTGCCGCCCAGCCCACCGTGAGGGCGGTATAACGTGAGCAATGGGCAGATATCCCTATTCTTGCAAGCGGATGGCGCGGCCCCATCTTAGCTGTGGACCGGTGCCGCGAGGTAGGGGCAAGTGTGCTGGGCCGGTGCTGCTTGAGACACGTTGAAACTGAAAGTGAGGGGCTCTTCCGATGCCGCTGGGACGCGCTTCGTCACTTTGCTTATTCTGCGTTGAGGCTGGATGGAAACCTGCCGCCTCATTGGATGTCTGAAGGCCATGTGTAACTGGTAATATCGGCAGTTCCGACTTTCTGCGGATAAGGATTTCGTTAACTCTATGAAACGCATTGCGTTGTATCTCGTGACCAACCTGGCGGTCATTGTCGTTCTCAGCGCGACGTGCCGCATTCTGGGCCTTGATCGTATGTTGATGGCCCAGGGCATCGACTTTAATTCGTTGTTGGTATTTGCGCTCGTTATCGGGTTTGGTGGCTCGATCATCTCGTTGCTGATCAGTAAGCCTATGGCCAAGGCCACTACCGGGGCGCGCATTATCGATCCCAATGCACCCGCCAACGCGCGGGAAGCATGGTTGGTGGATGCCGTGCGGCAGTTGGCCCAGCGCGCGGGCATTGGGATGCCGGAAGTGGGCATTTACGAGGGGGCACCGAACGCCTTTGCAACTGGCGCGTTTCGCAACAATGCCTTGGTTGCCGTGTCGACCGGCTTGCTGGAGAGCATGACCGAGGAAGAGGTCCTGGCGGTTCTGGGGCATGAAGTGGCCCACATCGCCAATGGCGACATGGTCACGTTGACGCTCATTCAGGGCGTAGTTAATACGTTCGTAATCTTCTTGGCGCGCGTGGTGGGCTACTTCGTCGACCAGGTATTGCTGCGGAATGAACGTGGCCTGGGGGTGGGATACTTCCTTACCGTCATCGTCTGCGAGATTGTGTTTGGCGTCTTGGCATCGATCATTGTCGCGGCCTTCTCACGTCGTCGCGAGTACCGTGCTGACGCAGGCTCTGCACAATTACTGCGCTCACGCGAACCTATGATTCGAGCGCTGGCGCGCCTGCACGAGCTGCAAACAGGGGAGTTGCCCAAGGCGTTCGAGGCAGCTGGCATTGCTAATCGCCCTGCCATCAGCGCGATGTTCTCCACCCACCCGCCGATCGTAGCGCGTATCAAGGCCCTCCAACACGTTGAGGTTTAAACGCGGGTACCCCCCCTCGTAACAGAACCTGAACTTTGCGGTAAGGGCCTACTCCGCCCCCAGGTTGGCAAGCAGGCACCGGACTCCAAGCCCGATGCTTTTTTTGCGTGGAAACGCCGCTGGACGCGACACGGATTTCGCGCGCGGCTCCACTCCGGTCGACGAGCCTCAGTCAGTCTGAGCCAGGATGGGGCACACGACGAGATGTCCTGCCGATTTGACCCGATGTGCGGCAAGTGCGGCAGGTCGGGTCGGGCGAGGATAACGCGGGCCGGTAGCGGTCCTGGTCTTCAATTCCCCACTGCTCAATAACAACGTCTGCGGTGTGCACACCCGCTCTTACTGGAGATGTCAAGCCTCCGGGGGGCGGTTCAAAAGGGTGGGTGCAATTCTCAAGATAGATACAGACCGCGTTCGTTCCGCCGGTCTTTGCTTGCCAATGCGTGGTACGGGTGCTATTTTCGACTCGGGGCGATTTTTCTGGAATGAACGTGGTTTTGTCTGGACAGCAGATTAGGCCGCTGATGCGGCATGCCACCCTACCACGCGCGTTGTTGCTTGCGCTTATCTTGAACGCATGGAACCCTGCCGACGCCGCAGACATCGGACGTCCAAG
>CAZMVM010000046.1:0-730 GCA_964569785.1 uncultured Pigmentiphaga sp. | reverse complement strand
CCGGTGTCGGACAACCGTTGCGAATCGAAATCCCGATCGCAAACGTAGAATCCACCGGTGGGTCGCGTCCAAGTGCACGTGTTCAGGCAGCCGAGTCGGTGGATGCCGCGTTGAGCTCCACAGCGGCCCTGTCAGTCAGCCTTAGCTTGCAGCCTCGGCGGGACGGTCGTGGCGGCTATATTGCGGTGATCACGTCCCGTGGTCGCGTGCAACAGCCGGTTGTCGATCTCAAACTCGAATTACACGACGACGCTGGTCAGCATGATCGCCGTATGGTGCTCCTGTTGCCCCCCGGGTTGCGCGACACAGTCAGCCCGGTTTCGTTGGCGCTGAGTGCTGAATCGGAAACCATCGTGGTACAGCGCGGAGACACCTTAGGTGAAATCGCCCAGCGCTTACGTAATCGCGACCCCGAGTACCGCCGTGCCACGTTGTATCAGGTGCTGGCCGCTTTGCTGCAAGCCAACCCCGCTGCGTTCATCGACGGGAACATGAACCGTGTACGCGCAGGGGCGCGTTTGCCAGTTCCCGATGTGGCATCGGTGCACGCGATCGATGCGGCTGAAGCTCGTCGCTTGTACGCGCTGCACATGGAACAGTTTGCCGCTTATCGTGCCCGGCTTGCGAAAGGAGCTGCGCCGATAAGCCGAATGTCTTCGCGTTCTGTAGCAAGCGGCCCCATTGCGGCGGCGGAGCCGTCGCCGCCCCTGCCCACGGGGCGGGATGCTCT
>CAZMVM010000045.1:9496-21514 GCA_964569785.1 uncultured Pigmentiphaga sp. | reverse complement strand
GGACCCACCCAGGCCGCCGCACAGCTTGAGAGCTCGAAGGATTTCGCCAAGCAGTTCATGGTGCGTCACGGCATTCCTACCGCCGCCTATCAAACGTTTACCGATGCCCAGGCCGCACACGACTATGTTAATCAGCACGGCGCTCCGATCGTCGTCAAGGCCGATGGTCTCGCCGCAGGTAAGGGTGTGGTGGTCGCCCAAACGGCCGAAGAGGCCCACGCAGCAATCGACTCGATGCTGGCCGGTAAGGCGCTGGGCGATGCTGGAGCTCGTGTGGTCATTGAAGAGTTTCTGGATGGTGAAGAAGCTAGCTTTATCGTCATGTGCGACGGAAACAACGTCTTACCGCTCGCTAGCAGTCAAGACCACAAACGCCTGGGCACGGGGGATACAGGGCCGAACACGGGTGGCATGGGAGCCTACTCCCCTGCTCCCATTGTTACGGCCGAGCTGCACGACCGTATTATGAAAGAGGTGATCCTGCCAACGGTCGAAGGTATGCGGGCCGACGGTTTTCCCTTTACGGGCTTCCTCTATGCGGGCCTCATGATAACGCCGGGGGCCGATGCCGCCAGCACGGAAATCAAAGTGCTGGAATTCAATTGCCGCATGGGCGACCCAGAAACTCAACCAATACTGATGCGGGTCAAAGGCGATTTGCTCCCAGTGTTCGAAAATGCTGTAGCAGGTACGCTTGATCAAGCCGTGATCGAGTGGGATCCGCGCGTTGCCCTCGGTGTGGTGATAGCTGCAGCCAACTACCCGGCTACACCGCGCACGGGAGACCTCATCGAAGGGTTACCCGAGGATGAGGCCGACTGCATGGTGTTCCATGCCGGTACTCGCCTTCAGGACGACCGGGTTTACACCGCAGGCGGGCGCGTTTTGTGCGTAACCGCGCTGGGCGAGTCCGTCGAAGCGGCTCAACGGCGTGCCTATCAAACCGTTGATCAAATTCGTTTTGACGGCATGCAAGTGCGCCGGGACATCGGGTGGCGCGCGCTGCAACCGTCTGGAAAGCCTGTATGAATACCGTTGTTTCCTTCCCCGCCCACGATACCCTTTACGAATACTTCACCGGCCTCCAGGATCGCATCGTTGCAAGCCTGGAGGCAGCGGGAAGCGAGGCCTTTCGCGTCGACGCCTGGACGCGTGATGAAGGTGGCGGAGGGATCTCCAAGTTGATCGAAGGTGGTCAGCTACTCGAACGCGGCGGCGTTCTATTTAGCGCCGTGCAAGGCAGCTCGTTGCCGCCGTCCGCATCTGCACGCCGACCAGAGCTTGCCGGGCAGCCCTGGGAGGCCATGGGCGTCTCTTTGGTGCTGCATCCGCGCAATCCCTATATCCCCACCGTGCACATGAATGTGCGGGTGTTTCTCGCGGGCGACACCTTCTGGTTTGGTGGTGGAATGGATCTGACCCCGTACTATCCATTCGAAGAAGATGCAGTTCACTTTCATCGCACCTGCCGAGATGCGCTGCAACCGTTCGGCGCGCAGTGGTATCCCAAGTTCAAGACGTGGTGTGACGAGTATTTCTTTCTTAAGCACCGCAACGAAACCCGAGGCGTGGGCGGTATCTTTTTCGATGATTTGAACGAGCCCGATTTCGACACGGCGTTTGCTCTCACCCGCTCGGTGGGCGATGCATTCCTTCCCGCGTATCTGCCTATCATCGAACGTCGGCAAGGCATGGCGTACGGCGAGCGCGAGCGCAAATTTCAGGCGTACCGACGCGGCCGCTACGTAGAGTTCAACCTGGTGTACGATCGGGGAACTCTGTTCGGGCTGCAATCGGGCGGACGCACAGAATCCATTCTCATGTCGATGCCTCCTCAGGCACGCTGGGAATACTGTTACACACCCGAGCCGGGTTCACCCGAAGCCCGTCTCTACGAGTTTCTGGTTCCACGCGAATGGGTGTAGAAACGGCGACCAACCCACCTCGCAAGCTGGGATTGCGTATTGGCCTTTTGGGCGGCAGTTTTGATCCCGTGCACCATGCGCATCTCTTGCTCGCAATAACAGCCCGGCAGCATCTCGAATTAGACGACATGCAACTGTTGCCGGCGGCGCAGCCGTGGCAACGTTCGCCGCTGGGCGCAAGTGCGTCGCACCGCCTCAGCATGCTGAAGTTGGCCATCGCCGAGCACCCCGGTCTTTCCATCAACACGCTTGAAATCGACCGCAGAGGAACGACCTATACGATAGATACGCTGCGGGAGCTCAAGGCCGGCGAAACGGCGCACACTTATTTCTGGGTGCTCGGCAGCGATCAGCTCGTTAATTTCTGTACCTGGCGTGATTGGCAGGAAATTGTGCGTCGCGTATATCTGGCGGTCGCAGAACGGCCGGGTGCTCAAGTGGTTCCACCCCCTGCCTTGAAGCGCGAGCTTCAAGCGCTGGGGCGCGATGTCTATCACCTGCCGTTCACCCCGACCCGCATCTCATCGACCGAGATTCGTAACCGGGTTGCTGCCGGGCAGCCTATCGATGGCATGACACCACCCGCCGTGGTGGATTACATTAAAACGCATCATTTGTATCGGGCGTGAGCCTTCCTACATGAATCCGAGAAAACTACAACGTTTGCAACGCGCCGTTGTCGATGCACTTGAAGACGTCAAGGCGCAGGACATAAAGGTATTCAATACATCACATCTCACCAGCCTGTTTGATCGTGTCATTATCGCCAGCGGCACGTCGAACCGGCAGACGCGCGCGCTCGCCAACAGTGTGCGTGACAAGGCAAGTGAACTGAAAGTCCCCGTGCTTTCCGTGGAAGGCGAGGAAACGGGTGAATGGGTACTCGTTGATTTGGGCGACATCATTGTGCATATCATGCAGCCCGCCATCCGCGAATACTATGCTCTCGAACAAGTATGGGGAGATAAGCCCGTACGCGTGAAACTGGCTGATGCAGCCAGTCAGACACGTCACACATAAGGTGAAACTCATTATTGCAGCGGTGGGTCAGCGGATGCCGCATTGGGTCACCGAAGCTTTCGACGACTATCGCAAGCGCATGCCTGGCGACCTGGCGCTCGACCTCCGGGAAGTGAAGTCTGAACCGCGCACACGGGGCAAATCCCCCGAACAACTGATGGCGGCCGAGGCGCGTCGTCTGGAAGCCGCCATAACATCCCCGTGTATACGAGTGGCCCTTGACGAACGCGGCCGCGACATCAGCACCATGGATTTAGCGCAGCTATTGGAAGGCTGGCGTGGGGATGGTCGCGACGTGGCGTTCTTCATCGGGGGGCCGGATGGGCTAGACAGGGCGCTGAAAAACAGTTGCGATTATCGCCTGCGTCTGTCATCACTAACGCTCCCCCATGCCATGGTGCGCGTGCTCCTGGCCGAACAACTCTATCGCGCCTGGGCCATCTTGCACAACCATCCCTACCACCGGGCATAATCTCAGCATTAACAATCCTCCCCGGGGCATGTGCGCCCATGAGTGTCATTTATCTTGCATCTCGTAGTCCACGCCGCAGTCAGCTGCTCGAACAAATTGGCGTTCGTCATCACGTGCTCGTTGCCCCCAGCCCTGAGGGCGACGACGAACCCAGGTTACCTCAGGAATCTCCCGCCGACTATGTGGCGCGCACGGCGCGCGAAAAAGCGATCCGCGGACGGCAAATGGTTGAAGAGCAAGGTCTTGCTGACTACCCTTTGCTGGCTGCTGATACCACAGTCATTCTGGGCGATGACATTCTTGGGAAACCGCAGAGCCGCAACGAAGCGATCGCAATGCTGCACCGACTCTCGGGCACGCGGCATGAAGTCCGTACTGCGCTTGCACTCGTGCATAATGAAACCGTGATCGAAGCGGTCTCAGTCACCCAGGTTTATTTCGCGCCCCTCAGCGTGCAGCAAATTGAACGCTACTGCGACACGGGTGAGCCATTCGACAAAGCGGGTGCCTACGGCATCCAGGGTCCTGCCGGCGTTTTCGTAGAGCGCATCGAGGGAAGCTATACCGGCGTCATGGGCTTACCCGTCTACGAAACTGCCCAATTGCTCCGTCACGCCGGAATAGAACTCCCATGACAGAAGACATCCTCATCAACGTATCGCCTTTCGAAACTCGGGTAGCAATTATTTCGCAGGGGGCCCTCCAGGAGCTCCAGCTAGAACGTGCGGCCCACCGTGGTTACGTGGGCAATGTCTACCTGGGCAAAGTCGCTCGAGTGCTACCGGGTATGCAGAGCGCGTTCATTTCCATCGGACTGGAACGTGCTGCCTTCCTGCACATTGCCGACATTCGCGAAAACCGCATCGAACGCGCCGCGGGGCTACCACCTACCCCGATCGAAAAGCTGCTGTTCGAGGGGCAAAACATTAAAGTGCAGGTCATCAAAGACCCGATCGGCACTAAAGGCGCGCGGCTTTCCACGCAACTGAGCATTGCGGGTCGAATGCTGGTCTATCTCCCCTACGATCCCCACATTGGTATTTCCCAGCGTATCGAGGACGAAGCCGAGCGTAACCGCCTGCGCGAGCTGGTACAGTCACTCACACCTCCGGATGAAACTGGTGGATATATCGTGCGCACCCAAGCGGAATATGCCACCGAAGCAGAGCTAGCGGCCGACATCCAGTATTTGTCCAAGCTCTGGAACAGCGTGCTGCAAAAGGCTCGCACCAGTTCAGCACCGACACTCCTGCACGAAGACCTAACCTTGGCCCAACGCGTATTGCGTGACGTCGTCAACAGCAATACGAACTCGATTCTTGTTGACTCCCGCGCCACGTTGTCACAACTCAAAGAGTGGGCAGAAGAATACACACCGCAGGTGGCCGATCGCCTGGCTCACTACACGGGCGAGCGGCCATTGTTCGACCTCTACAACGTCGACGATGAAATCAATCGCGCTTTGTCGCGGCGGGTAGACTTGAAGTCGGGCGGCTATCTCATCATCGATCAAACCGAAGCACTCACAACAATCGACGTGAACACGGGCGGCTTTGTGGGTGGCCGGAATTTCGACGACACCATTTTTAAGACCAACCTGGAAGCAGCCCACGCCATCGCGCGGCAATTGCGTCTGCGTAACCTCGGCGGCATCATCATCATCGATTTCATCGACATGGAGAACCCCGAGCACCGCGAGGCCGTGCTGGCCGAACTCAAAAAAGCGCTGGCGCGTGACCGAACCCGCGTTACTGTTAATGGATTTACCCAGCTGGGCCTGGTCGAAATGACCCGTAAGCGTACCCGCGAGTCGCTCGCACAGCTGCTCACCGAGCCCTGCCCCGTTTGCCAGGCACGAGGCAGTGTCAAAACGGCGCGTTCCGTTTGCTATGAGATCTTGCGCGAACTTTTACGGGAAGCTCACCAGTTCAATCCGCGCGAATTCCGGATTTTGGCCTCGCAAAACGTCATCGACCTGTTTCTCGAAGAGGAAAGCCAGCACCTGGCCCAAATGGGCGACTTCATTGGCAAGCCCGTTTCGCTGCAAGTGGAAAGCAGCTACAGCCAAGAACAATACGATGTCATACTCGTCTAGCGAAGGCGGAGAGGCTGAATTTGCGCAAGTGACACAGTGCTGCTATCTTGCAAGAAGGCCTTCCTGCTGCGCATTGCTTACGGTTTTATGGTGAAAGATCCCAACTTATCCAACGCTTCTGATCGCGTCGAGACCGCATTGGCGGTAGCGGAGGCACTGTGTCAACGGCGTGGGCGGCGCTTCACGCCCATCCGGCGCAAAGTGCTCGAACTCTTGCTTCAGCACGACCGCAGCCTCAAGGCCTACGAACTTCTAGACGAGATTCGCACTATATTTCCCAACGCCACGCCGCCCACCGTGTACCGTGCCCTCGACTTTCTATTGGAAGAGGGGCTGGTCCACCGGGTTGATACCTTGAACTCGTTCATGGCGTGCGGTGATGCCGCCGGAGCCCCGCATAACCTGCTCGTCGTGTGTACCGGTTGTGGCACGGTTGCAGAAATACACGACGACATCGTTCGCAATCGGTTGGCCGATCGCATCAAGAATACGGGCTACCGGCTGGCCGGCGACGAAATCGAAGTGAAAGCCTTGTGCACCGCTTGTCAGCGTACCGGCGAGCCCCCCACACAGGAAGCCCGCCACGCGCACGCCTAAGCCGTCTCGTGAAACTGCATGCGGTACAGCGCCGCGTAAAGACCGTTCGCTGCCAGCAATTCTTCATGGGTGCCGGCTTCCTTGATCATTCCGCTGTCCAGCACGATGATGCGGTCGGCGGCCTGCACAGTGGAAAGGCGATGCGCGATCACCAAGGTGGTGCGGCCCTTCATGAGGCGCTCCAACGACGCTTGAACCTGGCGTTCTGACTCGTTATCGAGGGCCGAGGTGGCCTCGTCGAGAATCAGAATGGGCGCATTCTTGATCAACGCCCGCGCAATCGCCAGTCGCTGCTTCTGCCCGCCGGATAATCGCGCTCCGCGTTCTCCCACTCGGGTGTGGATGCCTTCGGGCAATGATTCAACAAACTCTAGCAGATTCGCCGCCTTGAGTGCCGCCCGGATTTCATCCTCACTGGGGTTCAGGGCCGCGCCATAGCCAACATTCACGGCGATCGTGTCATCAAACAAGACCACATCCTGGCTCACAAGTGAGATGTGGGCCCGTAGGCTGGACAGCTTGAGCTCGGCAATATCGACCCCATCGATGAGAATGCGTCCCGCCGTCGGTGAAATAAAGCGCGGCAACATGTTCATCAAGGTCGTCTTGCCGCTGCCAGAGCGCCCAACGAGCGCAACAGTTTCACCCGGTCGCGCCTCAAAGCTCACATGACGCAACGTATCGGTATCGGCATCCGGAAATCGATGCGACACGTTTTGATATTGGACGTGACCGCGCACCGGCTCTGACAAGACGCGCGTGCCATTGTCCGCCTCTTCTGGGTGATCCAGGAGCCGAAAGACACTTTCCCCCGCCACCAGCATGCGCTGCATAGGCCCAGCCGCGTTCGCAAGACGGCGCAGCGGATCCAATAGCTGGCCCATCGCACCGACAAACGCTGCAAACCCGCCCACGGTAAGCTCGCCCGAGCCGGATTGCGCCAGCGCGACGCCAATCACAACCCCGAGCGCAACGGACAAGATCGCTTGCGACACCGGACCGACAGCACCCGAGGCAGCAGCGCCGCGAATTCCAAAGCGTCGCAATCTCGCATTGACGTGAGAGAAACGACGGTTCTCGTAATCGTAGCCATCAAATAGTTTGATGACTCGCTGCCCCTCCAGGCCTTCCGTGACAATACGGGTCAGCTCGGAATTCATGTTGATCGTATTGCGGTTGACCTCGCGTAGACGACGCATGAAAAGCCGCGACACGAGCGCCGCCGGTGGCAATAGCACCAAAACGATCAAGGTGAGCTGCCACGACATGTACAGCAACACCCCGAACAAGGCCACCACAATGAGCACCTCGCGCACCAGCGTCGCCAGTACTTCCGTAGCGTGCTGCATAACTGTGGAGGCATCGATGGTGAAGCGGTTCAATAAAGTGGACGAACCCAACCGCCGCACGTCTGAATCCGGCAGGCGCAGCAGACGTGCAAACATGTCTCGGCGCAGGTCGCGCAAGACGTTGTTGGCAACCCACGCCATCAGATAATTACTGAGGTAGGCAAAGGTGCCACGCGCCACGAATAGCCCGACGAGCACCAGAGGGAGCGCCCACACGTAATACGGTTTTGCGCCCGTAAAGCCCTCATCGATGAGCGGTTTCATCAAGAGCGCCAGCAGGGGATGCGTCGCCGCAACACCTACAGTGAATAGCATGCCTACCGCCATCCCCATCCAGTAAGGACGCACCTGACGGTAGATTCGGCGCCATAACTCCCGCTTCACGGGATGAGAGCCGGGCACCAAAGCGGCAGAAGAAGAACTCAAGACTACTCCGTTACCAAGCGGCGCCTTACGCCGCACATGTTTACAATGGTAGCGTGCGATTGTACGCGGCCTCGGGCGTGTTCACAGCACACCACCCCGCTGAACTCCACCCAAGATACATGCTCAAACCCATCTATGTCAGGTTGCCTAATTGGGTTGGCGATGCCTGCATGGCGCTGCCAGCACTCCATTTGTTGCGTAAAGCAGGTTTCCCGCTGATCCTCATCGGCCGCCCTTGGGCGCGTGACCTTCTCGCGGGACTCGACCCCATTGACTTCATTCCCCTCGAAGGACCGTTGCGTAAAGACATCGAAGTCATGCGTCAACGCATTCGATCCAGCAACCGGGGTTCGCATTCGCTTTCCGAAGGTGTTGAGCGCGGCGTCTGCTTTCCTGACTCGATCTCCAGCGCACTTATCTTTCGACTTGCAGGCATACAAGCAGGCGGTTATCGCGATGAGGGACGCAGCCTGCTACTTAAGTGGCCAGTGACCAAGCCCGGCGGCACGCTTCACGTTGTGGAATCCTACTACCACCTTGCGCGCGCCGTGCTGCGCAAATGGGGTATGCAAACCGGGCTACCCTCTAAACCGGGGCCCACCCTGGATTTGCCAGTCACCCGCGCGCATGAGCAGGCGGCGGAAGCTACCGTTGAACGAGCCGGGTTCGATCGGCCGTTCGTGTTGCTGTCGCCCACCGCAACCGGCCTGCACCGCGGCCGCGTCAAGTCATGGCCTCACTACGAGGCATTAACTCAAGACCTCAAGGCCGCCGGGTGGGCGGTCGCGATGTGCCCGCCCCCTAGCGAAGTCGACTCGGCTCGTGAGGCCGTACCCAGCGCTCATGTCCTACCCTCGTTGCCACTAGGGGCATATGCGGCTCTAACCCGCCTCGCAGCGCTCGTCATTTGCAACGATTCAGGCACTTCGCACGTGGCCGCGGCCGCGGAAAGCCGCCAACTCACTTTGTTCGGGGTGACGAACCCCCAACGTACCCGTCCGTGGTCACCCCACGCCGTCTGGCTGGGCGAGGAAAACCGATGGCCAACACTGGATGAAGTGAGCGAATGTGCTCTGAACATTCTACAGTCGGGCGTACCCACCGCAGAAGAAGCGCGTTAAAGCAACGCGGCAGAGGTGCTCCAAAGAACGGCTGCCCCGCGAATGCTACAGAGCCCTGTGCCGAACCCTTCCGGAAAAACCTGCCGGCGTAAAACGCACGTGAGCGGGTCTATCGCCCGGCGTCCACGACGGGCCGCCTCTCACGTCGAGACATCTGTGGTCTGGACGTCACGCACTCCCGTCAGGGTTGTTGTGTTGACCTTACTTCAGCTGCATGGGCCAGGCACGTACCACTTGCGTGGCCACCACCCCGGTTACCAATGCCTTGATGAGATCACCGGGTATAAACACTAGCGAGCCGGCCAGCGCCTTGAAAAAACCCAGGCCTGTTACGTAAGCTAACCACGGAACGCCCACAAGATATATCACTAATACGCCGCCAATGACGCAAGACAGAAAATACAGCGCGACCTGACGTCGGGCCGTTTGCCCGCGTCGTATCAAGGTCTGCACCAAAAAACCGGTCACATAGGCGCCCGCGAGCATCCCGACCAGGAAACCACCGGTTGGCCCTGCCAACACGCCCAATCCCCCTCGCCCACCGGGTAATACGGGGAGACCTAACATCCATAACACCATGTAAAGCGCAACCGCCAAGAGTCCACGCCAGGGCCCCAGCAGCGCTCCTGCCAGCATAACGCCCAGGGTTTGCAGCGTAATGGGAACTGGCACCACGCCAAGCGGTATCGGTGGCATGAGACTCAAGGCAGCAAGTAACGCGGCAAATAATGCAATGAGGACGATGTCCTTGGTATTCATGTACGACTATCCAATTAATACGTGAAGGCGAAACTCCAGAAGACCGAAGTCTCCCAGGATGAAAACTTACAGGAGGATGTATGCAAGACCTTAATTTTCGCTCATCCGTGCACTCGCGATCATGGGTCTGGCCTCGCGGGCCCACGGGTCACGCAGATACCGCCCCCATGCTCTAATCCGTATGAAGCGCTGCTCGGGGCCCGCATAATTTGCAAGGGAAAAGAGGGTTACGCGACCCGGCTATCATGGCCCCGTTGTCTCAGGCTGATTGGGCCGAAGCTAACGCGTCCCTGCGCTTGTGTCCCATCAATCCCTGCTCGATTGCCTCGGCCCTGCCCTAACGCGGCGGTTCTGGCGGAAATCCGCGAGCATCAATGGCCTCGGCAATGGCATCAGCGCTCTTGAGAACAGCGATCACCAGCGGCACGACCAGTAACACCGGGTTCACCTTAAGCCCACGCGCCGCCTGCGCTTCACGGATTTCTATATAGCGGGCGTGAATTTCTGGTATGAAACGCAGCGCAAGCGATAATGCCAGACTGATCTGGGCCGCATTCACCCATCCTCGGCGATCCAAAGGCTCCATGGCGCGCTCACACACCTCGATGAGCGCAGCGGTGGGAGTGCTGAACGTGACGGCGAGCGCCAGCGCGATAAGAGCAACCAAACGCAGCACAACGATGGCAGCGGCAATCCAGCCCGAGAAGAGACCAACCGCCACACCAACTACCACGACCAGTATCAACAGGCCACGCGTTTGGCGCCAAACCCGTTGTCGCGATACACCCGTGAGCGCAAGCAAAGTCACACCAATGACCGCGGCCGGAGCCAACACCAACCAATGTTGTGTCAGGAAAAGCCCTATTCCGGCGACCAGCAGCAGTAGCAGTTTGGGCCCGGCAGCCAGCCGATGCAGCCACGAGTGCCCCGGGACATACAGCGCTTCGATCATGTACACAACCTTTGATAGCACCGCACGGCTTCTTGCGGCCCAGCGTCACAAACCACGCGCCCTTCGTCAAGCACTAATACCCGTTCAAATCCGTCAAGCAATTCCAGATCGTGAGTCACGACCCAAACCGGCTGGGATAGCGCCTCCAGGATGGCGCGCAAGCGGTTCCTATTGCGCAAATCAAGCAGCGTGGTGGGCTCATCGAACACCAAGAGTCGCGGTTGCATGACCAACACGGCGGCAAGTGCGACAAGCTGCTTTTCCCCCCCGCTTAGCCCATGTGACGAGCGTTCCGCAAGATGGGCTATGCCGAGCTCCTGCAGGGTTTCAAGTACACGCGGTTCGCGGTCGCGTTTGGGAACCCCCAGGTTCTTCAAGCCAAAGGCAAGGTCTTCGGCGACCAGCGGGAACACAATTTGATGATCAGGATTTTGAAACACGAAGCCGACTTGTCGCCGAACTTCACGTGTGTTGTGCACGGTGTCGAGCCCGCCGACCCGCACCGAGCCACTTGCCGGCACGATAAGGCCATTCAGCAAACGCACCAAGGTACTTTTGCCGGAACCATTGACGCCAATGACGCCCACTCGCGTCTCCGGCAGCCGCAGAGACAAGTCTCGCAGCACGATTTGCTCATGCCGCTGTACGCAAACGTCTTCGAACTCGACTAACATGAAATCAGGTCACACCTAGGTGGCCGCATTCTACGGTGATTCAACAATGCTTGCTCGCACTTTGGACGAATTGCGCTTCCGCAACTCGTATGCACGTCTTCCGGATGTCTTTTATACCCGGCTTGAACCACAACCGGTGCGTAATCCCCGGCTGCTGCATGCGAATGCCGATGTCGCCCGCATGATAGGCCTGGATCCCATCGTGTTCGAGCAGCCGGAGTTTACCGAAATCTTTGCCGGCAACCGTCCATTGCCAGGAGGGGATCCGATCGCTACGGTGTACAGCGGCCATCAATTCGGCGTCTGGGCAGGACAGTTGGGTGATGGCCGAGCCCACATCCTGGGCGAAGTCGCGACTCCCGACGGTGGTCTCGAACTGCAACTGAAAGGCTCAGGCTTAACACCTTACTCACGGATGGGTGACGGGCGTGCGGTGTTACGCTCGTCGGTACGGGAATACCTTGCGTCGGCGGCCATGCATGGACTCGGCATCCCCACGACACACGCTTTGTGTCTTATTGCGGCTAATGATCCTGTCCGTCGGGAAACCATGGAAACCGCCGCAGTGGTCACGCGAGTCGCTCCAAGTTTCGTCCGATTTGGCACTTTTGAGCATTGGGCCGCGGCA
>CAZMVM010000045.1:0-9486 GCA_964569785.1 uncultured Pigmentiphaga sp. | reverse complement strand
GTGAGATGCCGCCGCCCCTGGCGGATGATCTCGTGGGCCGCGGCAAAGCAGATCGACCATCTCGCCACGCTCACCGACTACATCATCGACCGCTTCTATCCCGCATGTCGTGAGCCGGTCGATGGTGAGCCCAGCTACCCGGGTGCCCACGCCGTAAGACTTCTGCGCGTCGTGATGCAACACACGGCCCGTCTCATGGCGCAATGGCAGGCGGTCGGCTTTATGCATGGCGTGATGAATACCGACAACATGTCGATACTTGGGTTGACTCTAGACTATGGCCCCTACGGTTTCATGGATGGCTTCAACGCCAGCCACATTTGCAACCACACGGACACGGCGGGGCGTTACGCCTGGAATGCACAGCCTATGGTTGCGCATTGGAACCTCTACCGCCTCGCCGAGGCGTTGTATCCATTGGTCGGACAGACCGAACCCTTGTATGCCGTTCTGAACGACTACGAGGATGAGTTCTTGGGTCACTTCAACGCCATTCTCGCCGCTAAGCTCGGCTTGCGCGAGTTCCTGTCCGGCGACGAAGCCCTCATGGAAGAGCTCTGGCGGTTGATGCATACGCAACGGGCGGACTTCACGCTCACGTTTCGCCGCCTGGCGTCGGTTGCAACGACTACGGAAGAAGAACAACAGGAGCCGGCCGGCATCGCGAGCGCCCTCCCTTCATCCATGGAAGGGACGACGTCCTGGGAAGCTTCTGATATAGGTTTCGAAGGACTTTTCCACGAGCCCGCGCCCGTCCGCGCCTGGCTCAAACAGTACCGGGCCCGACTTCGCCAAGACAATCGCCCTACTGCAGAAAGGCGGGAGGCTATGTTGCGCACCAACCCGCTCTATGTGCTACGGAACCATCTTGCCGAAATTGCAATCCGTGCGACCGCGGCGGGTGACCCCTCGGAGATCGAGCGCCTCATGACAGTGCTGCGCGACCCCTACACGGAAAAGCCGGGCTTCGAAGATTACGCTTCCCTACCCCCCGAATGGGCAGGCAGCCTGGCCATCAGTTGTTCCTCGTAGCCCCCGGCAATCCTGGTGCGTAGACGCTTCCCGCGGCGAGTTCGCATCAGGCGTTTGAGTTTCGGAGGTGTGCGGTTCAGCAACCCAGGGGGTCCGCACTGTCCCTGGGTAGGCAACCACCTTACGAGGGGCGTGCACCCGTATTCCCGAGCTGACCGCGGACCCGCCCGACGGGGTATGTAGCGGGAGGTTTGCAGGATATGAACCGCGATGTTTCAATCGTGTCTATGCCAGCAACATTTCCATCGTTTTGCTGCCTGATGCGGTTTCTGGACACATGTCCGCCCCTCGTTGTATGACGCGCAAACATGGGTTTTTCCTGTTGAGGTTCGAATGAGCACAGCAAAGATTACGAAGTCAGAAGCCGAATGGCGTGCCCAGCTCTCCCCCGAGGAGTACTATGTGGTGCGTGAAAAAGGAACCGAAAGGCCGTTTACCGGCCGGTACTGGAACCACTTCCGTCCCGGTATTTACCGGTGTGTCGGATGTGGAACAGCGCTGTTCGCATCCGACACTAAATTTGATGCTGGCTGCGGCTGGCCGAGTTACTTTGCGCCACTAAACCCCGACCACATTCGTGAAGAGCTCGACACTAGCCATGGCATGGTGCGCACCGAGGTGTTGTGCAACATCTGCGATGCCCACCTAGGACATGTCTTTCCAGATGGCCCCCCACCGACCGGCCTGCGCTACTGCATCAACTCGCTATCACTGACCTTCGAGGATGAGCCCAATTGAAGAAGCTGCTGTTCGACCTGTTTCCGTTGGTCCTGTTCTTCGTAGCCTATCGGTATGCTGACATCTACATGGCAACTGGCGTCGCAATGTTGGCCAGTGTGGTGCAAATTGCCTGGCTCAAAATTGCGCGCCGACGTATCGAAGTCATGCACTGGGTCAACCTCGCCATCATTGTGATTTTCGGCGGTGCGACCCTCTGGCTACAGGATGACGCCTTCATCAAGTGGAAGCCTACCGTTCTGTACTGGCTGTTTGCCGCCGTGGTTGTAGGTGCATTAACGCTTTTCAAGCGCAACGTACTACGCAGTTTGATGGGGACGCAAATCCAGTTGCCGGAAGTCGTGTGGACTCGGCTTGCGATTTCATGGGCCGCTTTCTTTCTGTTCGCCGGAGCGCTGAACCTGTTCGTTGCCTTTAGCGGGTACTTTACGGAGTCGCAATGGGTCACCTTCAAGGTATTCGGCCTATTCGGGCTACTCTTGGTATTTGTCATCGGGCAGTCGGTCTATTTGTCCCGTTATCTACAAGCAAGCGACGATGAGCACTGATCGTATCGACCTAATCCGTCAACGTCTTGCTTCCCTTTCACCCAGCTCTCTGCGTATCGAAGATGAATCGCATCTGCATGCAGGGCATGCAGGAGCCGCGACGGGAGCGGGACATTTTCGGGTGTACATTTCCTCCGAAGCATTTCGTGACATGAACCGCTTGGCTCGCCACCGCCTGGTGTATGATCAGCTGAGCGATCTCATTCCCCACACCATTCATGCGCTGGCCATCCACGCAGATGTGCCCGATAACTGAAGAAGGAAGCCATTCCCTATGAAACGCCTTGTCCTGCTGATTGCCGCTTGTACTGTCGTTTCCCCCGCACTCGCGCAACATGCCGCGGTGGTTAACGGCAAACAAATTCCCGCCGCGCAGGTAGACCAGTTCGTGGAAATGATGACTGAACAAGGGGCCCCCGACACACCTCAACTCCGCGAGCAAGTCCGCGAGGAGCTCATCAACCGTGAAATCATGGTTCAAGCCGCCGAAAAAGCTGGTATTGCCCAGAAGCCGGAAGTCCAAATGGAGCTCGACCTGGCCCGTCAAAATGTACTCATCCGCGGCTTGTTCAACGACTACCTAGAGAACAACCCCATCACCGATAAGCAACTGCAAGCCGAGTACGACAAGCTCAAAGCGGCCAATCAACAGCAGGAATACAAAGCGCATCACATCTTGGTCAAAGAAGAGCAGGAAGCCAAAGACCTGATCGCGCGCCTCGAAAAAGGTGAAGAGTTTGCGAAACTCGCAAAAGAGCACTCGCAAGATCCTGGTTCGGGTGCACGCGGTGGAGACCTGGGATGGGCAAGCGCCGACAGCTACGTACAACCATTTGCCGAAGCACTAAGCAAACTCAAGAAGGGCGAAACCACCAAAGAGCCGGTACAGAGCTCGTTTGGCTGGCATATCATTCATCTAGAGGATACTCGTCAGGCACAGTTTCCGCCGCTTGAGCAGGTGAAAGCCCAGCTTGAAGAAATGTTGCGACAGCACGCGCTCGCGAAGTACCAGGAAGAACTGCGTCAAGCAGCCAACGTGGAACGTCCCCAGCTGAGCGAACCTGCCGCTAGCGAGAATGCCGCAGCAAACCAAGACGAGAAAAAAGCCGAAGCGCAAGCAGAAAAGAAAGCTCAATAAACTGCTGATTAGTCGCTAGCACTTCCTCGCTAGCGATCGCCCACACCAAAGCCAGGAACGGTTGATACGCCTTTCCTGGCTTTGTGCTTTTGGGGGTTAGCCGAACGTGGGCGATGTTCAGTCAAAGCGTGCGGAGTATGGCCGCGCTATGGGTATCTACAGGAGCCGTCGCGCAGGGCACGACGAAATGTTCTGCCCCATGAATGTTTAGGCGCTGCTCCGCCCCTGCCTAGGCTGGGCGCGTGACGGAGCCGTGTCGGGGGCAATGCTCTAACCCAGCCAGACTCGCGCGTTACGGAACATTCTGAGCCAGGGGGTGGTATCGCCACCCGAGTCGGACGCTCCCCAACGCTCGGGCGCCCACGAGAGCTGTACCCGCCGGATGCTACGCTCGGGATGGGGCATGAGGACAGTAAACCGGCCATCGGCCGTCGTCACCCCAGCAATCCCCTTGGCGCCGCCGTTCGGGTTGGCGGGATATGCCTCGGTAACGCGACCGTAATTATCGACGTACTGCAAGGCGACCTGCACCTGATCGACGTTGCCTTGACGCTCGAAGTTCGGGTAGCCCTCGCCGTGCGATACGACGATAGGCAAGCGCGCACCTGCCATGCCGTGAAAGAGTATGGAAGGCGACTCGGGTATCTGTACCATCGACAGGCGCGCTTCGAATCTCTCCGACCGGTTTCGGGTAAACATTGGCCAATGTTCGGCACCCGGTATCAACGACGACAGCGCGGACATCATCTGACATCCATTGCACACGCCCAGCGCGAAGGTATCGCTGCGATGGAACCAAGCCGAGAAGGCATCGGACAGGCGCGGATTGAACCGAATGGTACGTGCCCACCCCTCGCCGGCCCCCAATACATCGCCATAGCTAAAGCCGCCAACGGCCACTAGCCCATGAAAATCACGCAGCTCAACCGCTCCTGAAAGCAGATCGGTCATGTGGACATCCCAGGCGGCAAAGCCTGCCCGGTCAAAAGCATTAGCCATTTCCATATGGCTATTGCACCCTTGCTCCCGCAACACCGCAATACGGGGCCGTGCGCCAGTAACGATGTACGGCGCAGCAATGTCTTCCTGCGGATCGAAATCAACCTGTGCCGACAGCCCGGGATCTTCAGTATCCAACCAGGTGTTGTACTCGCTGTCAGCGCATTCGGGGTTGTCACGCAAACGCGAAATCTGATGACTGACCTCACTCCAGGCTCGCCCCAGTTCAGCCCGCGGACGCGCCCAAACACACTTGCCGTCGCAATATACTTCGACCACGTCGCGATCATTGAGGCTGCCGATGACATGAGATTGTCTAGACAATCCTGCTTCCCGCAAGACCTGCAATACCGCGTCGCGTTCCGATGCCGGCACCTGTATGACCACGCCGGCCTCTTCGGCGAACAATGCACGCACAATCGCTTCTTGTCGTTGTACCGCGACTTGCTCCGGCCGTATCTTGTAGTCGCCCCAATCCGCCACCTGCGCGTCGAAGGTGAGCATATCGACATTCAGCGAAACACCAGTGCGCCCTGCGAAAGCCATTTCGCAAGCGGTCGCGAGCAGCCCTCCATCAGAGCGATCGTGGTAAGCCAATATCACCCCTTGTTCGCTCAAAGCACGCACAGCGGCAAAGGTGCGCCGGATGAGATCGGGGTCGTCGATGTCGGGGACGTTTTCACCCACCTGACCTAACACTTGTGCCAAGATGGACGCACCCAGGCGATGCTGCCCTTGCCCCAAATCGATGAGGATGAGCACGGTATCGCCCACGTCGGTGCGAAGCTGAGGGGTAAGCGCGTCGCGTACGTCGTCGACGGGCGCAAATGCTGTGACAATCAGCGAAACCGGAGAAATAACGGCGCGCGTCTCGCCCTCGTGCTCCCAAGCCGTCTTCATGGACAGCGAGTCTTTGCCCACGGGGATGGAAACGCCAAGTGCCTGGCAAAACTCGCTGACGGACCGTACCGTATCGAACAATGCGGCATCTTGCCCTGGCTCGCCACATGCAGCCATCCAGTTCGCGGACAATTTGATGTCTTCAAGCCTGGCCACCGGCGCGGCCATTAGGTTGGTAATGGCCTCGGCCACCGCCATACGACCTGAGGCCGGAGCATCGATGATCGCGAGGGGAGTACGCTCGCCCATTGACATTGCCTCGCCCCTGAAGCCGGCATAATCGGCCAAGGTGACAGCGCAATCCGCGACCGGCACTTGCCACGGCCCGACGAGTTGATCCCGCGCAGTTAATCCGCCAACGGTACGATCTCCAATGGTAATAAGAAAGGACTTGTTGGCGACGGTGGGATGGCGCAACACATCGAGAACCAGCGCATCGAGATCAAGCGCAGCTAGATCCAACGCTTGCGTGAAAGGCTCTTCACGAACGACGTCACGCTCCATGCGTGGCGGTTTGCCCAATATAACGTCGATGGGTAAGTCAACCGGCCGGCTCGGAGTGGTTTCCTCGCGTGCGCCGGGCAACGGGTCCAGCCCCTCGCCATCGACCACCCGCAGCTGACGCTCTTCCGTTGCAACACCCACCACTGCATAGGGGCAGCGCTCGCGGGTGGCGATGGCAGCGAAGCGTTCAAGGTCCGCGGGCAACACCGCCAGTACGTAACGCTCTTGAGATTCGTTCGACCAGATTTCGGCGGGAGACATGCCCGATTCTTCTACGATTACTTCTTGCAAGTCGAACGTGGCACCCCGCCCCGCGTCGTTGACCAGCTCTGGGAAGGCATTGGACAACCCCCCAGCCCCAACGTCGTGGATCGACAAGATGGGATTCTCGTCGCCGAGTTGCCAGCAGCGGTCGATAACCTCTTGCGCGCGCCGTTGTATTTCCGGATTGCCGCGTTGCACCGAATTGAAGTCGAGCTCCGCTGTATTGGCTCCCACGCCCATGCTCGAAGCGGCGCCGCCGCCCATACCGATCCGCATTCCCGGGCCGCCCAATTGAATCAGGAGCGTTCCTGCCGGCAACGGCTTCTTGTGCGTTTGTCCGCCATCGATACTCCCCATCCCACCCGCGATCATGATGGGCTTGTGATAGCCCCAGCGCGTTCCGCCCACAGTCTGCTCGAAGGTGCGGAAATACCCCAGAACGTTGGCGCGGCCAAATTCATTATTGAACGCAGCTCCCCCCAAAGGACCTTCCAGCATGATGTCCAAGGGGGAAGCAATGCGACTAGGCACGCCGTGATGATCAGTTTCCCAGCGGCGGGTAGCGTCGGGCAGGCGCAAATGCGATACGGTAAATCCGGTTAGACCGGCTTTGGGACGCGCTCCCCTGCCAGTGGCTCCCTCATCACGAATTTCCCCGCCAGCCCCCGTCGATGCGCCTGGATACGGCGCAATGGCCGTCGGGTGGTTGTGCGTTTCCACCTTCATTGTGATGTGCACTGTGGCCGGTCTTCGTATGTATTCGTAGCCGCCCGGCTGGGGGTGGAAGCGCTCCGCCTGCCCGCCTTCCATGATGGCTGCATTGTCCGCGTACGCCACGATCGTCCCATTCGGCTGTGCCGCGTGGGTGGCCTTAATCATGCCAAACAGCGTCGTGTCCTGCGCTGCGCCGTCGATGATCCACTGTGCGTTAAAAATCTTGTGGCGGCAGTGTTCACTATTGGCCTGCGCAAACATGATTAGCTCGACGTCGGTTGGATTGCGCCGCAGCGACTTGAAGGCATCAGCCAGGTAGGTGATTTCGTCGTCCGACAAGGCCAGGCCCAACTCAACATTGGCAGCCTCCAGCGCGGCCTCCCCTTCGGCAAGCACGGGTACGGTCGTAAAGGGCTTGGCGGGCAACTCGCTAAAGAGCGCAGTGCCATCAAACGTGTCGTCGACAACCGTTTCAGTCATTCGATCGTGCAAACACGCCGCTACCTTGGACAACAGGCTTTGCGGCAACGGTTTCGTGCCCAGCAAACCACGCTGTGGCACTAAGGTATAGCGAATCGCGCGTTCGATACGATGCACCGCCTCAAGGCCACAATTGTGCGCAATGTCGGTTGCCTTGCTCGCCCAAGGCGAAATAGAGCCCAGGCGCGGCACCACCAACACGCACAAACCTTCAGCCTCATTGGCTGCCGGCTCGCCATACTCCAGCAAGGCCTCTAGCCGTTCCTGCTCCGCGGGTGTTAGCGATCCCTTGACATGGACAAAGTGCACATACGATGCGTGAACGTCGCTGACAGGCGCATCACACGCTTGCAGACGTGCAAGTAGACGTTCGCGTCGAAACGAAGACAGGGCATTGGAACCGGGCAAACGCAAAATAGTGGACACGACGGGCTCAGATTGGGAGAGAAATGCCACCATTTTACTTTGGCTGAGAAGGCTGCGCAGAAGACGGGCGACTTCGCCGGCAAAGGTGCTAACGGGACTTCCCTGCTTCTGTCGAGCGCCCTTGAACTTGCGACAACAACGAGCGAAAAATCAAAGACTTAACAACAATTGATATCGCAGGCCCTGACCGGCGCGGGCGGACGACGCGCGTCGTAGTGCCTGCTGGCTTCGTGCTTTGTCGCGAGCATTGCTTCGAATGGCGCGTAAGCCACATCGACGACTTTAACGGGAAAGCTCAAGGTTTCCTGTCAACAAGGCTCCACAGGTCCTTACACTCTCGTCCACATCAAGGCCGTCACTCCTCCATGGACATCTTCCATCTAGACGGCACGGAAAACCGCAGAGGAACGCCCTTAGAGCCGCACATGTGATTTCGTCCTATGACGCATGCCCATATAGGTGATACTGTAGTCATAGTCGACACTCGAGCTGAGCACCCCTCGGTCACCCATTTGCCGCATCCACAAAAGGTGCAAGAGTCCTTTAATGGGAGACCGCCACCGCACGTGTGCTGAGGCTCACAGTGTGCTGAGGCTCACACTTAGTGGCGGGCGGCAGACCCAATCGTCCTGGGAGACCAAAGACGGTCTCTCGATGCCTCGCTACCGCCCTCGAGTTCCAAACCCCGCGGCAACCGACAAATACCTCGAGCAGCGCTTGAATAGTCCCGAGCTCGTCCCTATAATTAGCACTCCGTCGAGGTGAGTGCTAACAAGCGTTAACATCTCGCTAGCAGCGATTCTCGCACTTGCATTCGTCGTGAATGCTTACTGCCTTGCATCACTCCGTGCAAGTGTTCTTCGCTAGACCTTAGTAACAACCAAACCAAATCTTCCCTTATTAGTTAACCAATAACAGGAGTCTTTATGGCCCTCCGTCCCTTGCATGATCGCGTGATCGTAAAGCGCCTGGACAACGAGCGCACCACTGCGTCCGGTATCGTTATCCCAGACAGCGCTGCCGAGAAACCCGATCAGGGCGAAGTCATTGCCGTTGGACCCGGCAAGCGTACCGAAGACGGCAAACTGCTTCCCATGGATGTGAAAGTCGGCGATAAGGTGTTGTTCGGCAAGTATGCCGGGCAAACCGTGAAAGTCGACGATGAGGAAGTCCTGGTCATCCGCGAAGACGAAATCCTGGCTGTCATCCAGTAAGAAATAGTCTGCGGCATCCCCTGCGGGCGGATGCGAACTCCTTACTGGTTCATCCACGGTATCAAATCACTCAATCAAGGAATCACACATGGCTGCAAAAATTGTCCAGTTTGGCGACGATTCTCGCGCTCGCATCGTCCGCGGCGTGAACACCCTTGCCAACGCGGTCAAGACGACGCTGGGCCCCAAAGGTCGCAACGTTGTGCTTGAGCGCTCGTTCGGCTCTCCTACCGTTACCAAAGACGGCGTGTCGGTCGCCAAGGAAATCGAACTGAAGGACAAGTTCGAGAACATGGGTGCGCAGCTGGTTAAGGAAGTAGCGTCGAAAACCAGCGATACTGCTGGTGACGGCACCACGACAGCCACCGTACTGGCCCAGGCCATCGTTGCCGAAGGCATGAAGTATGTTGCCGCTGGCATCAACCCCATGGACCTCAAGCGCGGTATCGACAAGGCTGTTGCCTCAGCCGTTGAAGAGCTGCGTAAGCTCTCGCGCCCCTGCACCACGAGCAAGGAAATTGCTCAGGTG
>CAZMVM010000044.1:0-21640 GCA_964569785.1 uncultured Pigmentiphaga sp. | reverse complement strand
CCCCTACACGCTGACTAAGGAAGCCATCTACAAGCTGTGCAAGTCAGTGGGCGATATGAACCCGCTCTATATCGACGAGGATTACGCCAAGACCACCAAGTGGGGGGGCATTATTGCGCCGCCCTATATCCACGTTTTGCTCATGTTCTCCTGCACGCCCAACGACGACTGGATGCGCAGTCCGGGCACGATTAACGCCAGCCAGGCATGGACATACAACGTTCCTGCACGGCCGGGTGATGTGATCACCCTGCAGGCGCGCGCGCTGGACAAGTTCATCAAGGGTGACCGGCTGTTTGCAATTCATGACAACGTCTTCTTTAACCAGAACAACGAAGTCATTTGCTCGGGCCGTGGCTGGACGATTCGCCCGGCTTAAGGAATAGGAGAGTCTGCTGTGGTGCAAGATACATTCAATGTCCAGGAAGGGCAGCACATCTCGGGGCCGTCATTTAGCCCCACGCGTGAGTCGATCTGGGAGTTTTGCGAAGCTTCTCTTGACTACAACCCGCTGCATTGGGATGACGATTACATGAAGTCGGATTTCGGTAAAACGAACTTCGGCGGCATCATCATGCACGGGATGAATAACTTCAGCCTCATCACCCGCATGATGACGGACTGGGCCCTGCCTCTCGGTGGGACGCATCGACGCCTGGAGACACGCTGGAAGGCACCCGTCAAGCCCGGAGACACCATCACTCCCGCGGGCGTCGTCAAGAAAGTAAAGCGCACAGAGAAGGCCAACTGGGTGGTGGTCTCGATCGCAGTCAAGAATCAAAACGACGTGGTCGTCGCCGAGGGTGAGGCCATGGTCGAGTTTCCCTTGTAGCCGGAACGTGCTCACAAGCCCGCCGCGCGCGGGCCATATCAACAAGCGCAACGACAAGGTGCATTTATGAAAACTATTTTTCGGCTTTGCAGCGCGCTCGTTCTTGTAACGGCGACCGCTGCGGCCATGGCCAATGATTATCCACAGCGAGCTGTCACCATTGTGGTTCCTTTCCCGGCAGGCGGCACGACCGACGTTCTGGCGCGACACTTGGGGAAAGAATTATCCGAGAAATGGAAGCAGCCCGTTATCATCGACAATCGTGGAGGCGCGAGCGGCACGATTGGGTCAGCCCAAGTAACACGCAGCGAGCCCGACGGCCACACGCTCTTGCTTACGGCCACGCATCACATCATTAATCCTACGCTGCTGAAAGACACCATCCCTTACGACACCAAGACCGCTTTCACGAATTTGAATATGGTGGCCACGGTGCCCAACGTGTTGGTGGTCAACAAGGACTTCGAGCCTCAGTCTGTGCAGGATTTGATCGAGCTGGCGCGCAAAAAGCCAGGGCAGATCAACTTCGGATCCGCCGGCATCGGTGGCGCTAACCATTTATCCGGCGAGCTATTTGCGCATATGGCGGATATTCAGCTCACCCACATTCCGTATCGCGGAGCCGCTCCTTCGCTGAATGATCTGCTGGCCGGTCAGATTCCCATGATGTTCGATTCGGTTCCAGGGGTGATTGCGCATATAAACTCGGGTAACTTGCGCGCTCTTGGCGTCACCTCGCGTGAGCGCGTTCCGCAAATGCCAGATGTGCCCACAATATCGGAAGCTGGAGTCGAGGGCTTTGAGGCGATTGCCATGTTCGGCCTGTATGGCCCCGCTAACATGCCCGCGGATGTCGTGGCTCAGCTGAGCGCGGATGTCAATGAAGTCCTGGCGTCTGAGGAAATCAGGGAAAAGTTTGCAGCGCTTGGTGCCACGCCCGGATCCATGCCCCAGCCCGAGTTCGATAACTACGTAAAAAGTGAAATCGATAAGTGGGCGGCCGTGATAGAAGCAGCAAAGATCGAATTGCCCAAGTAAACAGGCACCATTCGAGCCTCGCCGACCAGTACAGGTAGCACCGCGTGTATCATCGCGTCTTACCTGGGCTGGTCGACCGTACCTCGCCAGGAAGCAGTGTTCATGCTGGAAAACATACCTCCCACCCACACCTCGACGTCAGCGCCTGGAGTACAAGGCGCCTTGTCTAACATTCGTGTGCTCGACTTGTCACGTGTGCTTGCCGGGCCCTGGTGTACGCAAAACCTTGCTGATCTAGGAGCTGAGGTCATCAAGATTGAGCGCCCGGGTGCCGGAGACGACACGCGCAGTTGGGGGCCGCCTTGGCTCCCGGGGCAAGACGATGCCGAACGACCGGACTCTTCCTACTATGCCGCGGCCAATAGGAATAAGAAGTCGGTGACCGTGGACATTTCAACGCCCGAAGGACAAGACCTAATTCGACGCCTGGCTCGAACCAGTGACGTCTTCGTCGAGAACTTCAAGGTGGGGGGGCTTAAAAGATACGGTCTCGATTATGAATCAATTCGTAAAGAAAATCCCCACATTATTTATTGCTCCATAACGGGCTTTGGTCAGGATGGCCCTTATGCTCATCGGCCGGGGTATGACTTCATCTTCCAGGGGATGGGGGGCATGATGAGTATCACCGGCGAGAGGGATGATCTTCCGGGAGGCGGTCCACAAAAGGTGGGCATCGCACTGGCCGACATGATTACCGGGATGTACGCGACGATTGCGATTTTGGCGGCCGTGAATCATCGGCATAAGTCGGGAGAGGGCCAATACATCGACATGTCGCTGCTGGAAAGCATCGTGGCGCTGGGAAGCAATCAGATAACAGCTTACTTTGCCAGCGGCAAGGTGCCGCAGCGCATGGGCAATGCGCACATGAGTCTCGTGCCCTATGGTGTTTATCCGACAAGTGACGGGCACATCATTATTGCAATAGGCAATGATGAGCAGTGGCAACGGTATTGCAGGGCTATAGAGCGTGCTGATCTCGGTGCGGACACGCGCTTTACCCGCGTGACCGATCGCATCATTAATCGGGAACAGCTCGATGCCGAACTTAACGCAACCATGCGAACCAGAAGTTCAGACACGTGGTTGGAGCTGCTTGAGCGAAGCGGCGTACCCTGCGGGCCTATCAACAACTACGAGCAAGTGTTCGAGAACGAGCAGGTGAAACACCGCAAACTGCGCATTGATATGCAGCGCGCCGATGGAGCACGCTTTGCCGCAGCGGCCTCTCCACTACGATTAGCGGCAACACCGCCCAGCTATAAGTTGCCGCCTCCCATGCTGGGGCAGCATACCGAAGAGGTATTGCGCAGTGTGCTGGGCATATCCGAGCATGAGCTAGACGCGCTGCATCGTAAAGGTGTCGTTTAGGAACATGCGCGATCATGCAGTTGGTTGCCTGGCCGCCGGCTTGTTAACTGCAGATCCGTGAAGCGTCTCGGTAACAGCGTTTGCCGTGATCAGAATAATTTCAACAGACAGTGGGAGCAACTCACCAGATGCAGGAAGCATTTATTTGTGATGCCATTCGGACCCCTTTTGGGAAATACGGCGGGGCCCTTGCTTCCGTACGTACCGACGACCTGGCTGCGCTACCGTTGCGCGAGCTCATGCAACGCAACAAGCAGGTCGATTGGGAGGCCGTTAACGATGTGATCGTGGGCTGTGCGAATCAGGCTGGGGAAGATAACCGCAACGTTGCCCGCATGGCGGTATTGCTCGCCGGATTACCTCAGACCGTCCCGGCCTCTACGGTGAATCGGCTTTGCGCGTCAGGGCTCGATGCGATCGGTAGTGCGGCCCGGATCATTAAGGCAGGGGAAGGACAGCTGCTGCTGGCGGGCGGCGTGGAAAGCATGTCCCGCGCGCCCTACGTGGTAAGCAAAGCCGCCGATCCCTTCTCGCGCCAGCAGCAAATGTTCGACACCACCTTAGGCTGGCGGTTTGTCAACCCCAAGATGCAGCGTGAATTCGGCATTGATTCTATGCCCGAAACTGCGGAAAACGTCGCCAGCGAATTCGGAATTTCGCGCGCAGACCAGGACGCGTTCGCGCTACGCAGCCAGCAGCGTGCTGACCAGGCCATTCAGCAGGGTATCTTTGTCGAGGAGATTGTTCCGGTTGAGATCACCCGCAAGAAGGGCGAAACCATGCGAGTCGATACCGACGAGCATCCGCGCAGGACGAGCATAGAGGCGTTGTCGCGGTTACGGCCGGTGGTCCACGAAACAGGAACGGTAACCGCAGGCAACGCCTCCGGGTTGAACGACGGAGCCGCAATGGCTGTGGTCGCATCTGAGCAGGCGGCGATTCGCTTTGGCTTACAGCCCAAAGCACGCATCATCGGCATGGCGGTCGCAGGAGTCGCGCCGCGTGTCATGGGAATCGGCCCTGTTCCTGCCACTCGGCGAGTGCTTGAGTTGACGGGGCTCAGCATAAGCGACATGGATGTCATCGAGCTCAATGAGGCATTTGCCGCGCAGGCATTGGCGGTCTTGCGGGAACTGGGCTTGCCCGATGACGCGGAGCACGTGAATCCCAATGGCGGAGCAATCGCGTTAGGGCACCCCTTGGGCGCATCAGGTGCGCGACTTGCGATGACTGCGGTCAATCAACTGCACCGCGTCGGGGGGCGTTACGCTTTGTGCACGATGTGTATCGGCGTGGGCCAAGGTATCGCCCTGGTGTTGGAACGCGTCTAAGCCAGAGTGTTTGGAAGGCTGCAAGCCGACCCGGGCAAGCTTGCAACCGCATGAGGTCGTTGCCGCCCTAGGTGTAACCCCTGTCATCCGTACGGTGGGGGACACCACTGGCCCTACACTTGTAAATAGCTCGCTAGGGTTTCCCGGGTATACCGGCTTGCAGAGCCGCGGGCCACGCAGCGTCCGTGGTCAAGCACTAACACCTCATCCATGATTGCCTCTAAGAAACTGAGGTTCTGTTCCACAATAAGAAACGCTGCCCCTTGCCGCATGCGGACCCGAATTAATTGGGCCATCAATTGGATGTTTTCTTCCTGTACCCCTTCAGTGGGCTCATCAAGCAAAATTAATGTGCTTCCTTCTGCAAGCGCGCGAGTGAACGACAAAAGTTTCTTCTCGCCGCCACTTAACGTGCCGGCGCGCTGATGAAGTCGTTGTGCCAAACGGGGAAACGCTTCGAAATAGCTGTCGTAAGGTGCAAGGCTAGGTGAGGGCAGGTGAACCACGAGGTTATCGCGCACACTCAAATCGTCGAAAACGGCGTGCTCTTGGGGTGCGTAGCTGATGCCAAGCTGATTGCGTTTATAAGTTGGCACATTGTTGATCACTTTGTTATGCCAGTAAATTTCCCCTGAAAACGGCTGTAGGTAACCCATCAGCAGTCGAAGCAGGGTTGTTTTCCCGACGCCATTGCGACCTAACACGCCCAATGTTTGCCCCGCGCCCACGGCCCCGTCCAGGTCGCGTAATACAGGGGTGTCGTGGTAGCCGCCGGTGAGTCCCGTAAAGCGCAGCAGCGGTGTGTCGGCATTTAGCATAGGTCTCGCAGTAAGTGCACCAGAAGTTACTTTTGCCCACCCACGTAAGTCGCTTGAACAGTGGGGTTCCGGCGGATTTCGGCATAGCTTCCCACCGCCAGCAGCTGCCCTTGATGCAGCACATACACTTGGTCAGCCAGTGCTTCTACGGCCGCCATGTCATGTTCCACAATAAGAGCAGTCGCTTGCAGTTCACGAATGGTGCGAGCCATGACCGTGCTTAAGTGGCGGGTCTCCTCGACCGACAAGCCTGCACATGGCTCATCAAGTAGAAACAAAAGTGGTTCAGTCAACGCGGTCATGGCAAATTCCAGCATTTGACGTTGCCCTTGTGAAAGCGCACCGGCAGGTACTGCCGCCTGTGTCGCGAGAAATGGAAAGGCGTGGAGCATTTGTTGCAACAAGGGTGTTTGCCAGTCGCGTATTCGTTCGTCGAGCAGCTGGGCAAATGACACGCGGTGGGCCCATATGGCCACGCAAAGGTTATCGTGAACGGTAAGCTCAGGGAAGACCGACGGGATCTGAAATTTTCGGCTGAGACCACGACGGGCGATGGCATCGGCCGATAACCCATTAACCCTTTCAGCGTTGAAGTACAGGTTGCCTTTGGCTAAGGGGAGCCGCCCCGTCAGTACGTTAAAGCTGGACGTTTTCCCCGCGCCGTTCGGCCCAATCAGGCAGAAAATGCCAGGCCCCTGCACGGAGAGATTCAGCCCAGCAAGAATCTGAACTGGGCCTTGCCGTACGTACACATTCTCGTACTGCAAGGTGGCTGGCGACACGTTGGAACCGCGCCGATAACGAACAGGCGGCGCCAACGCGTGCGTACAGACGCTTAAACCTGTAAGCTGCGCTGCCGGAGCCGCAGCCCCGGGCGATTCATCACGCCTGTGTGCCCCTGCCTCCGGTGCGCACGCTGTGGATCCAACGCGGTCGTGCCGATGCTCACGTTGCTCAGGGTTTGCTGCTGCAGATGCTCCCGATGGATCGGGGCGCAAAGAGCGTGATCGTTGGAACTGGGCCGAGTCGGACTTGAAGCGCCGCGTAAAACCGGGAACGCCTTGCACCACATGTTTAAAGAAGCCTGCCATGCCGTTGGGAAAACGCAGCACGACCACAATGAAAACGATTGCAACAATGGCTTCCCAGTAGGCGAAATGATCCCGCAGCTGAGTCGACAGCATCCCAATGACAACCGCCCCGAGTAGCGCACCAAGAGGGCTCCGGCGGCCGCCCACCGCTGCCCAGATAACCAGTTCTGCCGAAAGCGTCACGCTGGTTGCCTGGGGAGTGACAATGCCTTGATGACCGGCAAAGAGCGCACCAGCGCTGCCGGCGAGCAGTGCACTAATGGCAAACGCTTGTGCCTTGAGCTTGCCGGTGGCGTAGCCAAAAAACTGCAGACGATTTTCGTTTTGCGCAATGGCTGCCCAAAGCGTTCCCAGGGGTGTGTTTCCCACCCAATAAATAAATCCGGTACTGACCACGCAGGCAATTGCCACCAAATAGTAGTAGTTGCCGTATCGATCGAGCCCGAATGGTGTGGGAATGCCACCCAAGCCGTTGAAACCACCTGTCACGCTACTCCACTGATTGGCGAGCTGGTAGCCGAACATGACCAAGGCCAGGGTGATCAGTGCAAAATAGGGCCCGCTTTCATGGCGACGAGCGAACACCAAGCGCCCTATGGCATAAGCAATGAAGGCGGGAATCACGGCCGCGAGGCACAGTAGCGCGACCGTCTGGGTTGGCACGAAATTGCCACGCAATACATGGCCAGCGATATAGGCGCCCAGGCCGAAAAACAGTGCCTGGCCTAATGAAAGAAAACCGGTACGTCCCCACGTCAGGGCGATACCCTGGGCGACGATGCCGTAAAGTAGGTACAAGCTGAGTTCGTAGGCAAAGAACTCGCCGGCGATCCATGGAGTGGCAATGAGCGCGACGACTAGGGCTGTAATGGGCGGGATCAATCGCTGCATGCCAGACAACCGAAGAACGAATGCAGATTCATCGACGCGAGAAGAGGCCATGGGGCTTCAACCAAAGAAATGTGATGGAAATGGCAAGCACGGCTAAATAGCCCGAGGTCTGGTCAAACAGGTTGGCGATAACGACCTGTGTGCCACCGACAATGCCTGTACCGACCACGAGGCCGGCCAGGCTTCCCAAACCACCAATGACCAACACAAAGAAACTGTTCAGCAAGTAGTCGAGGCCCATCCCCGGCTCGACACGCACCAACGGCGCCAAAAGCGCGCCCGCGAGTCCTGCGGTGACAACGCCAAACACGAAAGCTGCACTCGCCAGGCGAGCCGTATTAATGCCCACCGCCTGTGCCAACGTGGGATTGTCAATCATGGCCCGGATGCGCGCCGCAGTAAAACTGCGCGTGTACCAAAGCGTGAGCACCACGAACAAAAGGATGACGATACCCATGAGAGCCAGGCGGTACGCCGGGTAGGGGGCGCCAAATACTTCGATACTGCCGCTAAGTGGCTGCTCCACGTTCTGGTAGCCTTTTCCGTATATGAATTCCACCAGCTTGCGCAGCAAAATGCTAAGGCCCCAGGTGGCCAATAACGTGTCGAACGGGCGTCTGTACAAATGGCGTACCAAGATACGTTCGACAACCCAACCGATAAGAGCACACACAGGAATGGCCAGCAAAATACCCGCGATGGCCGGCAAACCTGCGTTTTGGGCTGCCACCGCACAGTAGGCTCCGAGCATGAGAAACTCGCCGTGCGCCATATTCATGACGCCGAGCATGCCAAACACAACACCCAGACCCAGCACGACCAAAGCAAGCACAAGACAGTGGTAGACCAGGTTCAAGACTTCCGTCATGGGTATTGCCTGCATCATGGGTGACATCATTGTGAACTAGCGGATTGAGCCGGCTGCAGCGATGCGAACCTTTTGAGCGTACGCATGAATTGCTTCTCATCACTGCGCGAAGCGGTATGGCTACGCGGCGCCACATCGACGCTCGGGAATCGGTACGCTGGGGCCCGGGCCCACGTGGTGGAGGCGGCGGGCCGACGCACCGGGCAAAGCCCGCCTCTTGCGCGTGCTCTGTGATGACGCAAAACGTGCGCAGCCAAACGGGGCAGCGCTTATTCAGTGAGACACTTAGCCTTAGCTAGAGCAGCTTTGGCCCGGAGGAACGTTTTCGAACGTAGCGATTACTTCGAAGTCATCGCCCTTGGCCTGTGCCAAATACATGTTTTTGGCGGCATACCGCGAATGCAACTCGATACGACCACGTGGTCCGTCGTAGCCCAGGCCTTCGGCGACTTTGTCTGTGCTGGCCGGGTCCAGGCTGCCCGCTGCGGCAGCCATGGCTTCGAGTAGAAGCAGGCCTTCGTAACACGATTCAGCCAAACCGTTCAGCGGTGCCTCGGCGTTGTTGAACTGGCTCCGGTAACGCTCGGCAAACTCCCGTCCCGCTCCCGAAGGAAGGTTGGCGAAATACCCTGCAGACGAATAAAGATTGTCGGCATTTTGCGCTCCTATGCCCAACAAGGTGTTTTCTTCTAATAGAGTGCACAAGCGTAATACTTTGTCCGGTAGGCCGAAGCTGGCAAAGGCGCGGTTAAAACCAACCGAAGCGCCGCCCACCAGGGTGACCAGTACGGCGTCGGCGCCGCTGTCACGAATACGGGTCAAACTGGCATCAAAGTTGTCGACCGAAAATGGTACATATTCTTCGCCCACGACGGTGCCGCCATGGCTGTTGATGACTTCTTTGGCGACCGCATTGCTTGCGCGCGGCCAAATGTAATCGTTGCCGATCAAATACCAGCGCTTGGTACCTCGATGTTCGGCTAACCAGGGAATGACCGGCGTAAGTTGTTGCTGCGGCGTTTCGCCGATGACATAAGTTGCGGGCGCACAACCTCCGCCTTCGGTCACGGGCGTATAAATGTAGGGTATTTGGCCATTCAGCATTCCCACAACAGCTTCCCGGACAGCCGAGTCGTGCTGGCCAATCAAAACTTCTGCTTTGCGTCCACGCCATAGGCGCAACGCGGCCTGGCTGGCCTCGGCAGGAGGAAGACCGGCGTCGGCGTACAATGCTTCCACCTTGCGCCCAAGGATGCCACCGCGCGCGTTTATTTCTTGTATGCCCATTTCGACGCAGTTGCGGCTGGAAGGCCCGAATAGGCCAGCGGGACCGGTCAGGGGAATGAGCACACCGACACGTAGCGGGGAAGATGCGGCGCGTGCGCTGCGAGTAATAATCGGAGTGCTCAATGTGGCTGCCACGGCACTGTATTTCAAGAACTCACGGCGTTTCATGGTTGTCTCCTTTTGATTCTTTTGTGTGGATCAGGCCAGAGCAGGGGGCGGCACGCCAGGCAGACAGCGCTCTATCGCCATGCCCAGCGATAACAACCAGCGGTCGCTGCCGTGGGGGCCGTCCAGTGCCAGCCCTACCGGCAGCCCGCGCGCTAGCCCGATGGGCAACGTGATGCCGGGAAGGCCGGCCACGCTGCCGGGGTCCGTGTTGCGTATATAGGTAAGAAAGGTGGGCACCTTGCGCCCGTTCAACTCGACGCTGACGTCCTCGCCAAGGACGGGCGCAGGCAAAACCGTGGTGGGAAACACCATGGCGTCCAGGCGATGGCGCCGAAAGTAATCCGCATAGATGGCTTGCAGCTCCCAACGCTGCCGGCGCGCCTGGTGGTATTCAGCTTCTGTGACGGGAGTGTCACCGAGTTGCTCGGCGACGATATTTGCGACGTCCCGGCTGCCGATTCCGGCGTGAATGTCGCGCAGCGTCAATGCCAAGCCTTCTTGATTGAGATACGCCGGCAGATCACGCTCTAATTCGTACATCACCAATGGAAAGCCCACAGCTTCATTGAGCTCGCGTTGACGAGGAACGTCGGCCTCTATCAAGGTTATGCCCTGTTGTGACAACAGGTCGAGCGCCTCTTCAAAAACGCGAGCCACGTCGGCGTCGAGGTCGGCGGCCATGGTGTTGCGCGGCAGTCCCAACCGAACCTGAGTCAAATTGGGGCTGGGCAGCGAATGATCGCCGGTGAGGACGGCATCCAGTAGGGCGGCGTCACCGAGATCTTTTGTTATCGGGCCCACCGTATCCCGTGAACGACACAGGGGCAGAACCCCTTCGGGTGCATACCGACCCAGGGTGGGACGTAAGCCGGCAAGCCCGCAGAGCGCAGCTGGCAGGCGCACGGAGCCCCCGGTGTCGGTACCCAAAGCTGCCGGCACCATGCCCGCTGCCACCACACAAGCAGACCCCCCGCTACTGCCCCCAGCACTCCGCTGCGGATCATAGGGGTTGCGCACCGGTCCGGTGACGGCATTGTTATTGGTGATGCCGATAGCGAGCTCGTGCATACCGGTCTTGCCGGCGATCAGAGCGCCCGCTCGTAACAGCTCGTTGACTAACACCGCGTTCCGCGCGGGCCAGCGGTTTTGCAACGCCCCAGTGCCTGCGGTGCCTGGCAAGCCTGCGACATCGATGTTGTCTTTGATACCAAGCGGAACGCCAGCCAAGGGCAGGTTTGGATCGCGTACGCGTCCTGCGACATCCGCAGCCCGGGCGGCGCGCAGTAATGATTCTTCGCTTTGGGCGCTCCACCCGTTCAGGTCACGGTGCCGCGTGGAACGTTCGATGATGGCCTGAACGTATTCCTCACATGAGAACCTGCCTTGCAAGAGTCCCTCGCGAACTTGCCGAACCCCCATGGCACATAAACCCATTGGTTGCCCTCCTTTGTGGCGGTCTCGCCAAAGCCGATTACTTTGTCGTTTACGTTTTCAAAAATCAGACGATATCCTCAAAATTGAAGAGGACTGCATTAGGTGTTGTTACAGGCAGAACAGCGTCAGTTCATTAGCAAGCGTCTTGCTTGCGTGTCTAGCGCGCGAACCCGGGAGGCGATCCGCAGCTAAATTGCGGCGCCGTCATCGCGCCTTTTGAACGCTGATTAGTACGCATCTTACGTCAGGAATCCTCCCAATGCATGATACGAGCAGTACACCACCCTCCACCTTCCTACAACAAGCTGCGGGCCTAAGAGCGTTAGTACGACCTGGCTGAGTGTCAGATGCCGTATGGTTCACTACCATCACGCCGCCGGTCAATGCCACGACCCCAACGCGAATAGGTGCATACAGATTTTCGAAAATCTTTTGCGGCGCAACGGCGGATGGGGGCATGAACATGCTCGTGTGCGTTTCGAGGCCGGCGCAAGTCTTGCTCGGCTTCGCCCACGTGCGCATGAGATAACGGTGCCAATGGCCGAGGAAATGCCCAACAAGCGGATTGCACGCCTGTGGGGAATCGCCAACTGTCCGCTCCTGGTTGGGCCAGGTTATCCGCAAGCTGGGAGATAATTGCCAGGCTCATCCGGCACGGTTGATAGCAGCATGAATTCAGCGCCGGCAAGGGGTGGGCTCCGTCGCCTGTGCGCCGCAGCATCGCACATCCGCGTACAATCATTGATTGGCGTCAGTTTGTTGTGCCGAGTGCACGGCAGCGGCGCATTTTTTGTAAGAGCCGCGTGGGGCCCGCCGTGGAAAACTCGGTGCGACTTCCGCGCTTGGGTGGGAAGTATTGAGCATGCATTGGCGCATGCTGTCGCGAACAGGGGTGCACGAGCGGCCATTGATGGCGCACCGGCGTCGCATCTGCTCCGACGGCTACGCACCTTGCAAAGACGCGCCTTCCGCCCTCTATTTCTCGCAGGCTAATTGAATCCATGAATCCCCTCGAATTCGAACTGGATTACCCGTTCAACGACTTTTTGCCGGAGTTTGGCACCGCGCTGGAAGTAGCCCCTGGCATCCGGTGGGTGCGTTTACCGTTACCCTTCGCACTCGACCACATCAACGCGTGGTTGATTCGGGACCAGTTCGGTGGGCGCGAGGGATGGACTTTGATCGACTGCGGCGTTGCGCGTGACGAACTCAAAGCCATCTGGCAGCAGGTATTTGCCGAGGCTCTCGGGGGGTTACCGATCGTGCGGGTTCTGGTAACTCACATGCATCCCGATCATGTCGGATTGGCCGAGTGGATTGGCTCGCGCTTCAGCGCGCCCTTATGGATGACGCTGAGCGAGTATGTCACTGCGCGCCTTTACTCGGAAGGTCGCGTGCAGGGAGGCGCTACCGGCGGTGAACGGTCAGCAGCCTTTTTTAGGTCGCATGGGATGCAGAACCCAGATGACCTGGATCGCATCCGGGCCCGCGCTACCTATTATTCTTCGTTGGTGCCCCGCGTGCCTTCGGCCTATCGGCGCATCATGCATGATGAGCGCATCGACATTGGTGGGCGTCTCTGGCAGGTGAAAGTGGGTTATGGACACTCTCCCGAACATGCCTCGTTGTATTGCGAAGAGTTGGAGACATTAATATCAGGCGACATGGTGTTGCCACGCATTTCTACTAACGTCAGCGTGCACGATGATGAGCCCGAGGGCAATCCTTTGAAGCTCTATCTGGCTTCGTTGGATGAGTACGACTACGTACCCACGAATGCTCTCATTCTGCCGTCGCATGGCAGGCCATTTCGAGGAATCCACACGCGCATCCGGCAGCAGCAACGCCATCATGCGGAGCGTCTTAAAGAGGTACGTGAGACGTGCGTCGAACCGCAGTCGGCGTTGGATATCGTGCCACTGATGTTCAAGCGTAAGCTTGATCTGCACCAACTCACCTTCGCCTTGGGCGAAGCTCTGGCGCACCTCAACCTGCTGTATCACGCAGGCGAGCTGCGCCGAATCAACGACAATGGGGTTATTCGCTTTGTAGCGCGCTGATCGCTTCAGCCTCGGTGCGGAAGATGCACTCCGGTGCGATCCCAAGCAACAGCCCGGCGCGGTCGAGGCGATCTTCTACCTGCTTCTTCATCGACGTCAGGCAAAATGCGATGCCTTGCTTTTGAAGGTCGGCCAGCAGGTTACGCAAGGTGTCTACGCCTGTTGTGTCGACCTCATTGATAGGGCCGCAATGCAGCAATACCCGGCGGATTTCAGGATCGCGTTCACACGCCTCGCGAATGTAGTTGTCCAGGCGAGTGGCAGTGACAAAATTCAACGAGGCATCCATGCGTACCGCCAACACATCAGGAGCCAGACGTGGCAAATTGAACCTTTGCCGGTCGCGTAGCGTGCCATCGGGGTGAGCTGACACTTCGATCAACCTTGAGGTGGCGCGCTTGTACAAGAAATGCACCACCGACAAAATGAACCCAGTCAGTACACCCCACTGTAGCTGGGGCGCTGCAATCAGGGTGGCCAGCAAGGTGCCCAAGGCAATCGCAGCCTCGCTGCGGGACGACTTCCAAAGTTCAACGAACCAATGAGGGCGGATGAGATTCAGCACCGAAGCAATAATCACGGCCGCCAGAAATGGCATGGGCACCCACGCGAGCGCTGGAGTAAGCCATAATAGGCTGGCGACCACGCATAACGCGGTTACCACTGCCGACCAACCCGAGGCTGCTCCGGCATACAGGTACAGCGCAGAACGTGAAAAAGATGCACCCACCGGAAAGGCGCCGCTTAGGCCTGAACTCATTTTTGCCAAGCCTTGCCCAATGAGTTCCTGGTTGCTGTGCCAACGTTCGCCGCGCTCTCGGGATATCGCGCGCGCACTGCCCACGGCCTCGATGAAGCTCACCAGGGCGATCACCACAGCCATGGGCAACAGTTGGCGTAAATCATTCCAGGCCGGAACCATCGGGAGCCCGAAGTTAGGCAAACCGGAAGGAAGATCGCCAACAATGCGGCCGCCAGCCGTCGAAAAGCCAATCGCCCACGCAATCACAGTGGAAATGATGCCCGCGATCAGGACCAATGGCCAGCGCTTGCTGAAACGTTTCAGCGCAAGCAAAAATGTCAGTGTGCCGACACCGAGGGCGACGCTAAGCCAGTGCACCGCACTGAGCGCTGCCGCGGGGTCTACCGCTTCCAGGGCCCGCGCAAACGCGGCGCTATCCAGCCCGAACAGGTTGGGCAATTGGGTTGCCAGAATGAGAACGGCCGCGCCTTGGGTGAAGGCTCCTACCACCGGCACCGACAAGAAATCGACCACCGACCCCAGACGGAATGCTCCTAGCAAAATCTGGATAATTCCCGAGAGCAGGGCTAGCCAGATGGCCAGATGCACCCACTCGGCAGAACCCATCGTTGCCAGGCCGGTTAACGAGCCGGCGACCAACATGGCCGACATGGCCGTGGGGCCCGTTCCGATCAACTGGCACGAACCCCAGAACACCCCGATCACGGCGGGCAGCAAGGCCGCATACAACCCGGTTATGGGCGGCATTCCTGCCAGGACTGCATATGCAACTGCCTGGGGAACCAGCACCATTCCAACGGCAATGCCTGCTCGAGCATCGGCCGCCAGGGTGGCCGGCGTGGGGCGTGACCAACCAAGAAAGGGAAACCAGCGCTTCAGGTCGAGAGGTTTTAGCATGCACGAAGATTAGCACTTTGAACGGTAAATTGCCCTGGCACAATTGACGCTTCAAGCAGATAAACCGCGCGCAACCACGACCACCCCGCCTGAAGCTCCGGCGTCTCGGTACGCCTCACTTTGTGGCGGTGCGATCTAATTCGAGGGAGAACCATGCCAAGCGATAAGCGCCCGATCGAGATTTCTCCGCGCGACTTCGATGCTGTGTTGTTTGACCTGGACGGTGTGCTCACGCCCACTGCCAGTTTGCACGCCGCAGCCTGGAAGCAACTATTCGATGAGTTCCTGGAGCAGCGTGCGCGTGAGACGGGCGAAGCCCTCGAGCCGTTCGATATCGACACCGACTACCGACAATACGTGGATGGCCGTCCGCGTTACGACGGCGTGGCTGCTTTTCTCGCATCGCGCAACATCGATTTGCCTGTGGGCAGCCCTGACGACCCGCCCGGGGCTCCGACCCACATTGGCCTGGGCAAGCTCAAGGACGGATATTTTCAGCGTAGTCTACACACACACGGCGTGATCCCATATGAATCTTCCGTGGCGCTTGTGCACCGGTTGCGCCGTGAAGATTTCCGCACTGCAGTGGTGTCTTCCAGCCGCAGTTGTACACAAGTCTTGCAAGCGGCCAATATTCTCGATCTGTTCGATCGTAGGGTGGACGGCAACGATCTGGACGCGCTCGGGATCCCCGGTAAGCCTGCCCCTGACTCATTCTTGCACGCCGCGCGTCGGCTTGCTGTCGATCCCGAGCGTGCCGTTGTTATCGAAGATTCGGTCGCTGGGGTGCAAGCGGGGCGAGCCGGCAATTTTGGACTCGTCATCGGGGTGGTGCGCGAAGGCGACCCCCAGGTGTTTCTCGACCATGGCGCGCATGTCGTGGTTTCCGACCTTGACGAAGTCACGGTGGCAGCGCCCTATACGTCGTGGTCGTTTATCTACCACGGCTTCGATCCCCAGCACGAAGGCACGCGCGAGGCTTTATGCACCCTGGGCAATGGCTATTTTGCAACCCGCGGGGCGTTGCTGGGCACGGAGGCCGATGGCGTGCACTACCCTGGAACCTACATCGCTGGCGGCTACAACCGTCTAAAAAGCCTCATTGAAGGTCGGGAAATCGAAACCGAAGACCTCGTCAACTTCCCCAACTGGCTGATGCTGCAGTTTCGGGTAGACGATGGTCCCTGGTTTGATCTGCGTGACGTCGATATCGAGGCGTATCGCCAGGAGCTCGATATTTACCGCGGGATGCTGTTGCGTTATATGCGCTTCAAGGATGCCGAAGGTCGTGTCACCGAGCTGCATGAACAACGCCTGGTTTCCATGTTGAATATTCATCTGGCTGGTGTGGAAGTTACGCTGATCCCGCAGAACTGGGACGGCACGCTCACGATCCGGTCAGCGGTGGATGGACAGGTAGCCAATACGGGCGCCAAGTTGTATGAGCGTTTCAACAGCATGCATTTGTGTCCCGTCTACGAAGACGAGGTCGATGCGGAAACAGTGCGTTTAATGGTGCGCACATCGCAATCCGATTTGCGTGTTGCCATGGCGTCCCGACTCCGGGTGTTCTCCAACGACCAACGCCTGGAGTTGCCGCGCACCTTTATCCGCGAGGAAAAATGGGTGGCGCACGAGCTTCAGGTCGAGGCAGAGCAGGGGCGTCCGTTGCGGGTCGAGAAGATTATCTCGCTGTATACATCGCGTGATCCGGCAATTTCAGAGGCCGGGCTGGCGGCGGGCAAAGCGATTCAGCGCGCCGGTGATTTTGCCGAGCTAAGAAGTGCTCATTGCACGACCTGGGAACATTTGTGGCGTCGATTCGATGTGCGGCTGCGCCCCGCAGGGCGAGGCTTCCGGCTAAATGTTCTGATGCTGCTGCGGTTGAATATGCTGCATTTGCTGCAGACTGTGTCGCCGCACTCAATCGGGATGGACATTGGCGTACCGGCGCGCGGATGGACTGGAGAAGCCTACCAGGGACACATCTTCTGGGATGAACTGTATATCTTCCCGTTCTTCAACCTGCGCGTTCCCGAGGTTACCCGCTCGTTGCTGCTGTATCGCTATCGCCGGTTGGACGAAGCCCGTCACGCGGCGCGTGAGGCGGAATATCGGGGCGCCATGTTTCCCTGGCAAAGTGCCAGCGATGGGCAGGAAGAAACCCAGGTGATGAATCTAAACCCGCGGTCGCTGCGGTGGGTGCCTGACAACACCTACTTGCAGCGTCATGTGGGCAGCGCCATTGCCTACAACACCTGGCAGTACTTCCAGGTAACCTATGACATCGAGTTCATGCACTCGTATGGCGCTGAGCTGATTCTGGAAATCGCGCGCTTTTGGGCGAGCATCGCCACCTACAACCCCGAGCGACGTCGATACGATATTCGCGGTGTCATGGGGCCAGACGAGTTTCACGACGCTTATCCCGGCGCTACCCAGCCCGGTATCGACAACAATGCCTATACCAACATTATGGCCGCCTGGGTGCTATGGCGGGCTCTGGATGTTCTGGACATGATGTCCGCCATGGGGCGTGCCGAGTTAATGAAGCGCTTGAATATCACGGCCGAGGAAGTCGACCGATGGGACGACATTAGCCGCCGCCTCTATGTGCCATTTCATGAAGACGGCGTCATTATTAGCCAGTTCGAAGGCTACGAAGACTTGAAAGAACTCGACTGGGATGACTATCGGGCGCGGTATGGCAACATCCAGCGGATGGAGTTGATTCTGGAGGCCGAGAACGACAGCGCAAATAATTACAAGGTTTCTAAGCAGCCCGATGTGTTGATGCTGTTTTACGTGTTCTCATCGCGCGAGCTGGCACGCTTGTTCGAACGTCTGGGCTACGAATGGGACGAAGCCATTATCCCGCGAAACGTTGAATACTACAGCGCCCGCTCATCGCATGGCTCCACCTTGTCGCGGGTTGTACATGCGTGGATCACAGCCCGCACCGACCGGCGGGAATCACTGCGCTACTTTGTGGAGGCATTGCAAAGTGATGTCAGGGACATCCAGGGCGGCACCACCCGTGAGGGCGTACATCTGGGTGCAATGGCAGGGTCAGTTGATTTGGTGGAACGTATGAGTACGGGTATAGAAGTCAGTGGCAACGTACTGCGCTTTAATCCCGAGCTGCCCAAAGAACTCGATCGGCTCGAAATGCGCATACATTACCGCGGCCATTCGCTGGATTTGCGGCTTACCCGCGACGCGCTGATAGTGCAGGGACGAAACAAGGGCATTCCACCCATTTATATCGCCGTGGGCGATCGCGAAGTCCGTTTCGACTGTGGCACGACCCAGGTATTTCCGCTGCAGCGAGAGGCTCCTCAAGCAAGGCCCAACGAGTCGGCTGGCGACGCGGCAACGGGACGGACCGTGGAGCAGGAGTCGACGGCAGAAGGCGAGAACCGCCCGCCCCGTATGGACTCTGACGTTTAAGCGGGCTAGACCTGATGGTCGCCAGTAAATTTTGCTGCCCTGACTCCCCGCTGGTGGTCGGAATGTCGCCTGATTCTTACTTATCGACTTGGTTGTTGTTATGAGCCATCAAATCACTACGCGCCTGCTGCGCACAGGCAGTCCTGAATTCGATCCGGACACCGGGATTGCACCAGTCAGTGTCCCCACAGTTCGCACCAGCACGGTTCGGTTTGCCAACATGGCGGTTCACGACGAGGTGTTGCGACGTCGGCGCGCGGGAGAGCGCGTGCCCAGCTATGGGCGGCAGGGAATGGAAACGCATCAAGCGCTTGAAGAGGCGATCAGCCTACTTGAACACGGTACGCGTTGCTTGTTAGCCCCGTCAGGTATGGCCGCCATTTCGTTTGCTTTTCTTGCCTTGGTCAAGCCCGGGGATCATGTGTTGGTTGTCGACAGCGTGTATGCGCCGGTGCGTATACTCGAGCGCTCGATGTTGCGACGCTTGAACATTGAAGTGACGTATTACCGCCCCTGCGCCGGATATACTTCTAGTGGTGAAGTCGACACAGGCGAGAGCGCGGCGGCCATCTCAGAAATCGGCGCACTTATCCGCCCCAACACGAGCATGATATATGCGGAGAGCCCGGGATCCCTTCTGTTTGAAATGCAGGATATCCCCGCGCTCGCACGGCTTGCCCGGCACCATAACATTCCATTGGTTATTGACAACACCTGGGGCTCCGGGCTTTTGTACCAACCATTGGAGCTGGGCGCCGACGTGTCGGTCATTGCGGCAACCAAATACTTGGCCGGTCATTCGGATGTCATGATGGGAGCCGTTGTCGTGCGCGATGCAGAGCTCGCATCTCGCCTCCACGAGTGCCACTACGCGCTGGGTTTGTCAGTCGGAGCCGATGATGCGTCACTGGTATTGCGGGGCACACGTACCTTGCACGTCCGGCTTGCAGAGCACGAGCGCAATGCATTACGGGTGGCGGAATTCTTGCAGCAACAGCCCGGGATTAAGCGGGTCTGGTACCCCGCCTTGGAAAGCGATCCAGGCTACCGGTTGTGGAAACGTGATTGCAAGGGGGCAAACGGGTTGCTGTCGGTTACCCTGGATACTCGCGATGAGGCAGTCGCGCGACGATTCGTCGATTCGCTTGCCTTGTTCGGGATTGGGTACTCATGGGGCGGCTATGAAAGCCTGGTCTCACTGGTTGAGTCATCTGCCCTTGCCCAACACTCGCGCTGGTGCGATGAGGGCTATTGGTTGGCACGCTTGCACATTGGACTCGAAGCGGTGGACGACCTGATTGCCGATATTGCACAGGCAATGCACGCGGCAGGCTTAAGAACGGCCTAGCTCAGGACGTTTGAAACCCAGATCAGATGCGCTTGGATTGTCTAGTTGCTGCGGGGAGCACTGCCAGGGGAAACCAACACCCGCAGCCAGCGATACAGAGCGACCTCAGCGCCGCACTTTATTCCACGGTTGCCTCCAGCAGCTCGACAGGGTCACCATATTTCGAAGCCAGTTCTACCACGGCGGGGTCCCGTAAGGCCAATAAGAAACCTTCATCGATTACGGTGTTCGCTCCGGCCTTCACCGTCGCGTCGAACACAATAAGATCCTGATGCACCGGCGGTTCTTCCCAGTCGGGAACGACTTTGCGCAAATAGTCGCTGGGCTTTGCCAGCTCGATCCCGAAATGCAACGCACCGGGAGCGTTCGAGCCAGCGGGGTAGGCCGTATACCGGGGCGCTTTCGGATTGAATCCGCAGCCCCCGCCCTCGATTAAGCGCCCGCCCATGAGCATTTCTCGCAAAACACCCGCTTCCTCGGACTCGCCCCGCACTTCGGTAACAAACCGATCTTCGAAAACGACTGCGATTCGCTCTTTGAATAGGTCAGGAAGACCAATAGCTCCTTGAGGATACAAGACCCCGTTGATTGCGATGGGCGCCTCGGTATCGTTATTCATGGCCGTGCTGTCCCAAAAGTTGGGGCCATGGGTGGGGAGATAGTGGGCGTAGCACCCTGGCTCCGATGCGGAAATCTGACCCTGCCAACGTAAGCTGGAATACATGGCATCGCGCATCTCGGGCGTGAAAGGAATGCGCAAATCGGTCCCGCGTTTATCCGTGAAGTGAATGTCGAAATGAGTTCCCTCGGGAATACGGCGGGCCGTGGCACGGATAATTTCGCTAACAATTTCCACCGGGAAGCGCGCCTGCGGTGTCTTGAGCACGTCGAGGTCGCGGAAATAAGTAATCTTCACCCACCGCTGTCCCGCTTTACGCATGGCCACGTTAAAGGGATCTTCAATCGAGCAGAACCACGTGGAAATCACGACCGTTGCATCTTGAATAAGCGGCTTCAGTGCGTCGGGGATGGCAGGTAACCGCGTATCAGGCGCCATGTAAAGGGTCAAGGTTGCCCCGCGCGCGGCGGCTAAGCCTTGAAAAGCGTCGATGACACGGGAGTCCAGGAGCGGATCGACGAGCATCAGCACGCGATCGCCCTGTCGAATGGACATAAAGCGGCAGAAGTTATCAACCGCTTGAAACCAGTGTTTCGTATCGGTAATGCCCGGATACAGGGGCGGTGGCATCGCAATATAGGATGCAGGCTGGGACATAGGGTCTCCTGGCGTGGGCGGCTACAGCGCAGCCGCTTGTAGTAAGCAAGTGGGGGCGCTGTTCGGTATGTACCAGTTATCGTGAACCGCGTGACGCCCCGCCGCGACTTCTGCACTTCGTGTGGCAACGCACTCGAGCTGCGGATTCAGGCAGCACAGTTAAGGCGAAGTTGCTCAAACGAGCGGCAGACATCATTCGAGAAAGTGTGCCATAAGCGGCACTTCTGATGCCATTGCTGTCTTACCGAATTGCGTAAAACATGAAACTTGATGTTGTTTGATTAGGCAGACTTCGCAAGCAAGCTTAGAGTCATTGCTAGCGGGCAACGTGCAATGCAAGCTGTCGTTCGATTAATTCAATAACGTGCCCGGCTTCACGATCGTCCCTTCCTCACTGGTTTGGCGCCCACGACGCTTGCGTACGTTGATCCAGTAGCGCTTGGGCTTCCTCGCGCCCCCGGTATCCGCGGCGGAATTCGAGCTCGCCACAGGTTTCGGCGCCGTGCGCACGATAGAGTTATGCCACCGTCGACTCACGATTCTGACCAGCTGGGCTGTTTGCATCAAGCACGGTGAGAGCCAGAGCTTTGGACACTGCAATGATCTTGTGCGCCGCGATCCCCGCAGCGCTTTCTTCACGTCGTATAAGAGCACGACTCTGAATCGACCCCGGTTTTCTAGACAGTCCCGTTCTTCAAAAAATAACGCTTTTCG
>CAZMVM010000043.1:0-21745 GCA_964569785.1 uncultured Pigmentiphaga sp. | reverse complement strand
TCGTTTTACAAAACAGTGAGGCCGCTTCAAATGAAGGTGCTGGTGCCCGTCAAGCGCGTCGTTGACTATAACGTCAAAGTGCGCGTCAAGTCCGACCAATCCGGGGTCGACATCGCCAACGTCAAGATGTCGATGAACCCGTTCGATGAAATCGCGGTAGAAGAGGCAGTACGCCAAAAGGAAAAGGGAGTCGTGTCGGAAATCATTGCCGTATCGGCTGGTTTGTCCCAGTGCCAGGACACACTTCGTACGGCGCTGGCTCTGGGGGCCGACCGCGCGGTTTTGGTTGAGACCGACGCCGAACTGCAGCCCCTGGCTGTGGCCAAGTTGCTGAAGTCGCTGGTCGAGAAAGAGCAACCGCAGCTGGTCATTTTGGGTAAGCAGGCAATTGACGACGATGCTAACCAAACGGGCCAAATGCTGGCCGCGTTGCTGGGTTGGCCGCAGGCGACGTTCGCCAGCAAGCTTGATATCGCGGACGGCAAGGCGACAGTGACGCGCGAAGTTGACGGCGGGTTAGAGACCGTTGCGTTGAGCTTGCCCGCGGTCGTTACTACCGACCTCCGCTTGAACGAACCGCGGTATGTCACGCTGCCCAACATCATGAAAGCAAAGAGGAAACCGCTCGAGACCGTGAAGCCGGAAGACCTGGGGGTCGACGTTACCCCGCGCCTGAAAACACTCAAGGTGACCGAGCCGCCTGCTCGCAAGGCTGGCATCAAGGTGCCCGACGTGGCTACGTTGGTCGACAAACTCAAGAATGAAGCGAAGGTGATTTAAATGACGAGTCTCGTTATTGCGGAACACGACAACCAGGAGCTAAAGGGCGCGACGCTCAACGCGGTTGCTGCGGCCAAGCAAATGAGCGAGGACGTGCACATCCTGGTCATGGGGCACAACGCAGCAGGCGTTGCAGAAGCTGCAAGCAAGGTCGCCGGCGTCAGCAAAGTGCTGTTGGCTGATGCGCCGCATCATGAGCATGCGCTAGCAGAAAATGCAGCATCGCAGGTGGTAGCGCTTGCCAACGGATACAGCCACATCGTTTTCCCGGCCACTGCCTCGGGCAAGAACATTGCGCCGCGCGTCGCCGCGCTGCTCGATGTTGCCCAGGTGTCTGACATCATCAGTGTTGAGGCACCGGACACTTTCCAGCGGCCGATCTATGCCGGCAATGCAATCGCCACCGTGCAATCTGCCGATCCGGTCAAGGTCATTACCGTTCGCACCACGGGCTTCGACGCAGTAGAAGCTAGCGGTGGCTCCGCCAGTGTGGAGAACGTTGAGGCGGTATCCGATGCCGGCATCTCGTCGTTTGTTGGGCGTGAGGTGGCCAAATCCGATCGTCCCGAACTGGCGGCAGCCCGCGTTGTGGTATCGGGTGGGCGTGGCCTCGGCAGTGCCGAGAACTTCAAGTTGCTCGAAGAGCTGGCCGACAAGCTCAACGCGGCGCTGGGCGCTTCGCGTGCTGCTGTTGATGCAGGCTATGCGCCCAACGACTGGCAGGTGGGACAAACCGGCAAGATTGTTGCGCCGCAGTTGTACATTGCCGTGGGCATCTCCGGTGCCATCCAACATTTGGCCGGAATGAAAGACTCCAAGGTGATCGTCGCCATAAACAAAGATGAAGAAGCGCCGATCTTTAGCGTGGCCGATTACGGCCTCGTCGGCGACTTGTTCGAGCTTGTTCCCGAGCTGACCAAAGCGCTGTAAGCAAGTCTTGGCGCAGGTGTGTGGGCGTGCTCGATAGAGTCGTTCCTAAACTGCGCCATCCATTATCGTCATCCAAGGCCGCCCTCCATGCAGGGCGGCCTTGTTTTTGGGGAATCGCAGTCACGGCACGATCCGCCTCCGTCTCCGTATATGAATTCCAACAACTGTCTGGGCGCGTTACAGGCAACCGCTCGCCTCGGACGCGCTTTCCTCATACGTGCATTCCGCGTCGATATCGTAGAAGATGTTGCTAGGGCAGTAATTTCTCGCGTTATCCGCTGTGGGAGGAAAGCTCGTGACCTATGAAGTGCCTTTACAGGACATGCAGTTCGTACTGCAGCACGCGGCGGGATTATCGGATGTTTTGCAGTTGCCCGGTTACCAAGACTTCACCATCGACATCGTCGAGGCGGTGCTGCACGAGAACGCGCGGATAGCTGAGCAAGTGATTGCTCCTTTGAATCGGGTAGGGGATATCGATCCGCCGCGTTGGGACGGCGGCGAAGTCACGTGTCCGCCCGGGTATCAGCAGGCGTTTCGAACCTATGGCGAGGGTGGATGGCAAGGGTTATCGCACCCCCTGCAGTTCGGCGGTCAAGGCATGCCCAAGCTGGTTGCCGCCGCCTGCATGGAGAGTCTTGAAGGCGCTTGTCTCGCCTTTTCCCTCTGTCCCCTATTAACTGACGGCGTGATCGAGGCGCTGCTTGCGGTCGGCTCACCGGCGCAGCAACAGCTTTTCATTCCCCCATTGGTTCACGGCAAGTGGACCGGTACGATGAACCTTACTGAACCACAGGCAGGCTCAGACCTCGCGCAGGTGCGTACGCGTGCCGAGCCGCAAGGCGATGGCACTTATCGCCTGTTCGGGCAGAAGATATTCATCACCTTTGGCGAGCACGATCTGGCGGAGAACATCGTGCATCTGGTGCTTGCTCGGACACCCGGCGCCCCGCCGGGTGTCAAGGGGCTTTCCCTGTTCATTGTGCCCAAGTATTTAGTCAATGCCGATGGTTCATTGGGCTATCGCAATGACGTTTATTGTGCCTCCCTCGAGCACAAGCTAGGGATACACGGCAGCCCCACGGCCGTTCTTGTTTATGGAGAGGGCAATGGCGGAACGCATCCCGGCGCACTCGGCCATCTCATCGGCGAGGAGGGGCGGGGACTGGAATACATGTTCGTCACGATGAATGCGGCACGATTCGCTGTCGGCATGCAAGGTGTGGCGATTTCTCAGCGTGCGACTCAGCAGGCCGTTCAATTTGCAGCACAACGCCTTCAGGGGCGTCCTGTCGATGCGCCGCCGACCGCGCAAGAGCCGGTTGCTATTCATGAGCACCCCGATGTACAGCGGATGCTATTGCACATGCAATCGGTCACCGAAGCTGGGCGTGCTCTTACCTATGTTGCAGCGTCCCAGTTGGATTTCGCACTTCAACATCCCGACAAAACGCATCGTAAACGCGCTGCAGCCATCTATGATTATTTAGTACCAGTGGTAAAGGGATTTTGTGCGGAAATGGCACAAGAAGTTGTGTCGCTGGGACTGCAGGTGCACGGTGGCATGGGTTACGTCGAAGAAACGGGTGCTGCGCAGCTTTTTCGTGATGCCAGAATACTACCTATCTATGAAGGTACAACGGCCATTCAGGCTAACGACCTATTAGCCCGAAAAACTCTGCGCGATGGGGGCACGGTTGCAAGGGCTCTCATCGCAGTGATGCGCGAGACTGCACAGCAGTTGGGAAGCTCTGAGCAGGCCACGCTGATAACGATCGGTCAGCGGGTAGCCTCGGCGGCTGATGATTTTGCAGCCGCAGTTGAGTTCCTGGTGGGTCACCACACCGTGTCCTTACGCGACACCTTTGCCGGCAGTGTGCCGTATTTGATGTTGGCCGGGCTGGCCTTAAGTGGGTGGCAAATGGCGCGCGCGGCGCTCGTGTGTCAAAGCGAAGCCGTGTCTGACCGGCAGCGTGTGACGAAGCTGGCCTCAGCACTGTTCTACGCCACGCATATCTTGCCTCGCACATGTGCTTTGAGAACTGCGATCACCGAAGGAGGGCGGGCGGTTAGGTACAACGGTCCCGGGTAGCGCGCTAGAAACGGGCGCGCCCACTGGGCGCCTGAAACTTTGACACCGGTTCGGGTGTCACCTTGCAACAACAACACTGGTATTGCAATCAGTACTGTATTTATATACAGTACTTGTATGCGCCCGAACTCTTCACCTTCTCATCCGACAGCTCCACCCAGCCCTATACGGGGGCGGGGTGCGGTCGGCAATGTCAGCCACAGGTTTCAGGCATATCAGCGCGTACCCATCCAAGAAGTCGCGGAATCAGCAGCTACCACCCTAATTCGCCCCACGACGGTCGTCGAAAGCGAGCAAGCGCGCTCCATTCTGACGTTCAACGCGTCACCAGACATCCCCTTCGATCGGGCAATCAACCCTTATCGTGGCTGCGAGCACGGCTGTACGTATTGCTACGCCCGTCCAACCCACGCTTACCTAGGTTACTCACCCGGTCTAGATTTCGAGTCGCGACTCATCGCGAAGACAAATTGCGTCGAGGTCCTGCGTAACGAACTAGGGCGGCGCGGCTATCGGCCTGCGCCTATTACCATTGGCTCCATTACCGACGGCTATCAACCCATCGAGCGGCAGTGGAAACTTACACGGGGTGTGCTCGAGACCCTGCTCGAGGCACGACATCCAGTCGTCGTGATTACCAAGAATGCCCTCGTGCAGCGCGACATCGACATTCTCGCCCAGCTTGCGCAACGTCGTTTGGTCGGCGTGCTGTTCAGCATCACCACGCTCGATCCTCAAATCACTCGCGTACTCGAGCCGCGTGCCTCCGCGCCTTGGAAGCGCATCGACGCGATGCGTGCACTCGCCAACGCAGGTGTTCCCGTCGGTGTAATGGTTGCGCCGCTCATCCCCTTCATTACCGACACACAACTCGAACACGTGCTCAAGGCTGCCTCGGAGGCCGGTGCAATCGTCGCGGGATACACCGTGCTTCGATTGCCCCGTGAAGTGCGCGATGTCTTCATCCAGTGGCTCAATGCTCATTTCCCAGACCGGGTTCGGCGCGTTTTGCATCGCCTTGAAGAGCTTAACGCGCACGACGACGAAGGCCGGCCGGCGGCATGGCGATTCGGCGCACGTCTGCACGGAGAAGGCATTTGGGCGCAGCTATTGGCTCAAAGGTTTACGTTAGCTGCACGCCGCTATGGCCTGCACGGGCGCGATTTCAACCTTGATTGTTCTCTTTTTCGTCCCCTCGCGCCTGCAGGGCAAGGGTTGCTATTTCCGGAGGAGATGTAATGTCAATACATTATGCGAAAAGTCGATATGGCTCACAGCGCGTTGGCGTCGTCGTTACAGAAGCGCTCTTTGTTATTGGTTGGGCGGCTTTAATCCCTGGCTTGTTATGGCTGGGTCGCATGTTAGGGTTTTAGCGATTCTACGGCCCCGGCCGCGGCAGCAGAAATCCGGGCGCAGTGTCGATGTTTCTCCATGCGCATCACAGGGTCAGCGTGCCTGCCGCCATCTCCAGCGACAACATCACCACATGCCCCATTAAGAAACCAGTTCCTGCTAGCAGAAAGAACATAGCAAGTAGTACCGGGCCCCAGCCTGTTTTCGAGCGACGGGAGTGACCCGAGTTGTATCGAGCATCAAAACGCTCGTCGCTCATCAGGCATAACACCCATGATTCGATCACGCCCGCCATAATGGGTACAAGCACCAGGTAATAGGTAATCTGCGAGTAGAAGGGCGTGGTGCGCAAACTTGCTACAAGCAGAATGGTCAGTGTGGCTACCAAAGGTAGCCAGGGAAGGCGTCTTCCTAAATACCACCAGTGGGCTCCAGCCCACCCTAGAAAAAATGACAGTAGCGCGGCAATGCTCTTATGTCGAAATGCTTTTGTCCCGTTCAGTGTCACGTTTCGTACTCAAGCTTCAAGGTCTATTGCTGTTTTTCATTCAGCGCGCAGTCACGCAGCGCCGTCAACATGCCGGCGTCTTGCAAACACTTGCTCAGCTCGGCGCGCCTATCTTTCGTCGCGCAATACTATAGCCATCAATTCGGGCCCTGTTGAGTGTTAAGTTGCAGGCGGTAGTTGGCAAGACTCGCTTAAGACGACATCTTGCACCCGTTGGGCGGCATCAGTCATAACTTAACAGCTCACTCAGGGTCGCTTGATCCGGGCAAGGTTTCTAACCACAAGCCGGCCCTGGGCAAGTAAAGTGCGGCTTTGGCGGGCTTCCCCGTGGCGGCGGCAACTGCGTCGCAATAGCTGTTCAGTTGGACACGGTAGCTATCCAAAACCCGTTGCGCGAATGCTTCCGAAGTTTCATCGGCTGAGCGGCCGTGAGTTTTGTAATCCACAACTAGCCAGGTATCGTCCTGCTCGATCGCAAGATCAATAATAAGTTGTTCACCGTCGCGGTTCAGCAGACGCCATTCTCGCTTTGCCGATTGTTCGAGCAGCCACCGGCCGCGGGGATCATTTAGCGTGGAAATCAGGGTATCGAGCACAACTTCGGTGGCACGTTGAGTTTGCTGGGGCGTGAGCCCGGCACGCAATAACTGGGTACGAATACGCGCTGCGTTGCTGGAGATTTCTAGCGGCGTCCACCGTTGGGGATCGTGATAAGCAACGTGCTCGAGCCAGGCATGAGCTACCTTACCGATGGTGCGTTCTACCAAGGTTTCCAGCCGGTTCGTTACGTCTGCTGCAATGAGGGATGACGAAACACGATGATGCGCTGTGCTCTTTTCGGTGGGGCCGGTGACGCGACCAATCGAATTTTTCAATGATGTTTGCACGTCGTGCAGGCTAGTTTCGGATTGGCCGGTGGATGCGACATTTTGGGCAAGCAAAGATTTGATCGTGTCCAACGGTAATCGCTGCAGCGCCAATGCGCGCCTCTCCGCCACTTCTGCTGCCGCTGGGGGCTCTGGGGCCGAACCGAAATCAAGAGTGCCCTGTGCGCCATCTGGTTGGGCCTGCTGAGCGGGCGCATCGCTGTCTTGCGTGTTCGCGCAGCTGCTGGGAGTGGGCACCTGCAATTCGGTAGAGACAAAAGGCCACAGTCGATGCAAGAGCGTTGAGGAAGGCGGGGACTTCACGACGCCGCTGGCGGGGTCTATGCGTACTTCCCCCAGCAGGTGGAGCTTATGTTTGGCGCGCGTTACCGCAACATAGAGCAGGCGATCGACCTCATGCGCCGCGCGGCGTGCTTCCCGCTGAGCCAAAAACTGGGAAATTGGATCAGGTGCAGCATCCGTGTAACGCTTAATTGGGCCCGCCAGGAGTTTGCCGCGGGCATACTCGAATCGCACCAGTGGTTCTTCCTCACCTCGCCCCCGGCGATGCAATGCGGGCAGAATGACGGTATCAAATTGCAGCCCCTTCGATTTGTGCATCGTCATGATTTGGACACGACTACTCTCGGGGCTGGGGTCCGGAGCTGCAAACAGCTGCTGCAACGCTTCAGATAACCGTGCAGGATCCAGACCGCCGTATGGCGCTTGTTGCTCGAGCAGGCAGAAGAAGCTTTCGGCATCCGCGGCGTTGCGACGACCCGGATACACTAATGGTCCACCTAAGCGCTGCCAAACGGTTTCCACCCAAGCTGCAAATGGAATTTCGCCAACATCGCTATATGTCGGCAGCGGGGGAAGCGCCGTGCCCTGCGGAGATTCGTTGGTACGCGGAGCATCGGCAACGTCGATCTCGCTCTCTTCGCTTTTTGCTTGCCCCTGCTGTTCTAACGCGCACGTTGGGCCAGATTGATTGACGGTAGTACCAGAGGCCGCATCACTGGCGCGAGAGTGGGACGGGGGCTCAGCCCTGGCCAATGCCCGCACCACATGTTGCAGCCTTTGCCTGTCGCCAGCATCCGTGACTTGATGCAGTCGGGTACGCAATAAATCGGGGACTGCTGCGTTGTGGTTCTCACCGACTAGCTCGTGCAGGGTTCGTAAGCTTACGCCGCACCATGGAGCACGCAGGACGCACAGCCAGGCTAGACGGTCTCCTGGGTGTGCGAGCGCGCGAGCAAGCTGAACCAGGTCGGCGACGACCGGTTGGTCGGCAAGGGTAGTCAGTTCGATGGCTTGATATGGGATGTCTGCTTGTGCCAGCCGGCGCGCGATCGTCTGCGCGTGGGATTTGGCGCGCACGAGTATGGCAACATTTGGCTCCCTGCCGCTATCCGCGCCGTTCGCCAGTGCCTCGATGACCAGTTGTACGACGCGCTCGTCTTCTTGCACCCCTATCGGCAAGTCTTCCTTATCAAGTCGCCATATCGGATGAAACTGAACGGCGGGCCCATCATGAGGTGGTACAAATGTGTCAGCCCAGGCGTAACTTATCGCTCCTTCGTCGGGGTCATGAGCAGCCGGAAACAATCGTTTGAATGTCTCGTTTACCCAGTCGACTATGCCGGCCTGCGAGCGAAAATTAACGCTTAGCTGCAACGTCTCGAGCGACGTTGCCCCAATACCCCGTTGGGCCGCCTCCAGAAACAGAGAAACTTCAGCCTTGCGAAAGCGGTAGATGGATTGCATCGGGTCGCCCACTACGAACAGTGTGCGCCCATCACCTGCTTCCCAGCCGGCGGTGAGTCGATCCAACAGCGCGATCTGGGGCTGGCTGGTGTCTTGGAACTCGTCGATAAGCAAATGACGGATCCGTCGGTCCAAACGTAACAGCAAATCACTGGGGTCGTCCGACTCGCCGAGAGCAAGTAGCGCGCGCTGGGTGATTTCCACGAAATCCACTTCGCCCGCTTCTGCAAACGTTACTTGTAGCTGAGCAACCGCTAGTCGCAGACTGTCGAACAGCGCAGTCAGCGCGTGCCATTGGCTATCGCTGTAGTGCCCATCGGGCAAGTGCCTGACGCGTGCAAGCCAATCAACCCACGCATCGCTGGTGAGAGCCTCTTGAAACCATTGTTCCAGCTCGAGTTTGTGTTTAGTGTTGGGAGGAAAACCAAGCGTACGCGTAAATCGGGCCCGCGGCGTACCGGATTTCGTTAATAGCAAATGGGACAGGGCGCGCCACTGTCGCAGGTGTGAGGCATCGCAGCTGAACGCCTCGCCATCACACCAGTCTGCCAGGGCCGCAAGCTCATGATCGGGATGCTCCGCAAGGTATTCGCAGGCGGCACGTACCAAAGGAGGCAGCGTGTGTTGCCATCCCAGAGGCATCGTATCGAGCAACGGCCGCAACTCGTGTTCAATCGCGGCCTGCAAGTTCTGTTCTAGTGCCTGCCGTGTTTCCGTATTGGGCAGCAGTGGTAGCCATTGGTCGCGACTGGCGAGCATGCTGGCCAGAAGCTCGGCAGCTAACCGGGTGTTCACATCGAGGTGAGACAGTAGTTGCCGCACCGGTCCGCCGAAATCTGGGTCATCGGCAAGGGCGAGCGTCTCGCGACTGGCTTGCAGATACAACTCTTGGGGGGCCTCGGTAATGCGGGCCGCACCGCCCAGCCGAGACAGATAGGGCATGCGTTGCACGAGCGCCGCACAAAATGCGTCGATCGTTTGTATGGATAAACGCGCCGGGAATTCGAGCAATTGCCAGCCAAGTCGCTGGTCGTGCTCGAGCGCTGCCCGAGCCAGCTCCCAGCTGTGGCGGGCGTGCGGTGCTTCGGGTGGAGACTGCAGGGCCGCCCGAAGCTTTTGCATGACCCGCGTATGCATCTCCGCAGCCGCCTTGCGCGTAAAGGTGATTGCCACGATTTCCTCGGGCTGGTTCACTGTGGGCAGCAAGGCAAGAATGCGATCCGTGAGTAGCTCGGTTTTGCCCGATCCTGCGGGGGCCTGGACAAGATAGGATGAGTGTGGGTTGAGTGCAGCGCGGCGTGCCGCGTGGTCACGTGGAAGCATAGGCATCAGTTGATTGCGTCATCGACGAGTTGGCGTCGAAGAAATGGACGTACATCGCAAAACTCGAGGTCTTTCTCGTCGAACACGACGTTATCGGCATAGCCTTGGATGAATTCGTCGGCCAGCGATTCAATGGCTGTGCGCCATTGTGCCAACCAGGCGCTCCAATCCTGCTTGAAAAATTGTGCAGCCAGCCCGCGGGGGGGAGGCGGGTTCTCGTCGCTTGCAAGATAATGAACACCTGGCCACGCAAGGTCGACGCCGCTGAGCCCGGCGACGGCGGGGTCACGGGCGGTCAATCGGGCTAGGACGATGGCCGCAACAGGATCTGCGTCAGCAGACCCAGCGTCGAATTCTGCACCTGCTTCTGGGGCGTCACCAAACTGTGCGTACCGTGCGGCTTGCGCTTTGTCTACCTCGGAAGATAAGTACGCGGCAGCGCGGCTGGTACCGCTTTCCTGAAGCGCCACCGCATATAGCGGGAGCTGTAGTGATACAGGGCGGGGGCGCAGCCAACCGTGGATGTCCAGCCGATTGCCACTTTTGTAGTCGATGATCACAAGTGAGCCATCGTCTTGCAACCGATCGACGCGATCCATGCGCAAGCGGATCTCTAAGGGCCCACGGCACCAGGCTCGCTCATGTTCGATCAGTGCAACGTTGAAAGGTGCGCGCGCGCATTCTATTTCTAACCAGTTATGCAGAATGCGACGGGCCCGTTCAACTTCCAGGGCGCGCAGTGCAGGCGTTAGGTGCATTAACTCGACTTCCTGAGCATGGCTCAGGGCGGCGTCGATGTGCTCTGACAACAGTCCGCTAGACATTGCAGCGACCAATGCAGACGACGATTTCACGGTTCGCCACACGTGTTCGAGCGCTGCATGGAGAAAATTGCCACGCAAAAGGGCAAGCGGCGGCTCTTCTGCATATGTTGGCATCTCTTGAGCGCCCAGTCGGTGACGTACGAACGCCCACAATGGATTGCGCGCCTGGGCCTCAAGAATATGCGCGCCGCCCCGAATGATGTTCCCTTGCTCAAGGGGAGGTGCCGGGTCTCGAACAACCGTTTCTAACCCCGGACGTAGGTTCACACCGGAGGCAGAAACGATGGGTGATGGCGCGGCTGGCGTCGGTGCTTTGCCAAGCGGGAAGTTGGCGATGAGGGGAGAGGGGGCCAGTTCTTCATCGCCATTCCGGCGTGGGTGGCTGACCATTACTTCCGGCGTACATCGGAGCAGGGAGGCGAACAGGTCGTGTGCGTATCGTAGCTCGCGCGCCGTGGTGGAGCGGGGCGCTTGGGCTGCGGCTAAGGACTGAACAGGCAAGAAGGGGTTCGGTGCTGGCGCAGCAGGCAGTGCGCGGTCGGTAAGCCCCGTAATCCAGATGGCATCCCAACGCCCCCCCTCGGCCTCGAGCATGCCTAGCACATCGAGCCGTGCGTGTGCGGGACGCTCGGGTTGAAAGGGCGTTTCATAGGCGAGACGAGACAGTAACCGATGGGCTTCATCCGCGGACAGCGATTCGTTCAAAGGCGAGAGTGCCGCAAACTGGGCCAAGGCGTCTTCAAAGGCTTCGAGGACCTGGTAGGCAGTGCTATCCAGCGTGGGACGCCCGGGAAATCCGAGGTGGTGTAGCGCTTTACGAAAGCGAGCAGCCCACGCCGCCGTACTGCTCTGCGTGCCCATCCACGAATTGCGTTCCGTCACAGTGTGATCCCAGGCGCGCTTCAAGCGCGGACAGCTCGACAGCGCACGATGCCAAGCTTCCTCATCGATGGCCAGGGTTTCACGTAAGCGCCAACGCGCGTCAACGCTAGCACGCATACCGGCTTCTTCCAGGTGCCCGGCACAATGGCCCCCGAGCAAGGCGGCGCCCGCGTCGGCAGGAGCGTATGGGAGCGGCTCAATGAGAAGCTTCAGCCAGCTCAAGGCCGCCCGAACTAACGGCCATTCCGACAAGGGTCGTGCCACACTCACGTTGTAAACATCGACAGGTAGACTGCGATGCAGAATACGTCGAGCGTGGGCAACTTCGCTTTGCAAGTTAACGGCGACAATCGCTACCGTGCGTGTCGGGTCGCGCAGTTGCTCACGCGCCCACTCCACAGCGCAGCGCCACTCGTCGTGATGGTCGGCCGCCTCGACGCGTACGGGAGCAGGGGCGAGCCCGAGAAGGGGGGTGTCGCTTAGCTCGAGTTGTCGGCATCCTTGCTCGTCGAGGAGTTGCCGAAGCCGTTGCTGACGTGGCGACACCTCTCGGATTCCAGCCCACACTACTCGTCGTGGTAAACGCAGCCGACCTGCCGCAATTTCTTCAAGCAGGCGATTGAACCGCGTGTCGGCATCATCTGCATCATATTGTTCTAACAAGGCATGATATTGCTCACGCCATTGCAGGAACTGATCCAGTTCTTCATGGCCCATTGGGTTGGCGGTAGATACGTACCACTCTTGGATTAAGTGCTCGGCATCGGCGGCCAAGCGGGCGCATTCGTTCAAATCCAGCAAGCCGTTGCTATGTTCCCGAATCGCCTCCTGCCACACGAGCTGCGACGCGAAAGCATCCAGCCGGTGTGCGCGAAGTGGTTCCTCACAGGTGAACGCCGCCGTTTCTGCCAAAGCGTCTATCCATTGCGACAGTGGCAGAATAGCGGGCACAGGACGAGCGGCCCGATCACCGCCACGTAGCGCCTGGGCAAAGTCTGTAATTAGTCGCCGCGCCAAACGGTTGTTCACCGTAAGAATGACGGTGTGTTCTTACGATGCGGCAATTTCTTCGAGCGTGATCGGCGGAAGATTGATGCGGTCCGTGGCAGCATCGACAGAGTTTCTGGGCATAAATAACCTTTGCGCGTGGCTTGCCGCTTGGTAGCTCGGCAGGCTATACTAGCTGGCTTTGTTTTTTATCTTACCGATTTAGGGGATTACCTATGGTGGTGATTCGCATGGCTCGCGGCGGTTCTAAGAAGCGACCATTCTATAATGTCGTTGCGACCGATTCTCGCAACCGCCGCGACGGTCGTTTCATCGAGCGTTTGGGCTTTTATAACCCCGTTGCCCGAGAAGGCGAAGAAGGTCTGCGCCTGTCGCTGGAACGCGTCGAGTACTGGGTAGGCAATGGGGCGCAGATGTCGCCGGCCGTGGCGCGGCTCGTTAAGCAGTACAAAGCGTCCTCGAGCGCCGCAGCAGCAGCTTAAGCCCGTCGTTGTTTAAAGCGTCGGGTATGCTGTTTCCTGGCGTCAATGCACGTGCATAGAGTCAGTACGTTACCTCCATCCGACCTGGTAGAGCTGGGTAGGGTGCGCGGCGCCTATGGCGTGCGCGGGTGGATCAAGATTGATCCATACAGCACGGAGTCCGACGTTCTGCTTCAAGCCAAAGAGTGGTGGCTGCGCCACCGGCACGATGATGCCGTGCAAAGGGTACAGGTGCGAGCCGTCCGGCCGCATAGCGCGACGTACATCGCTCAAGTTGAGGGTATTCAAACCCGTGAAGAAGCTGCCGAATTGCGCGGTAGCAGGGTGCTGGTACCCCGCTCGCAATTCCCTCCCCTGGAAGACGGCGAGTACTATTGGGTCGATCTCATCGGCTGCTCGGTCTTCAGTGTTGAAGATACAGTAGCTCCCGAGGCTGCAGGCACCGAGGCAAGCGGTGAGGGATTGAAGGGCGGTGATTCCCTCCCATTGGGGCGCGTCGTGCAGGTAAGTGATAACGGCGCCCACGCCGTGTTGCATGTCCAGCGGACGTCCGCTGAAAATACCGAGAAAACGCAGACATCATCTGCCGAGATTCTTATACCGTTCGTAAGCGCCCATATATTGGACGTCGATCTCGCCGCCCGGCGCATCGACACTAACTGGCCTGCCGATTTCTAATGCCATTGCGCTTTGACGTCGTGACGCTCTTTCCGACGATGTTCGACATCGTGGTGGATCAAGGCGTGACTGGGCGCGCGCATGCTCGCGGGCTGTGGCAGTTGCAGCGCTGGAACCCGCGCGATGCCACGACCGATCCCCATCGAACCGTCGACGACCGGCCCTATGGTGGCGGCCCCGGTATGGTGATGTTGGCCGAACCGCTCTTGACCACCGTTGAGCGAGCCAGGGCGAGCCGGGGCGGTGCTCAAGAGGTGCCCGTCATTCTCTTATCTCCCGCAGGTCGCCGCTTTGATCAGGACTTGGCGACGCGGTTGGCGCAAGGGCCCGGAGCAATTCTCGTGTGTGGGCGGTATGAAGGTGTCGACCAACGCTTTATCGACACCGTCGTTACTGAGGAGCTTTCACTGGGCGATTTTGTACTTTCCGGTGGAGAAATTGCTGCCCTTGCCGTCATTGATGCGGTTGTTCGCCTGCTGCCCGGAGTGCTGAGTCACGACTTGTCGGCAGATCAAGACTCGTTCAGCGATTCGCTTGACGGGCTGTTGGATTGCCCTCATTACACCCGGCCGGAAGATTTCCGTGGAATGCGTGTGCCCGACGTGCTGTTGTCCGGACATCATGCGCTTATTGCCCGCTGGCGACGCGAACAATCGCTTCGTCTCACCGCGGAGCGCCGTCCTGACCTGATCGAACGTGCCCGCCAGCAGGGCTTGCTCTCCGCGGCCGACGAGGCCTATTTAAGTCGGTTACGTGACGCGGCCGCAAAGAGCCATACTGACTAGTTGGGGAAGCGCATGCGGGATTTGATTCACAGCGAACCGGTGGTTCGCTAGGTGCCGGCAATCTACGCTATAATTTTTGGTTTGCTTTTCAAGTTTTAATAACCCCATCCTCTCGTACGACGTAGCGCTAACTAACACAAGTCGTGACGCATGATGGCTTACGGAGTCTAATCCAATGAATCTCATTCAGATTCTCGAGCAGGAAGAAATCAAGCGCCTGACCGAGGGGAAAGAAATTCCCGAGTTTGGTCCTGGCGATACGGTTGTCGTTAACGTGAATGTGGTTGAAGGCACACGACGCCGTGTTCAGGCGTATGAAGGCGTTGTCATTGCCCGTCGCAACCGTGGATTGAACTCGTCGTTCATCGTGCGTAAGATTTCTTCGGGTGAAGCGGTAGAACGCACGTTCCAGCTTTATTCGCCCCAAATTGCCAGCATCGAGGTCAAGCGCCGCGGTGCCGTGCGACGCGCCAAGCTTTACTATCTGCGCGATCGCTCGGGTAAGGCGGCTCGCATTAAAGAGAAGCTCGTTCGCAAGACCCCGAACAACAAGTAGGTGCCCGGCGCAGCCTAAGCATCGCGGTCACTGCTGATCTGCGCTCGCCGTACTGCATCGTTCTTGCATATTAGGGCGTCTAGGCTAGTCAGTGGTAAAGCAGCTGGCTCAGCCGCTTTGCTTCAGCAATGTGCCGGGGTATAAGATAAAAGGTACTCGTTTTGGGTACCTTTTTCTTTATGTCCCAGACACTTTCAAGTTCTTCATCTGCATATCAGTCGTTAAGTCGCATTGCCGATCCTGCTGACCAACCGTGGGAAGTGCGCAGTGACGGTTTGCCCGCGCTAGACGCCAGCCAACTGACGCCTGAACGGTTGCGTCAGTTGTTCCGACATCCGCGTCCCTGGACCCCCGAATTGGCGGACGAAAGCCGCCGACCGCTTCCAGGGCGCGAAATCCCCGTGCCTGCTGCAGTACTCGTGCCCCTCGTTGTTCGCGAGTGCGGGCTTCAAGTGATGCTCACCCAACGTTCCGCGCATCTGCACGATCACGCCGGCCAAATCTGCTTTCCAGGCGGACGTGCCGATCCCGGCGACACTACGCTCATCGAGACTGCTTTGCGTGAAACCGAGGAAGAGACCGGGGTCGATCGATCGCACATCGAAGTGTTGGGCACCTTGCCCGAGTACCTGACGGCGACGGGCTACCGAGTGACCCCGGTCGTTGGGTTGACCGCACCGGGGTTTCGCGTCATGCACGATCCCTTTGAAGTTGCCGAGGTTTTTGAGGTGCCCCTCGAGTTCTTGATGAATCCGCAAAATCACCGATTACACACCGCAGCGCTAAAAGATGGCGTGGTGCGCCGATACTATTCGATGCGGTTTGGTCATCGATTCATTTGGGGGGCCACAGCGGGCATGTTGCGCAATCTTTATCATCTTCTGCGCGCATGAGTCATGCATTGCCAAGTTGGCTGCGGCCTGCCACCCCAGGGTGGTTGCTCGAGCTTCACGTGCAGCCGGGTGCACGTGTCACCGAGGTTCAGGGTCTACACGGCACGGCCTTGAAACTCAGGCTTGCAGCTCCTCCCGTCGATGGAAAAGCCAATCAGGAGCTCGTACGTTTCATTGCGCGTACGATCGGGGTGGGGCGCTCGGATGTCGAGCTGGTTTCCGGTCAGACGTCTCGTCAAAAGCGTGTTCGTATTAAGAATGATTTACCTGCGACCGCGGTCATCTCAGCTTTGTGGGATGACAGTGCGAGTGGGTGGCGCGGCAGGGTTTAGCTCGTCGGGCGCTCGGGCTTGCTCTCGCACCGCTACAGCGTCGTCGCCGATACGTTGTATGGTGCGTCCAATTTGTCGCAATTGATGAGTAAGGTGAGCGATTTCGAACGCCGGTAATCCCGTCTCGTCGATTTCAATCTCACTTTGCCGTGACTCAATTGTTTCGCTTAATGCGCGGGCAATGCTGCTGAGGGTTTCTGTGGTGGCGCGCGATTGAGGGGGCGGGGCTTCGAGCCCAGGCAGTTGGCGCGTGAGTGGCTCTGCCAGAAGAGTTTCAACCAGGTGCAGGTCTGCATCCCACTCTGCGAATAAACGGCGCAGGTTCTCCGGCTGTTGTTCGGCCGGGCCAACCACGGTCATCAAGGGGCTGAGCGTGGAGATCTGCGCGGTCAGCATATTGGTTTGGACCAACAAATCGTTCAGCTTCGACACGGCGATTCGCTGCGATTTGGGCTCGCGCATCATTCGGTAGTAGGCATCGGCAAAGTTAGCGAACGAAGCCTGCGCGTCGCGACGAGCTAGCCTCCAAGCAACATCGTCTCGTGTTGCGGGGGAGGCTCTGGGGGGGTCAGGAGGATTAGCAGCTGCCTGCAGGAAGCGTCGATTTGCAGCGATCGCTGCACGAGCGATCGTACCAATCGAGCGACTCTCCCAAGATGGCAGGACAAAACTGCAACCGAAAACAATCAGTGATCCAAGCAGCGCATCAAATGCACGCTCTCCAATGAGCAGGAGTGACCCGGGCGACAGAAAATGAAACGCCAACAACACGAACATCGTATTGAGCACCGAGCTCGCCATGTAATTAATCTGTACTAGGCTGTTGCTCAAAATGCTTGCGATGAGCATGACGGACAGCAGGACGAGGGGTAGGTCGGTGCCGGCCAGTAGGGCTGCTACGATTGCGCAACCGATGAGAGTACCAGCAAGGCGGCGTCGATTGCGCTGCCAAGAAAGCGCAAAGCCGGGTTTCATGATGACCAGTATCGTTAGTACGATCCAGTAGCCCTGGCGGCCCAGCTCGGTACCAACGCGGGTGGCGATCCAGGCCAGCAGGCTGGCGACTGCCAAGCCCACGCCAACGGCAAGCGACAACCGAACCGCGTAACGAAAATGTGCAGAGCCCAAGGTGAGATGTGACAGCAGACGCTTCACGCTAATGTCTTCGCGGGATACAAAGCGCCGTAAAGATTTGTCTGCTCGTAGAAGGAGTTCCGGAGCGGAGTTGGTTTGTGGCATTCGCGCATGCATATCCATACGCGCTAACAAGCGTGCTGCTGTCCGTAAGCGGCGGAGTACTTGAACAATTACGATCCATGCTTGCGGCGACTCGGCGGGAAAGCCGCAGTTTTTCATGAGCACAGTCTCGTACTCCATCGCTCTGAGCTGCGCCTTGATTTGAGTGGAGCGTCGCGGAATCCGGTCTTCGATGATGGCCAAACCAATACGATCGATGTCGCGTGCCACTTGGCGCAACGCTTGGCCGGCAAACAGCAGAAAGTCGGAGTCGGGAATGGCCTCGCGCAGTACCGTGTAGTCGGTATAGGTCGCCAGCATTGTGTCTTGCAAGTCGACCATATCGACAAAAATATTGCCAAGTTTGACGCGTTCGTAGTCAGCTGCCGAGGGACTGGACCCCGGCAAAATGCGCAGGATTAAGTCCCGGGCAGCTTGGACTTTCTCGGCCAATGCTGACTGCTTGGGCACCAGAGCACGATATGCGTCTTCCAGGTCGCGTGTGACGTCATAAAACTCGGATCGTGCGGCGATAAACTCCGCGAGCGCGAAGAGCGCCACTGCCAATGCCTGTTTCTCCTGCTTGAGCGGCTGCAGGCGTCCGACAACAACACTGAAAAGCGTGTACCACAGACCACCTCCCAAGGTGGCTGCCGCATGCACCAATGCTTCCTGAGGCGTCAGGGGCGTGTGCATGGTGAGTGTCATCAGCAGCAGGCAGCCAAATCCCACCAAACTGGCCTTGCGGCCAAGCGCAGAGAACAAACCGAAGAAGAATGTTAGGCAGACGACGGTGACAATGAGCAAGGGGTTGAATGCCGTGGCCAGCCCCGTCAGCAAGGCGGTCAGCGTGCCCAGTACAACACAACCCAGCATGCTAAGCAGGCGATGTTGGTGAGGACCCGGCTGATCGATGATGGACACGCACAGGGCGCCAAAAGCCGCAGCGACTCCAATGGTGGGAAGATGCAAGCCGCCAATGAAGACGAACGGCGGTGTCAACACGCCAACGGCCTGGCGTACCCCACCGGAAAAGTAATGGCTATATAGGAATTTGCGTACGCTTGTTGCTGTGGTGTCCATCGTGGGTAGCAAGTGGCGCCCCTCGTTCGTTAGGGGTTTCAGGCTGGCTTGATTTCGAGCACTATCTTACCGAGGTGTTGCGAAGACTCCATCAGCTCATGGGCGGCACGCACTTGATCAAAGGGAAAGGTCTTGTAGACGCATGATTTGAGCTTGCCGGCTTCGAACATCGGCCAAACATGTGTGATTAATGCGTCGGCGATTTTTGCCTTGTCTTCATCGCTACGCGGTCGAAGCGTTGAACCGGTGTACGTCAGTCGGCGCGTCATGAGCGGACCGATGTCAAAATCGGGAACTTTACGGCCTTGCAAAAATGCAATGCTAACCAGGCGGCCTTCAATTGCCAGTGAGCGGAGGTTCTTCATGACGTAGTCACCCCCGACCATATCCAGGATGACGTCTACCCCGCGTTTTTGAGTTTGTTCCCACAGTTCGGCCGCCCAATCGACTTCTTTGTAGTTGTAGACCACGTCGGCCCCGAGGTCGCGACAAAACTGAGCTTTTTCGTCGTTCCCAACGGTCGTATAGACGGTTGCGCCCCATTGTTTGGCAAGCTGGATCGCAGTTGAACCGATCCCGCTGGAACCCCCGTGAACGAGAAAATGCTCGCCGGGCTGCAGTTTTGCGCGGTCAAACACGTTGGTCCACACGGTGAAATAGGTCTCGGGCAGCGATGCTGCTTCGATCAAGGTGAACCCCTTCGGGACAGGAAGGCAATGGTCGGCAGGAGCAACGCAGTATTCGGCATAGCCACCGCCGGGGGTGAGTGCGCACACCAGATCGCCGACTTTCCAGCGTGTCACCTCAGATCCAAGCTTCGTGATCCTACCGGCCACTTCCAGTCCGAGGACGGGGGATGCGCCTGGTGGAGGTGGGTAATTGCCCAATCGCTGTGCAATGTCAGGACGATTCACACCTGCTGCATGCACCTCGATCAGGACCTCACTCGGACCGGGCTCGGGGGTAGGCATTTCGCTTACCTTGAGAACATCCGGGCCACCGCACGGCTGATGGTCGATGTATTTCATCCAAATCTCCTGGAAAGTTGGCTGGCTGGTTCGCTTGTAGTTCAAGTAAACACGCAGAATCTGACTATACCGTTACCTCAGAGTTTCAGCCTCGCATCGCGTAGGCAGCGCTCAGGCATCGGCGGCAGGTCAAGCGTACGAGCGCCAGCGGTTCGTGGTGGGCGTCTTTCTGTAAGGCTTGCCGCGCGGCGAATATGGCCTGCGGCGGGTACTATTTAACGTCATCGCGCTCGGGTGCCCGCACAGAAGTGTCGCCCGCTCACAGCATTATTTTCCTTGCGTTCAACAATGACAGTCAGGCAAGATGCGCTTCTGTATACTGCCGGACATGTGATGTTGTCGCATGGCGATCGCGGTTTGCGGGCAGTCCTAGGCAACCACTCCTGATAACAGCAACTCGTAAGGACTCCAGTACTTTGAAGCAGCTGTCGTATATCTTTCGGTCTTCCACCTTTGCGTCTACCTCTCCATCCGCACTCGGCCAACCGGCTCAGCGCGTACCTTCAGCGTCTCGCCGACGCTCGTTGATCAAGGGTTTAATCGGTACATTCCTGGTGGGGTGCTTTGGATACAGCGGGGCCCACGCTTTGGCGTACAGCGACAGCGGCTTAGACGTTCCGTACGTGCAGACTCCCGACAACGTGGTTGATGCCATGCTCGAGCTTGCGGGGGTAGGCCCAGACGATTTCGTCATTGATCTCGGGTCGGGGGATGGGCGTCTGCTCATCGGCGCTGCTACCCAACGCGGAGCGCGGGGCTTTGGAGTCGATATTGATCCTCGTCTGGTTCAACTTGCGAACGAGCGTGCGGCAGAAGCGGGCGTAGCCGATCGCGCGCATTTTGTGGTGCAAGACTTATTCGAGACGGATCTCAGCCAGGCAACGGTCATCATGATGTATTTGTTGCCCGATGTGAACGTGAAGTTACGGCCGCGCATTCTAGAGACGGTGAAGCCGGGGACCCGCATTGTTTCCCACGATTACGGCTTCGGCGAATGGGAGCCCGATCGCAAGATCACCGTCGATGCACCCAACAAGCCGGTTAACCGGGTCAAGCAAAGCGATCTTTTGTATTGGGTGGTGCCCGCGAACGTGGCAGGGCAATGGGTCCTGACACCGCCACCCGGTCAAGATACAAACGACGCGCGATATCCGCAGCGCGTGGAGTTGCATCAGAGCTTCCAGAACCTGTCGGGTGTCGTCGAACTTCAAGGGGTCGAGCTCCCTGTCAAGGATGGGCGGGTACAAGGAAGTCATATCACGCTCAGTTTCGACCAGGGTGATGCGACGGTTACGCTCGAAGCAGAAGTGGCGGATGCGGGAATCCGTGGAGAGTTGCGTGCTCCCCAGTGGCCTAATGCGGTTAAGGTCCATTTCGGGCGGTCCTGACGTTATTGGCTTGTAAGCGGCAAGAGGCTCTTCACTGCATTGGCGGTGTGGGATAGTCGAAGAGTGCCCTGAAGGTGGTGCTTTCGATGCACATGCAACGGTAGCAGCAGGCTTTTCCTGGTCCGATGGGCAGTGAGGGGCTCCACGGCAGGTAACGGTTTGATCCGAGCAGCAAAGTCAGATACAATCTTGAGCTTGGCGACGATTTCCCGTAACTTTACAAAGTAGTGGGCTTACACAGATTGTGGGGTAGCCCGCTTGTAGTCGTTGTCATGTGCTGCGGCCCCGCACAAAGCGTAGCTGGTTGAAGGCTTCCCATACACGATGCGGCAGTGTGCTGCGTCAAGGCAAGCAGGCCATACCAGCTTACGCGTAGGGTCGAAAATTCAGGGCTGGTCACCCAGCCATGGTTTAATCGGATGGGTTGGCGGCGCCGCCCATTTTTTTTTATATATGACAGATTTATACGCGCTGGTGGAGCAATCCGTTGCTGGGCTCGGCGTCGAGATCGTCGACGTCGAACGCCTTGGGCGTGGCCTGTTGCGAGTAACCATCGACCGCGAAGACGGAGTGCGTATCGAAGACTGTGAGGTCGTATCGCGCCAATTGTCCCGCGTGTTCGAAGTGGAGAACATCAGCTACGAACACCTCGAGGTGAGTTCGCCCGGTACCGATCGGCCGCTGCGGCGGGTAAACGACTACTTTCGTTTTGCGGGCGAGCGTGCGCAAATCAGGCTGCGGGCGCCGTTTGAAGGCAGGCGGACATTCACCGGCATTTTGCGTGCTCCCGAATCGGATTCGGAGGCGGCAGAAGGACAACAGCCGGGCGATACGGCGGTTCCCGCGGCGGGGGCTCCGATTTTTCGTCTGGAGTTTGAGGCAACAAACGGCGAAACCCAGGTTCTACACTTCACGCTGGACGAGGTCGAGCGGGCGAAGCTGGATCCGGTT
>CAZMVM010000042.1:15826-22068 GCA_964569785.1 uncultured Pigmentiphaga sp. | reverse complement strand
TCATGATCAACTCCTTAAAAATGAGCTTACAAATCGTTCAGTGCCGACTCGGTAAGCGCGATGAACTGCTCAGCGTTGCCGAGGGCTTGAGCCGACAGCAACGCGAGCTTCACCAAGAAAAGCTCGGATTTATCGGGAGTGGCGCGATCGATGGCTACAGCCAAAGCGTCGTACACCTGTTCCAATTCAGAGACGGTTAGTTCCTTCATGTCGTGCTCCTCGATCAATAGCCGAGCGCGGTTTGAATCGCGGCGCGCAGGCGATCAGCCGACAGGCTGAGCCAGCGTGCGCAAACGTGCTGGTCGGGCCGCACAAGGTAGGCAGCGCCGTCTCCTAACACGCCGTATTTGGTTCGGAAGCGGCCGGTTGGATCAGGCAAGACCCGGTCGGCGCCTTGTACTGGGGTCGCAGCGTCGTGACGAATGGCGATAATTTCGAATGGAATCCCACGCGCCCGTATGGCATCGACCTCTGAGAGAATGTCGCCTGCGATCGCATCCCCGGAGAAGAAATCCAGCAGATAAAACGCCGCCCCCAAGTGGTCGAAAAAGTAACCTGCTTCGTTAAGATGCACGTTGACCAATGGAGCGCCATCGCGCGGGCCGCCGTGGAAGAGGTTGTTGTCATCGCTGCGAGAATTCAGCTCTGACTCGGCATAATCGTGCGGTCGCGACGTTCGCCAGTGGAACAATGGACGCACAAACTCATGCGTGAGAGACAATGATAATACGGCGTCCCGAAGCAACCGGAAGCCGCGCGAAGGCGGGGTCATGAACCGGGTGCTCTTGCCCGCCTCATCGATAATTTCCCGTGCGGCGGCGACGCGCTCACTTGAATACGAGGGAAGCAATTGCGGGCCGGCCCAACCATGTGCCGTAAAGGCCAGTTTCCAGATCAAATCGTGGGCATCTTGCCAGCCTGTGTTGGCGCCGCGCACGCCAAAAATGGGCAGCATGTGTGCTGCGTCGCCAGTAAATATGACCCGGCCGTGAACATAATCGGGCAACGTTAACGCCCGCGCCGAGTAAACCGAGCACCAGTCGAGCTCCCACTTAGGGTTCTCGACACCGATCATCTTAAGCTGTGCATCGATGCGCGCTTTCAGCGATTCGGGTTGCAGCGCTTCTTCGGGCGATTCTCCTTCGGGAAGCTGATAATCGACGCGCCAGATGTTGTTGGGCTCGCGGTGCATCAACACCGTATTGCCCGGGTTCCACTCGGGGTCGAAGAACGCCAGACGCTCGGTGGGTAGATCAAGGTCGATCTTGATATCTGCAATGACGAATCGGCCCTCGTAGGAATCCCCTTCGAGCTTCAGTCCCATCATGCTTCGGATATTCGACCGTGCCCCATCGGCCGCAACGACCCAGTCCGCCTCCAGTGTATAAGGCCCCTCCGGCGTGTCGACTTCAAGGCGTACGCCGTCTTCGGTCTGTTCGAGCCCGGTGACTTTGTTACCCCAGCGCAGGTCGATCAACTCGTTGGCGTGGGCGGCGTCCACTAAAAACTCTTCGAGCACCTGTTGCTGCAGGTTGAGCATGGGGAAGAAGCGATCGTCCGGGTCGTGGGGCGCCTCCATCCGGAATACGCGCTCACCACGGTAGTATGAATTCCCGTAGCGCCAGGGCAACCCCGCCTGCGACATGCGTTCTGCCACGCCGATTTGCTGGAGGATTTCCATCGAGCGGCGGGTGAATACAATGGCGCGACTTCCTTCCGACACTTGTTGCTCGGCTTCAAGCAAAACGCACGGAATGTTGTAGCGAGCAAGGTCAAGCGCCGCGGATAAGCCGATGGGCCCAGCGCCCACGATTACTACGCGCGCACGCGCGTCTTGGCCGGCTGCTTGTGACGGGAGCCAGGCCGGATAAATCTTGTAGTCGAAATAAAGAGACCGACGCGGTTCGGTATCGGGTCGATGCATCGTGGGATGCCTCCAAATAGTGTTGACTTCTTGCGCAGCAGAACAGCTCTGCTTCAACACTAGGAACTTTAAAGATTCAGCTTGCCGTAACCGTCCCAAAAAGTGAACAAGTAAGTTACGCAAGCTTGACCCGGATCAAACGTGGGCCGGAACCAACCGCGCCGTCTGGGCGATTTCCCGTGTGCAGAGCGGTCACGTGACCAGCCCAGTGAACAGACTCCGTCTGAAGCGCTTGGCAATCGGGGCACGCGAAATTAAGCGGCGGCCTGCGGTGAATACCCGTGCTGGCACCCTGCCAACTGCTGTTGCTGACTGACACATCGTGTGAACGGAAGCACCCAGACCCGGCCGTGATCCTTGCTCTCGCGCTCCCGGATACCTAGAGCGGTGCAGCCTAGGCCAGCCGACCTTCGCGCAGATCGCGCACTGCCTGATAAATCTCTTCCTCGCTGTTCATAACGAACGGGCCATACTGAACGATTGGCTCGTTCAAAGGGCGCCCTGCCAGCAGCAAAACCCGTGCGTCGGTGCGCGCCTTTATCACAACACCATCCGCATCTTCACGGTTATCCAGCAATCCCATGCGCTGGGTAGGGACAGCCTGCCCTTCGATCTCGACCTCGCCCCGATACACATACACGAACGCATTATGAGTGGGGGGCAGGGTCTGCCGATAGACTGCTCCGGCGGGCAAATGGACATCCAAGTACATGGGTTCTGTGATTTCGCGCTGCACCGCCCCCTCGACGCCGTGACTTGTGCCGGCTATAACCGTCACCGCCACTCCCTCATCGGTGACAAACTTGGGTAGCTCATCGTTGGGGATGTCGCGATACCACGGCTCGGTCATCTTTGCGCTGGCGGGCAGGTTGAGCCACAACTGGAACCCCTCCATCACCCCTTCCTCTTGTTGCGGAATTTCCGAGTGGATCACGCCTCGACCGGCGGTCATCCACTGCACATCCCCGTTCTGCAACAAGCCTTCATTCCCCGCGCTGTCCCGATGCAACATGCGACCCGCGATCATATAGGTGACCGTTTCGAAACCGCGGTGCGGATGATCGGGGAAGCCAGCAATGTAATCGTCCGGATCGTCGCTGCCAAAGGCATCCAGCATTAGAAAAGGATCAAGGCGGCGTTGCAGGTTTTGCGACAAGACCCGGGTTAGCTTGACGCCGGCACCATCCGACGTGGGCCGCCCCGCGATGACCTGCTCGACCCGCCGCGAACGTTGCACCTCCTGCGACGCAACGGTTTTGACCGATGTCGTATTCATGGCTTTTCTCTGTAGAGTCCGGTAAGTGATACGACTACTGTATGCCTCTTCCGTCCTTCGAGTAAGACCCCGAAACGCACCGGATTGTTCCAAAAAAGGAATAATCCTTAGAAACTTGAGTGCAAGGGGTTCAATAAACTGTCGGCACCGTGATTACGGTGAAGTAGCATCACAACCATGCCTGTAGCACCCTTCGGCGAGAACAATTTATGCAAGCTTGGAAAAACAAGTGGCTCCTCATTGTGGTGATCATGGCTGCGGCCCTGGTGGTTGCGTATTATTGGAATAACGTTCGAGCCCCCTGGCCAGATGATGCGTTCGTGCGGGGGAACGGCCGGATCGAAGCCACCGAAATCGATATTGCCACCCGTCTACCGGGGCGCGTCGAAGCCATCCTGGTCAACGAAGGGAGTTTCGTCGAGGCCGGACAAGTGCTGGCTCAAATGCAAGTGGACACACTGCTGGCACAGCGCGCTGAAGCGGAAGCCCAACTACAACAGGCCCGCGACTCCTTGATCGGCCTGCAAGCCCTGGTCGCCGCGCGCGTGAGCGAACAAAAGGCCGCCGAAGCCCGGGTAGCGCAGTATGAAAGCGAACTCAAGCTCGCCAAACAACGCCTTGCGCGCACGGAGAGCCTTGCTTCGAGGGGCGCTACGGCCCAGCAAACCCTGGATGATCACCGAGCAGCCGTGCTAAGCACAGAGGCTGTGCTGGCGGCTGCGCGAGCACAGGCAACGGCAGCCGCAGCAGCTGTTGATGCTGCTCGTGCGCAACTAAAGGGCGCACAATCAACCATTAAGGCGGCGGAAGCGACAGTCGCCCGAATTCAGGCGGAAATTGACGACAGCACGCTCAAGGCACCGCGCAGCGGACGTGTTCAGTATCTCATCGCACAACCGGGCGAAGTACTGGCCGCGGGCGGCAAACTAATGAATGTGGTCGACCTCAGCGACGTCTACATGACGTTTTTCCTGCCCGAAACCGCTGCCGGTCGTATCGCTTTGGGCACGCCCGTTCACCTGGTGCTTGATGCCTATCCCGATTATGTCGTGCCAGCTGAGGTTTCGTTTGTCTCCAGTGTCGCTCAGTTCACACCCAAAACCGTTGAAACCGCGAGCGAGCGGCAAAAGCTGATGTTCCGGGTTCGGGCCCGCATCGATCAGGAGCTGTTGCGCAGGCATTTGGAGCAAGTCAAAACCGGCTTGCCCGGTGTGGCATGGATTCGGCTGGATGATGCGGTCGAATGGCCCGAGCAACTTCAAATCAATATCCCGCGATAACTATGCCCGCGTACGCTGTTCAGGCGCGTGGTGTCAGCCATCGTTATGGCAAAACGCAAGCGCTCGACAACATTGATCTCGACATTCATGCTGGCCAAATGGTGGGCTTGATCGGCCCCGACGGTGTCGGCAAATCAACTTTGCTTTCCCTGATCGCCGGAGCCCGCGCCCTGCAAACGGGCGAGTTGCTCACGCTAGGCGGCGATATGCGTAACGCCCGCCATCGTACGGTCATTTGTCCGCGCATTGCATACATGCCGCAGGGCTTGGGGAGGAACCTTTATCCGACACTTTCGGTGGAAGAAAACCTGCAGTTTTTTGGGCGGCTATTTGGCCATCGTAGCGCGGAACGGCGCCAACGCATTGATGCCTTAACGCAAAGCACAGGGCTGTACGAGTTTTTGGATCGGCCGGCGGGCAAGCTTTCGGGTGGGATGAAGCAAAAGTTGGGGTTGTGCTGTGCGCTCATTCACGACCCGGATCTATTAATCTTGGACGAGCCCACGACGGGTGTCGACCCGCTCGCGCGCCGCCAGTTCTGGGAGCTTATCGGACGCATTCGTCAAGAACGCGCCGGCATGACGGTCTTGGTTGCCACGGCCTACATGGAAGAGGCCGAGAGGTTCGACCAGCTCGTTGCCCTGGATAACGGTCGTATCCTGGTAACCGGCCCGGCTGCACAACTGCGCGCCGCAACGGGCACTACGTCGTTGGAAGACGCGTTTATCGCCTTGTTGCCAGAAGAGAAACGGCGCCTGCACCAGCCGGTGGTCATTCCCCAGCGCAACGTTGCGGCAGACTCGGTGGCGATTGAAGCGCGCGAGCTGACCATGCGCTTTGGCGACTTCACCGCGGTCGACCATGTCAGTTTTCGCATCATGCAGGGTGAGATCTTCGGCTTTCTTGGCTCGAATGGTTGCGGCAAAACCACGACCATGAAGATGCTGACCGGGTTGTTACCTCTCACGGAAGGGCAGGCCTGGTTATTCGGGCAGCCGGTTAACCCAGACGACCTCGAGACACGGCGACGGGTGGGGTACATGGCCCAAACCTTTTCGCTGTATTCCGAGCTAACGGTATGGCAAAACCTGAAGCTCCATGCCCAGTTGTTTCATGTGCCACCGCAAGAAATACAGCCGCGGATCGAACGCTTGGTCAAACGGTTTTCCCTTGAGGGTGTATTACATGCCCTGCCCAACAGCTTACCTCTCGGGATGCGGCAACGACTCTCGCTTGCCGTGGCGGTCGTCCACAGCCCCGACATCCTGATTTTGGACGAGCCGACCTCGGGCGTTGACCCTATTGCGCGTGACAGTTTTTGGCAACTTATCGTCGATTTATCTCGCCAGGACAACGTCACAATCTTCATTTCCACGCATTTCATGCAAGAGGCCGAGCGCTGCGACCGCATTTCGTTCATGCACGCGGGGAAAGTCTTGGTCAGCAATACACCTGCGAACCTCAAGCAAGAGCGCGGTGTGAACACGCTGGAAGATGCCTTCGTCGCTTACCTTGAGGACGCCATTGAAGACATCGAAGGGCAACGATTCGTATCCGGACAAGCATCACAGCCAACGGCGGCGAGGGTGGCGAGGCAACCGAAGTCAGAATTAGCCGACGGCAACGTGAGCACAATAACGACCGATAACGCGACTCCTCGTACACAGCGCTCAGAGCTCACGCGCCCCCAGGCACAAGACCAAGGGATACCCGCGGCCGCACGGCTCCACGCGCATCAGCGTGGCGCGCACCCGCGTGGCGC
>CAZMVM010000042.1:0-15726 GCA_964569785.1 uncultured Pigmentiphaga sp. | reverse complement strand
GCGTGGCGCGCACCCGCGTGGCGCCAGCTGGAGTATCAAGGCTGATCGAGATCTATCTACACCGTCGCCCCAAATCGCACCGCACCCGACACAGCGTTCGCAGCACATGCGGCGACCACCACGCTTTAGCCTGAACCGGCTGCTGACCTATGCACACGTAGAGACGCTTCAACTGCAACGCGATCCCGTTCGACGTGCACTCGCCTTTCTTGGAACAGTCGTGCTGATGTTCATCATCGGCTATGGCATCAGCATGGACGTAGAAGATTTGCCCTACGCCATACTTGATCGCGACCAAACTAGCCTCAGCCATGCCTATGCCCTTAATTTGTCGGGCTCACGTTACTTCATTGAACGACCACCGATTCTGGATTACGGGGATTTGGATGCGCGCATGCGCAGCGGAGAACTAGCGTTGGCGATCGAGCTACCACCCGGATTCGCTCGCGACGTGCAGCGGGGGGCCAAAGTGGAGATTGGAGCCTGGATCGATGGCGCAAACCCCCAGCGCGCAGACACAAGACAAGGCTATTTGCAAGGAATGCATACCCAGTGGCTGCTCGATCTGGCACGTCACCGCCTCGGCGTAGAGCCCGCGCTGGGAGCGGCGAACATTGAAACACGCTTCCGTTACAACCCCGACATCGAAAGCCTTCCTGCCATCGTTCCGGCTGTGATTCCATTGCTGCTGTTATTGATTCCTGCCATGTTGGCAGCGCTAGCAGTCGTGCGCGAAAAAGAGCTGGGCTCCATCATCAACTTCTACGTCACTCCGGTACGTCGCACCGAATTTCTGTTGGGCAAGCAATTGCCCTATATTGCCATCGGCATGTTGAATTACCTGATGATGGTGATGCTCGCCGTCACGGTGTTCGGTGTCCCACTCACCGGCAGCTTTATGGCCCTAACACTGGCGTCGTTAATCTTCGTGATGTTCGCCACGGGCTTTGGCCTGTTCGCGTCAAGCTTCACCCGTAGTCAGATCGCGGCCATGTTCCTGACGATGATTGGCACCATGTTGCCGGCTGTACAGTTTTCGGGGTTGTTGAACCCGGTCTCATCCCTGGAGGGGTTGGGTGCGCTGATCGGCCAACTTTATCCCGCCACCTACATGCTCACCATCAGCCGCGGCGTTTTCGCAAAAGGGCTCGACCTCTTTGACTTAGGAAGCTCGGTGTGGCCGCTTGTTGTGTCCGTTCCTGTGATTCTGACCTTGGCCACCCTGCTACTGAAGAAACAGGATAGGTGATGCGTCGATTGGCCAACATACGACGATTGGGGATCAAAGAGCTCTGGAGTCTGTGGCGCGACCCCATGATGCTGGTGCTCATCGTCTACACCTTTACGGTGTCGGTCTATACGGCCGCCACGGCCATTCCGGAAACCCTGCATCAGGCGGCCATTGCCATTGTTGATGAAGACCAGTCGCCGCTCAGTGCCCGCATTGCATCCGCCTTTTACCCGCCCTACTTTGCGCCCCCGCGTATGGTTAGCCTGGAGGCCGTTGATCCAGGCATGGACCAGGGCCAATTCACATTTGTACTGAACATTCCACCAAGCTTTCAGCGCGATGTGTTGGCCGGCAAGAACCCTGAAATTCAGCTCAACGTAGATGCGACGCGAATGTCGCAAGCGTTCGTGGGCAGCGGGCATATTCAACAGGTTGTGCTGGGCGAGGTTGCCGAGTTCGTACAGGGGTCTCGCGCACAGGCGGGACTTCCCATCGAGCTGGCTACGCGCATGCGCTTTAACCCCAGCCTTGAGCGCTCCTGGTTTGGTGCCATCATGGAGATTATTTCCCTGGTGACCATGCTGTCCATCATTCTGACAGGTGCAGCGCTCATTCGCGAGCGCGAGCATGGCACCATCCAGCATCTTTTGGTGATGCCTGTTACACCCACCGAAATTATGCTGTCCAAGGTGTGGTCGATGGGGCTGGTCGTACTGGTGGCGGCCGCGCTGTCATTGGCGTTCGTCGTTCAAGGCTTATTAAATGTGCCCATCGAAGGGTCGATCGCATTGTTCCTGGCGGGTGCGGCTTTGCACCTGTTTGCCACAACCTCGATGGGCATTTTTCTAGCCACACTGGCGCGCAGCATGCCGCAATTTGGACTGTTGTTACTGCTTACACTGGTACCGATGCAAATGCTGTCGGGGGGCACCACCCCTTACGAAAACATGCCCGAGCTGGTGCAAGTTATTATGCTGGCGGCGCCCACCACACACTTTGTCGCGCTTGGACAAGCCATTTTGTACCGCAGCGCAGGGCTAGACGTGGTGTGGCCTCAATTTGCGGCCCTGTTGGTGATTGGAACTCTGTTCTTCGTCATATCCCTGCGCCGCTTCCGTAGCGCTTTGAGCCGCATGGCCTGATGAGCGCTCGCCGCAAAGCGCCCATGGCCCTGTCGCTTATACGTTGAACAAGAAGTTCAACACGTCGCCATCCTGAACGACGTATTCCTTACCTTCCGAGCGCATCTTGCCGGCTTCCCGCGCCCCTTGCTCGCCCTTGTATTCGATGAAATCCTCGAAGGCGATGGTTTGGGCCCGGATGAACCCGCGCTCGAAGTCAGTATGAATCACACCGGCCGCTTGCGGTGCAGTGTCGCCCACGCGGATCGTCCAGGCTCGGACTTCCTTGACGCCCGCCGTGAAGTAGGTTTGCAGCCCCAACAACTTGTAGGCGGCGCGGATCAAGCGATTAAGGCCGGGTTCTTCCATGCCCATGTCGGCCAGGAAGATAGCCTTGTCCTCGTCGCTCATTTCGGCGATCTCGGCTTCAATGGCGGCACAAATTGCAACTACCGGCGCATCTTCCGCCGCAGCATACTCTTTCAGCCGATCAAGCAGAGGATTGTCGGTAAATCCATCTTCGTTCACGTTCGCCACGTACATGGCGGGCTTGGCAGTGATAAACCCGAACGACTTAAGCCGCGCCTGATCTTCCTTGTCCAAATCGAGACTGCGAATGGGCTTGCCCTGATCGAGCTGCGCCTGACACCGCTCCAACACGGCAACCAGCTTGGCCGCTTCTTTGTCGCCTGCCCGAGCCGGCTTGCTGTGGCGCTGGATGGCGCGCTCGATGGTTTGCAGATCAGCCAAGGCAAGCTCGGTAGTAATGACCTCGATGTCGGCGATGGGGTCGACACGCCCCGCCACATGCACCACGTTGTCATCTTCGAAACAACGAACAACGTGGATGATGGCATCCGTTTCACGGATATGGGCAAGAAACTGGTTCCCTAGCCCCTCCCCTTTGCTGGCCCCCGAGACCAGCCCAGCGATGTCAACGAACTCGACCACCGCGGGCAAGACACGTTCCGGTTTCACAATCTCGGCCAGCTGAGCAAGACGCGGGTCGGGCACTTCCACGACCCCGACGTTGGGCTCAATGGTGCAGAAGGGATAGTTCTCGGCCGCGATACCTGCCTTGGTAAGGGCGTTGAAGAGCGTTGACTTACCGACATTCGGCAGACCGACGATGCCGCATTGCAAAGACATGCGATTTCCTTACGTTAGCTTGCGCCCTGCAGCAGGAGCTGTCAGTAGCAGTGCGCACTCTCTTGCGAAACCTTGATAATGAACCTGCTGTGAGCGGCCACCCGCTGCCGCCCGAAGGGGCCCGGGTAGCGGATCGTGCCGTTCACATAGATAACCCGCCATTGTATCGTTAACCAGCGCAATACCTGCGCAATGAGCGGTGCAAATGATGTATCAGATGGCGGTCAGCATGGATTTTGCAAGCGTGCATCCCAGGGTCGCCCACAGTCTATCTCCAGGCTTTGCCGGCCGAGACCTCGAGATTGGCCTTGAACAAACGCGTAGGCGCCGGTAATCTGCTGAGCGAATCCGTGCTCGCGAGACATTGCCCCCGCGCACATCGTCGCGAACATGAAATGACGCGCCTGCGCCCGGCGCGCGGCAGTAACCCGACGCCTGGCCTAGAGGGGAACCAGCACGTTCAATAATCGATCGAGAGACAGATTAGTAAATTCGAGTCAGTAAAACTATGGAATCCAAACAATCAAACGCAGTTCCCGTTGCTGTAGCTCAAGACGTTGACCCGCAACTGCTCGCCGACCTCGTCGACGCCAACCACATTCTCTTCCACGAAAATGTGCTCGACGCGTTTGGTCACGTCAGCGTCCGCCACGACAAGGATCCGAACCGGTTTCTGCTGGCTCGCAACCTGGCTCCCGCGCTGGTGGAAAAAGAAGACATTATGGAATTCGACCTGGACGGCAACCCCTTGCACGGAGATGAGCGGCGACCCTATCTCGAGCGATTTATCCACGGCGAGATTTACCGTGCGCGGCCTGACGTAATGGCGGTGGTACACAGCCACTCGCCGTCGGTCATCCCGTTCACTGTGGTGAAGTCTTCCCGCTTGCGCCCAATTTGCCATATGTGCGGCTTTCTTGGGCGGGGTGCGCCGATTTTCGACATACGCGATTATTTTGGCGACGGTACCGATCTGCTTATTCGTAATAAAGAGATGGGCGCTGCGTTGGCGCGCGATCTGGGTAAGGAGAACGTTGTCTTGATGCGTGGACACGGCTCAACCACCGTCGCACCATCGCTACGGCTCGTGGTGTTTCGCGCGATTTACACCGAGGTTAATGCCCGGCTACAGTCAACCGCCTCAGCGATGGGGCCCGTTACTTATTTAACCGAAGCCGAAGCGGAAGCCACCCTGGAGATGCACGAGAGCCAGCTGCATCGTCCCTGGAACTTGTGGAAAGCTGCGGCACAGGCCAGCCGCGAGGCCTACAAGAAAGAGATGGGTCTATAAGCCGACAGTAAACCCATTGCTGCGCGGCTCCGTTCCGTTACCCCCTGCCCCACCGCACACGCTTCGCGGGCAGGGCATTTCACCCGGCTTGCCGCCCCCGCAGGCGAAGCCAATTGTTCCTCCCGCTGATTCATGACGCCCCCTTCTACCTCACCTACAGCCCGTTGGTATTACGGCTGGAACATCGTCGCCGCGGCAGCCGTAATCACGCTGCTTACGGTGGGCATGCGCATGAGCATAGGGCCGTTTTTTCTGCCCATTGCAGAAGACCTTGGCTTCACTCGCACGAAGCTCGCCAGCATCATTGCTCTTGGCATGTTGTTTTACGGCGTCGGTATGCCGTTAGCAGGGTATCTGGTCAACAGACGCAGCACGCGTTTCGTATTGCTGCTGGGCACCGTTATCGTGCTGGCGTCGTCGGTTTGGTCGGTCATGGCCACGGGCCCCGTCGGGTTTACGCTAGCGTTTGGCGTCGCGCTGTCGCTTGGCCTGGCATTTACCAGCCCGGTGGCGCTGACGCCTATCATAAGCCGCTGGTTTGCGCGTCGCCGCGGCATGGCACTGTTTTTCTTGTCGACCGGGTCAATGGCGGGGATTGCGATCATGACGCCGGTGTTCAGCTACTGCATTACCAATTTCAGTTGGCAAGCCACACTGTTAGGCTTCGCCGGCTTGTTTGCATTGCTCACTGTGCCGACCGCGCTGTGGGTGATGCGCGACCAGGCGCCTGAAGGTGGAGATGCGAACAGAACCCAACCGTCGGCGGCCGCCGGCGGGTCACCCCACGCTGCGCTCGCCTCGGCATCTCCCTTTGCCCAATTGCGCATTAGTGACGCGATACGCACGCGCCCATTCTGGATTGTTGCGTTCGGCCTGTTCACTTGTGGATACAGCATGAATCTGCTGGGCACGCATGGTGTACCCATGCTGGTCGATCATGGGTTCGACACCCTGACCGCATCCTACAGTGTCGGCTTGATTGGGTTGGTGGCCATTTTCAGTACGGTCATTCTGGGTCGACTTTCTGACATCGTGCCGCGCAAGCATATCCTGGCCGCTATTTATTTCATTCGGGGATTGGGCTTTTTTGCATTGCTCATCGTCGCCCTGAGATGGGAACTGTACGCGGTAGCGGCGATCGGAGGCATGGTTTGGGCCGGTAGCATTGCGCTGTCGTCCGCAATACTGGCCGACATTTACGGCGTCAAGCTGGTAGGCGTGCTGTATGGATGGACCTACTTCGGCCACCAGATCGGCGCTATGGTCAGCTCGTGGCTCGGGGGGTGGGGCTATGAGCGCTACACCACCCATTGGCTATCGTTTGGCAGTGCCGGCATTCTTCTGTTGCTCGCCGCAGCCGTCTCGATGCGTTTGCCGATATCAGGCATTACTGCGCTGCCGCGTGCAGCAGCATCAGCCAAGGCGTGAACTGGCCAGGTCTAAACTGCGGGTAGTGGCTAGCGTCGGATCAGCCACACCCCCTTTCGCCCAACGACCACCGCCCAAGCCAGCCCTGAAAGTGCGGGTTGGAGCTGTTAGAAGAGGGATGCGCGAGGGCTGCGCGCGCCCTGTCTCAAGCACCAGAATGCGTCGTCAATGCGCATTGCGCTTTGTATTCGTCGATTTGTTTGACTTTGTCGCGTATGCCACCACGTATTGCCGTCGGTTCTCTAGGTGGAACCATAAGCATGACTCCCGACGCCGGGGCGGGTGGGGTCGTTCCAAAACTGGGTGCCGAAGAACTCGCCGCCAGTCTGCCCGGGCTAGCCTCGGCGGCCGAGCTCTCTACGCACACCCTGTTTCAATTGCCCAGCGCCTCGATTGGCCCCTTACATGTACTGGCCGCTTTGCACTGGGCCGGCGCACAAATCCAAGCAGGGGCCGACGGTGTCGTTCTCACGCAGGGCACCGACAGCATCGAAGAAACAGCTTACTTGCTTGACCTGTACTGGCCGTTCTCGCGACCGTTGGTCGTTACCGGTGCGATGCGCGCACCTACCACCGCCGGCGCTGACGGGCCGGCGAACTTGCTGGCTGCCGTAGTGACCGCCGGCGCACCAGCTAGCCACCGCCGTGGAGTGCTGGTGGTCATGAACGATGAGGTTCACGCTGCGCGTTGGGTGCGTAAAAGTCACTCGCTGGCCGTCCAAGCATTTTCTTCCCCCGAAACGGGACCGCTTGGACGTCTGGTCGAAGGTCGCCTGCATTATTTTGCTCCGCCCGCGTCCCGGCCCGTGCCCTTACCGGTGCACCCGGCGCTTCAGCAACAGGCACATACGTTACTTGAGGACAGCGGCTTGGGCCCTCCGGCAGCCCAGCATCCCAAGGGCCGGGCGCACAGCGGCGCAGAAGCGCAAACAGGTTCAACCGCCGTTGCCGCCGCTCATCAGCCCCCGGCTCACTCCCCACCTGCGACCGCCGCACGCTCCGAGCTATCGGTCACAACGGGCACCACGTTCGCACCCTGCCCCCGAGTGGCACTACTTGAGTCCTGGCTCGGTGACGACGGTCACCTCGCTGAGCTTGCAGTGCGGGACGGCTACGACGGGTTAGTGATCGCCGGCTTTGGGGCAGGACACCTGTCTTTCGAGTTTGCACAACGATTCGATGCGCTGTGCGCTCAAGTGCCGGTTGTTGTGGCCAGTCGTACCGCAGCCGGCCCCACCACGACCGCCACATACGGCTATGTGGGATCCGAGGTCGATCTGATGCGCCGTGGCGCCCTCATGAGTGGATGGCTGCCGGCGCGCAAGGCACGCGCCTTACTGTGGGCCTTGCTGGTCAACGAAGCACCTCGCGAGCAATTAGCTGCGAAGTGGCAAGAATATGCCCAGCTTCCCCGTTGACCACCGCCTCCAATCTAGACAACGCCGCGCCCGCCTTAAGCCTGGAGCCCGGCCTGCATTAACAGCCACACGACAGCGAGCGGGCCGGCATTAAACAGACTGTGGGCCGCGATGGAAGCCCCGATCCCGGTGCGCACCCGCAGCCAGCCCAGCACCAAGCCTGTAACCCACTGAGGCAACACCAGGAAGGGCAACAGCCACCAGGGCACGTTGGTTAATGAAAAATTAAGCAAATGCAGCACCGCAAAGGTGATCGACGCCACATGAAACACGAGCGGAAATGCGCGTCGATAGCGCCGATTCCAACGCATGTTGAATCGCACCCCTGGCAGCAGTGGCTGCCAGTCGGCACCGGGTTGGCGCGACACGAGCATGCCCGCACGGGAATCTTCGCTGCTGGCGGCGCGCGGCTGCGGGCGGGGCATGGCCACTAGTGCCAGCGAGACGACCAAGAATATGCCTACATAAACATCGCGTCCGTAAAATACAACGAGCGCGAATGCGGGTATCAACCAAAGTGCAGCACCAGGACGCCTCAGGCCCAGGCGAAACATGAGCTCCTCCATAATGGGAGCCCAAACCAGGGCTAGAAACCAGGGGAGCACCATAGCGTTGAACCGGTGCGATGCCCCTCCTGCGAGCGCGGCGGCCGCGGCCAATGGGCCCAGCACAAGGAAATTGACTGCCCACAACAAGAGCACCCAACGCACGATGCGACGCCAGTTCAGGCAGCCCACCCAATCCGCAGCCAAAGCATGCATGGGGCGCCGTGGCAGTCGGGGTCCGAAAGTAGGGCGACAAACAAAATGCAAAAAATCGCGTAACTCTTGACGCAACACGCCCCGCCGTTGCCGCCTATGAATGGTTGCCTCCATGCAGCTGCCGTATCGCTTGCTCGAATTTGCCTTCAATAATCGCGGGAATGACACTGCGCGCACGTTCGATCGTGCTCAAAATCAGCTCGAGATCTTCTCCGCGCGGCGGATGCAACACGTAATCGGCAACCGACTGTGTAAGGCCGTAATTGCGTGGATGGCCAATTCCGATACGCAGCCGCCAAAACTTCGGTGAACCGAGCGCCGACTGAATATCACGCAGGCCGTTGTGTCCTGCATGCCCGCCGCCCTGCTTGAGTTTGGCCTGCCCGGGAGGAAGATCCAATTCATCATGCACGACCAGGATCTCTTCCGGCTCAATTTTGTAAAAGCGCGCCAGCGCACCCACGGCCTGTCCCGAACGATTCATGTAAGTCGTGGGCTTGATCATATAGACCTGGTGGCCGTGGTAGTTGAATTTCGCGACATGCCCGAAGAATGACCGCTCGAGCGAAAACGTCGTATGGAAGTCTGTGCACAACTGATCCACCAGCCAGAATCCCGCATTGTGACGGGTTCGCTCATAGGCAGCACCAGGATTGCCCAATCCTGCGATCAGGCGGACAGGAACGTGAGACGCCACGTGCAGCAACCTTCTGAAGTTGGACTGGCCCCATTGTAGTCCGCCACAATGTAAGGCTTGATCCGGCCGACCGGGTCGGTGATTCGCTGGTTCACAAGTTATACGTCATGAAATCTTCAAGGCAATCCGATTACCTGACGGCTCCGGAAGCACTAGAACTGCTGGGTGTTCGTCGCCAAACTCTGTATGCCTACGTTAGCAAGGGCTGGATACGTAGCGTCCCGCAAGAAGGCAGCAAGAGTCGGCTGTATCCCCGCGAAGACTTGGAAATGCTGAAACGTCGTTCGCGCGCCCGCTCCGGACATGGGCCGGTGGCAGCGTCAGCCATGAACTGGGGCGAGCCCATCATTCCCACGTCGGTGGTGGAGATCACACCGGAAGGGCCACGCTACCGGGGAAAGCTGGCCATCGAATTGGCGCGTGCTGGGGCATCGTTTGAAGCCGTGGCGGAATTGCTGTGGACGGGTATCTGGACGGATGAGTCGCTACGATGGCCCGTCCGCCGCCCTGCAGAAGGTGTTCGTCAAGCGGCCGACCATATGCCCAGCTTGCAATCGAATTCCCAGCTGCTCGATGTATTTGCCTTGCTCGTCCTGCAAATGGGAATGGCCCGTGGCAGCAGCATGCAACGCCTGAAAGAAGGTCGCACCCTGGAAGCGGCGCGTGAAATTATTCACGTGTTGACGGGCTGTTTTGGTTATCTTTCTCCGCGTCAGCGCTTTTACCCGATGCGACGAGGGCAGGCCGTTGTGGACGGGCTTATTGCGGCACTGGATCTTGCGCCGACACCAGAAAACCGAGAGGTACTGGAGGCCATTCTGATTCTATTGGCCGACCACGAATTATCTCCCGGCACCTTTGCGGCACGGGTTGCTGCCTCATCCGGCGCCGTCTTGCACAGTTGCATTGCCTCGGCCATTTGCACCAGCTCGGGTGCGCAGGTGGGCCGCATCTTTGCCGAGGTTGAAAGCTTTTTGGGTAACGCCGTGCACAAAACAACCCTGCTACGGCGGCTAAATCGCTATCACGAACGGGGCCTGCAAGTGCCGGGGTTTCATCATCCCTTATACCCCCAGGGCGATCCGCGAACAGAGGTATTACTTGAACTGGCCCGGCGTCATCCTGCACGCACTCGTCATCTTGACGCCGTGCTGCAATATGCAGAGGACGCCCGCGAGCGTTATGGTTTACAACCGCGACATGAACTGGCCATTGTCGCCCTCACCCGCGCGATGGGCATTCCAGATTGGGGCTCGGCAGCGCTGTTTATTCTGGCGCGTACCGCCGGCTGGGTGGCGCACGTGCAAGAGCAGCGTTTATCCGGAATGTTGCTGCGGCCCCGTGCCAAATTTACCGGCTAACCACCGCAATTGTATTGATTCAATATTCAAGATTGAATCAATCTATGCGCTCTTCTAGACTCGGAGATAAGAGAAGATTCCAATCCACACCGAACCCGATTCCAGTCTTATGAGCCAAACACCTTCCTCTCGCGAGCTGCGGCGCGATGTCCCCGTGCCCAGCCAGAATTCAGACTCCATTTGGGGCAGCGACGCGATCGCCGCCATGATCCGGGCACTGGATTTGCCCTACGTGTGCCTGAACCCAGGTTCAAGCTTCCGCGGTCTGCACGACAGTCTGGTGAACTACCTGGGAAATGAGCACCCTCAAATTCTCTTGTGTTTACACGAGGAGCACGCGGTTGCCATCGCCCATGGATATGCGAAAGTCACCGGGAAACCTCTGGGTGCCATCGTGCACAGCAATGTCGGGTTAATGCATGCGACCATGGCCATTTACAATGCCTGGGCCGACCGTATGCCGGTCATCGTGATGGGCGCCACTGGTCCAGTGGACGCGGCACGTCGACGCCCCTGGATCGACTGGCTGCATACCGCTCAAGACCAGGCTGCTCTGGTGCGGCATTTCATTAAATGGGACGCTCAGCCAGCGTCGATTGCTGCGAGCCAGGAAGCCCTGCTTCGGGCACGCCAAATTGCGGAGACTGCACCGAAAGGCCCGGTGTACGTATGTTTCGATACCACGCTGCAAGAAATGCCGCTGGATGCACCGCCTTCATTGCCTGACATTGAACGTTATCAACCCCCCTCCACAGCGCAACCCGCGCCCCAACAGATACAACAAGCGGCCGATTGGCTGCGCGCCGCGAAACGGCCCTTTATTCTCATGGGCCGCGTGAGCCGCGACGAACAAGCCTGGAACGACCGTATACAACTGGCGGAACGACTCGGGGCACGCGTCATTACCAATCTAAATTTGCCCGCCGCATTCCCCACTAATCATCCGTTGCATGCCGCCCCCGCCGGTTATTTCTTGACGCCCGACGCGTGCGCCCAGTTGCGTACCGCCGATGTGGTTTTGAGCCTGGATTGTCTGGACTTGGCTGGCACTTTGAAACAAGCCTGGGGCGACGAACCCATCGATGCCCGCGTGATTCAGGTTTCGGTAGATCAATATCTCCACAACGGCTGGAGTATGGATCACCAAGGTTTGCCGCCCACCGATTTGTACATCTTAAGTGAACCGGATACCGCAGTGAAAATGCTGCTGGAGGCCGTACAGGACCTGCCCCGGCCCTCGTACGATCGGGTACCACGGTCTGAAAACGCGATGACGTCAAGCTCCGACTCCGCCGATAGCATTAGCATTGCAATGTTGGCACAAACATTAAGGCAAGAGACGGCCAACGAGAAAGTCACGCTGATGCGCTTGCCCCTGGGCTGGGCGGGTGAGTACTGGGACTTCGAGCACCCTCTCGACTATCTGGGCTATGACGGTGGAGCCGGCATAGGTTCGGGACCAGGCATGGCCGTCGGATCGGCACTGGCTTTGAAAGATACCGACCGGCTTCCGATTGCCATTATTGGCGACGGTGATTTTCTTATGGGCGCAAACGCGCTATGGACCGCCGCCAACATGGAACTCCCATTGCTTATCATCGTTGCCAATAACCGGTCTTTCTTTAACGACGAAGTACATCAGGAACGCGTCGCGCGACAACGGGGCCGCCCGGTGGAGAACCGCTGGATCGGACAACGCATCGGCGACCCGGAGCCTGACCTTGCCATGATGGCGCGGTCTCAGGGACTTGTAGGCATAGGCCCGGTTGAAAAACCCCAAGAGCTGGCAGCTAGCCTGCGGGCCGGACTGGAAGAGCTGCGGCAAGGGCGCCCTGTGGTGGTGGATGTCCGCGTTACGCCTGGATACAGTGCGGCGATGGTGGCGGGTCTGGTCGCGAAAAGCGATTAATCCCTTAAGGCGAGGACCCCGCGTCAGTCGCGGCTCACTGGATCGAGTGCATCCACCTATCCAAGCGGTCCGATTTGACCCATTATTCATGACAACAGCCGGCACCTTGCGAGGGGTGCCGCGATCCAACGGAGACCTCCCATGTCAGATCAGCAAAGTGATCTTTCACACCGGGTACCCTCGGTATTGCCAACCCAGCAGGGGCAGTTCTGGGGTGGACAATGGCATCACAACCCGTCCGCCAAGCTCCTGAAAAGCATCAACCCGTCGACGGGCGAAGAGCTGGCCCAAGTACAAATCGCCACGTTGGATGACGTTAATCAGGCGGTGGCCAGTGCCAAGCAAGCGTTCCCGGCCTGGGCGCGCACTCCCCCGCTGGAGCGCGCACGGCGGTTGCGCGAAGCGGCTGCGCGTATCCGGTCGCAAACGCTTGAGCTCGCACTGCTGGACGCAGCCGATTGTGGTAATCCCGTCAAAATCATGCAGCTAGACGCGGAAGTCGCGGCCGCACAACTCGAGTATTTCGCGGGCCTCGTGCTCGAGCTCAAAGGGGAGACCATTCCCACCGCCAACGGATCGCTCAATTACACGCGACGCGAACCGCTAGGGGTGGTCGCGCGTATTTTCCCGTTCAACCACCCGTTCATGTTCGCGGCTGGCAAAATCGCCGCACCTTTGGCAGCGGGCAATACGGTGGTTATCAAGCCACCAGAGCAAGCGCCTTTGTCCACGTTGCGCTTGATGGAACTGTTGGCCGATGTTTTCCCTCCCGGCGTGCTCAACTGCGTGGTGGGCGAACGCGATGTGGGTGCGGCCCTCGTGGCCCATCCCGATGTATCTGGGGTGGCGCTGATTGGCAGCGTACCCGCTGGACAAGCCGTGATGCGAAGCGCAGCGGATGGCCTGAAGCGCACGGTGCTCGAGCTGGGCGGCAAGAACGCCATGATCGTGTTTCCCGATGCCAATCTCGACCTCGCCGTCGAGGGCGCCGTACGCGGGATGAATTTCACCTGGTGCGGACAATCGTGTGGCTCGACTAGCCGCTTGTTCGTGCCGCGAGAGATGCGGGATGACTTTGTCGATAAGCTCGTCACGCTCTTGCGTGAGCGCCATGTCCCTGGCATTGCCACCCACATGGATACAACTATGGGAGCGCTCATCAACCAGCAGCAGTACGAACGGTGCTTAAGCTACATTGAAAGCGCGCGACAGGAAGGAGCAACCCTGGTCACCGGCGGCAAGCGGCCGGATGACTCGCGTCTGAAGAACGGCTACTTTATTGAGCCCACCGTATTCACTGACGTCAAGCCTACGATGCGCATCGCCCGTGAAGAAATTTTTGGGCCGGTGCTCTCGGTGTTTGACTGGACAAATGAGGCAGAAATGCTCGACATGGTGAATGGTGTCGAATTCGGCCTCACGGCTTCTATCTGGACGGAAAACATTCACACTGGCCATCGCCTGGCCGAGCAAATCGAAGCTGGCTATATCTGGATCAACGACTCGTCGACGCACTTTCTGGGCGCGCCCTTCGGCGGCTATAAGATGTCCGGCCTGGGACGCGAGGAGTCGAAAGACGAGTTGTTCGAGTTCACTCAGATCAAGAACGTCAACGTCGCGATTCGGAGGCCGTAAAGCGGCGCCCGCTATGGAGGACCCGGCGAGCGCCACGACCTTGGGCGGCGCGAAGATGGGCAGTGGATCTACCGTTGCTCGCCAATAAGAAAACCCCCGTGCTCACTAAATGAATTGAGCCACGGGGGTTTTTCTTTATTCCAGAAGAGCGGGGTCTCGACCGACTTCGTCGTTTAGGGAACTGACTAGAAAACGGTCGGTTAGGACACCCGATCGGCTCGCTGCCAGACTCACCTGGCAGCGTCTTCGGTACGAGGCGTTACGCTTCGCTGTCGCCTTCCGCCGATCCGTCTTCCGCCGCGCCTTCTGAGCCCTCATCACCATTGGACGCAGCGCCCGAGCCCACGGCCAGAGCAACCGCCAACACGGGATTGTGTTCAGCACCCTGAGGCACGTAAGTGACACCCGGCGGCAATGTGATCTGCTCCAGGTGGAGCGATCCGCCGGAAGGCAGCTCGCTGAGGTCGACGTCGATCGAGGTCGGGAGATCTTTCGGCAAGCAGCTGATGTTGAGCTCGGTAAGAACGTGGCTAATCACTTCACCGGCCAGCTTGACGGCAGGCGACTCGTCGCCGTTAATGAAGTTGAGCGGCACGCGGGTTTCGATGGGCTGGTCGGCAGCGACGCGTTGGAAGTCAACGTGCAAGACCTGAGGCTTGTAGGGATGCCACTGGACGGCCCGCAGCAATACTGACTCACGCTTACCTTCGAGTTGGAGGTCGAGAATGGAAGCGTGAAACTCGGGCCGACGCAGGGCGTGAAAGATTTCGTTGTGATCGAGCTCGATACTCACCGGCTCTTGTCCAGCTCCGTAGACAATCGCCGGAACGCGGCCGGCGCGGCGCAGGCGGCGGCTCGCACTCGATCCCTGCACAGTTCGCGCTGAGGCATTAACTTTCATGAGGTTCTCCGAAATGGCGGTCCATACCGCCAGACACTGAAAAGGCCGCACCATGCGGCCTTCCACGATGGTCCGGACCGCGACCAGTCCGGACAAAAAACCTATTCAACAAATAGCGACGACACTGACTCGGCGTGCGAGATACGCAACATGGTTTCGCCCATGAGCGCCGCACACGACAACTGACGAATGCGACCGATAGCACGAGCTTCGTCGCTGAGCGGTATGGTGTCGGTAACCACCAGACTGTCGAGCTCGGATTCGGCAATTCGAGCCACGGCATTACCCGACAGCACTGGGTGGGTGCAATAGGCATCGACATTGAGGGCCCCTTGCTCTTTAAGGGCGGCGGCCGCTTTGCAAAGCGTGCCAGCCGTATCCACCATGTCGTCCATGATGATGCAATTGCGACCCTTCACGTCTCCGATGATATTCATGACTTCTGACACGTTGGCCCGCGGGCGTCGCTTGTCGATAATGGCAAGATCGACCTCGAGCCGTTTGGCAATGGCGCGCGCACGCACGACTCCGCCAATATCGGGCGACACGACCACCAGATTCTCCATGTTGCGCTTCCAGATATCGCTAAGCAATATGGGCGCTGCATAGATGTTATCGACGGGAATATCGAAGAAGCCCTGAATCTGGTCGGCGTGCAGATCCATGGTAAGCACTCGGTCTACACCCACCACTTGCAGCATATTTGCCACAACCTTGGCAGAAATTGCCACCCGGGCCGAACGCGGACGGCGGTCTTGGCGCGCATACCCGAAGTATGGGATAGCAGCGGTAATGCGGCCCGCCGACGCACGACGAAGCGCGTC
>CAZMVM010000041.1:21281-22259 GCA_964569785.1 uncultured Pigmentiphaga sp. | reverse complement strand
CGCCAGCATTCCATGGCAACTGAAATTCGTGTTCGTTCGCTGGTGTGTCTGGTCGCACCGGAGCCCTCTCAGTTTCACTCTCTCGAGGAGATGTTCCAAATGAAATTTAAGACAGCATGTCTCGCCGCATCGCTGGCTGCCGCTGGACTGGCAACCACGGGCATGGCGCACGCGCAAAGTAAAGTGGAGCTCTACGGTATCGTCGACGTTAACGTAGAGGTTTACAACAAGGCTCCTGATGGCAGCGGCGGCAGCAAGACAGTCACCGGTATGAACTCCGGCGGTATGTCCGGCTCCCGTTGGGGTCTGCGCGGTAGCGAAGACCTCGGCAATGGTCTGCGCGCCATATTCCAACTCGAAGGTGGCTTTAACGTCGCTTCCGGTCGTTTCGGCGATTCGGGCCGTCTCTTCAACCGGGTCTCCATGGTCGGATTGGCTGGCGATTGGGGCCAAATCGGTCTGGGCCGCCAGTACTCGCCCGCTCACAGCAAGTTGATGTCGGTTCTGCCCTTCGGCGGCGTCAACTATGAAGCTGTGCCCTACGTCTCGCCGGTGCGTGCTGACAACAGCCTCACCTATAACGGCAAGTTCGGCGGTCTCGACTTCGGCGCATACTACTCCTTCCGCGACGTCAACGAGCAAGTTGTCTTCGACGAGAACACGACCGCCCGCTTCGGTGCTGCAGCGTCGTACGACTTCAACCGTGATTTCCGTATCATGGCTAGCTACGACCGCTTCGAGCATCAGCCCGGTTACCCCGCCGTAGGCACCCTGGGTGAAGTCGACAACTGGGCCATCGGTGGTCGCGCCTTCTTCGGCGATATCAAACTTACCGCGTTGTACCGCAACCGTAAGACCGAAGTCGGTGGTCAGCCCGCTGTCAAGAGCCACTTCTTCGCAGTCGGCGCCGGCTATCAAATCAACCCGCAAACCTACGCCGGTCTTGCTTACTACTACGACAAGCTGCGTGACGACAAC
>CAZMVM010000041.1:0-21271 GCA_964569785.1 uncultured Pigmentiphaga sp. | reverse complement strand
TGCAGGGAACCGAGGTACGACTGGGGAGGCTCTTCGACCGCGACAGCGGCCGCTGGCACCAAATTGCCTTCCTCGGCACCTACGGCCTGAGCAAGCGCACCAACCTGTACCTCCTGGTTGCTCACGCTCGCAATGGCGCCGTTGGTCTCGGCTTCGGCGGCGACGGTGCACGTCACCACTGGAACGGCGGCAACCAAACCGCTGGTATGGTCGGTATCCGCCACATGTTCTAAACCAGTCTTGTACTCAAGACACCTGGTTTAGCCGAATACCAAAAACAACATCCTGCCCACCACCCGGCCCAGCCGGGTGCGTGTGGATACCTCAGCCCCGCAATCACTCCAGTCGATGCGGGGCTTTTTGTTTTTTGCGACGGATTACGCGCAGACAAACGCCAAGCAAGATCTTTTCTGTTAAACGCGAGTGCCACGTGCTCACAGCAAACACCACTTTTTGGCCGCGTCCGCAACGTGGAAAACGGCGGTGACGCGATCAGAGGCGCTGAGGCTGCGATCAGAGGCGCTCAGGGTGGTACTTCCAGCAGATCCTGTTAGATCGGGCTCAGAGCGGTTTTATCGTGCCTAACGACAGCTTGGGAGGAACTTGAAGCGGGTGATTTCGCCGAAGGGCAGACTCATCCCCTTTCGAAGCTGAAGGCACGAGATCGGCGCGATATCACCTCTCGTGAACACGGCTTTCCCTCACCATCTGCGAATGGCCTTAGAGTGCCCGGCGCGGACGCTAGCAGCGCGCGACTGTGTCTTTTAAATAGGACTCAGAAAGTACCATTTAGTTCCGTCTACACATCGTAGCGCTAGCGCGTGCCGAACTTCGCCGTTAGCCTTCAACCTCGCACTTACCGGCCACAGCAGGCCATTTCAATACATTACGTACTATGCCCGGATATACGGTGACCCGTCGACGCGATTCCAACAGGCAATTTGGGCCGTGTTCGTCAGCCAGCACGAGCATAAGCAACAGAAAGCCCATCACTTCCACGAAAGCGTTGCGGCGTGCACACGGACGATGGGAATTAGATAGAAGAGAAACAGAGGAGCGAGTGCCCGGACGCCCATCGTGCCCTGCTAGCAGCCATGAAAGCCGCCCAACCTGCAGCACTCGCTGGATGACCCCAGGCTGTCCTTAAGGGATAGGCCCGGGCGTCTTACTTGAGGATTGTGACGGATGTTTCCGCGGGAGAGGGCTTACGCGCCTCTAAACCCAGTTGCGAGGACCACTGGGTATACGGGTTAGCAACTAGATGACGCTGACATTTGCCTCTTTCACGATGTTGCCCCAGCGTTCATTTTCACCCTTCACGAACTCCAGGAACTCTTCAGGCGAGCTGGGCTCAACTTCGAACCCGGCTGTCGTGAGCTGCTCGATAACCTTGGGCTGAGCAAGCACGGTGGTCATTTTCTTGTTAAGCCACTTGACGATGTCCTCAGGAGTACCTGCGGGAGCAAACAGCCCAAACCACGTGGCCATCACGAGGTTGTCGTATCCGCTCTCCCGGAAGGTTGGCACGTCCGAGAGGTCGGTCAGCCGTTCGGCGCTGGATACACCCAGGATGCGGGCTCTGCCCCCTTCTGCCTGAGCTTTGGGTAGCGTAATCGTGTCGATGGTGAAGTCGACTTCGCCTGAAAGTACGGCCAGCATAGCGGGTGCACCGCCCTTGTACGGGATGTGGAGCGCCTCAAGGCCGGTTTCGATCAGAAAGAGCTCGCTGGCCAAGTGGGGCCCACTACCGCTACCGGGCGAAGAAAAGTTCAACTTGCCAGGATTCGCCCTGCCGTATTCGACCAGATCGGCAACGGTGCTAAAGGGCGAGTCAATGTTGACGGTGAGTGCATAGGATTGCGTAGCAACCCGCCCCAACGGCTCAAACGATGTCAACGGATCGTAATTTATCGTGGAATACAAATGCGGTGCGATCGCATGCGTGCTCTTGCCACCCCAAAGAATGGTGTAGCCATCGGGCTTGGCGCGAGCCACTCGCCCAGCTCCGAGGGTAGATCCTGCCCCGGGTGCGTTCTCCACGATGAAAGTTGCTCCCGTTTCTTCCTGCAGCGCCTGCGCGAGAATACGTGCGGCAGTATCGGTAGGGCCGCCTGGCGCGTACGGTACAACAATGCTGACGGGTCTTGTGGGATAGTCGGGCGCTGCTACTGCGGAAGCGCCAGCGGTGAGACCTAAAGCAAACGCACAAGCGATACCCGTGCGTGCCCATGTTTGTCGGAAGCGCATGTAATTCTCCTAGATGAGTGACTTGAATCGGGTCTTTGCCCTTTTCATCCGCCTCCTAACACCCTTCCATTCGGTAGTGCGCCGAGAGGTTGTTTCCTCATAGGCGCCTTAGAACACCATACCAAATTCTCGCGACGCCCCGCTTGTGAGGCATCGCGATAACCGTGTATTGGACCGTGGACAGCGCACCAAGTTCGGAATTGGGAGCGGCCTCTTCTGGTGTCGACGGTTACGTTCCTAACAACCAGCCCGGTAACCACAAAACGAGTTGCGGGAAGAGAATAGCCAGCACCAGCGCGGCCAGCTGAATCACGACAAAAGGCACGATGCCGCGATAAATGACACGGGTTGAAATCTCAGGGGGAGCAATGCCGCGAAGATAGAACAACGCATACCCAAAGGGCGGGGTGAGAAAGGACGTTTGCAAATTCAACGCAAACAGAATGGCGAACCAAAGCAGCACGTGCTCCTGCGAGAGCCCAAAATCTAGGCTAGCGATGATGGGGCCGATAATGGGAATGACGATAAAGGTAATCTCAACCCAATCCAGAAACATGCCCAAAACGAAAACGAAGAGCATGATGACGAACATCACCCAATAGGGATTGACGTCGCCAGTATTCACTCCAAGTGCGTCAGCGATCATGGTGTCACCACCGAGCTTGCGGAAGATGACGCTGAACACCGTGGCTCCCATCATGACGAACATGATCATCGCCGTGGTCTTGGTTGTCTCATAGAGAACAAGCACAAACTTCGACCAGCTCAGCTGACGCTCGGCCAAAGCGAGCACAAACGCTCCTAATGCGCCCAGGGCAGCGGCCTCGGTTGGTGTCGCAACGCCCGCGATAATGGATCCCAGTACGGTCAAAATAAGGACCAAAGGCGCGACGAGGTCGCGTGCCAATGCCCACAAGGCGGCGCCTAACGGTAAATGCTCACGGTCTCTCTCGGGTGGCATCCGCTGGGGTCTAAAGACCGCGATCAGGCCGAGATACACAATATATAGCCCCCCTAGCATTAAACCGGGGACGAGCGCGCCAGCAAAAAGGTCGCCCACCGAGATACGCATGGTGTCGCCCAGCACGACGAGCATAATACTTGGGGGAATGAGAATACCGAGCGTACCTGTGGCGGCAATTACTCCTGTCGCAAGCCGTGGATCGTAGCGGTTCTTCAGCATGACGGGCAGGGCCAGCACACCCATGAGCACGACCGAAGCTCCAATAATGCCAGTGGAAGCTGCCATAACAATGCCGATGACGGCAACGGCAAAGGCGTACCCACCTGGTAACGCCCCCAGGATGCTTGCCAATGACCGCAGCAGGCGCTGGGCAATGCCCGACTTCTCGAGCATCAAGCCCATGAATACAAACAGCGGCACGGCGATGAGTAGCCAGTTACTTAGTATGCCGGAGAAAATCCGGGAGACGCCGGTCGAAAGAAACAACATTGGAACGTCGGCGGCTAACGCCACTAGTACACCTATGCCTGCCAGTACCAGCGCAACGGGATACCCTGAGAAAATACCGACCAGCAAGCCAAAGCACATCAATAAAGGCCAAAAATAGGTCATAAGGCTAGGATTTCGAGTTAAGGGTCGAACGGCCGGTTATCAGCTCGATCGTTAACCGCAGAGCGCGCGCCAATCCGTACAAACCCAGCAGACCAAAGCCCAGCGGCATAAAAGCCTTTATGACCCAACGATCGACCAAGCCTCCATACGACGAGCCTTCTCCAGTAGCATAAGCACTGGCCATATAACGCCAGGAAAACCACGTCATAATGCACGCGAACGGCAGCAAAAGTAGAAGATCGCCCAAAATCGTTATTAGTTTGCGTGTCGTGGGCGAGAAGCCGCTGGCAAGAAAGTCCACAGAAACGTGTGCATTATCATGTAGCGCATAAACCGAACCGAGCATCACAACAATCGCGAACAGGTGCCACTCCAAATCGCTTAACCCGTTCAACGTCAGTCGTTCGCCTAAAACGGGCAGGCTAAAGCCCCACTGCAACAGCTCATTGGCCCGCAGCTGTACAAGCACAACGCTAATGCACACGCTCAATACGAGCAAGGGAAGTGTCCACGCAGCCATTCGCCCTAGCCAAGCGCACGCTCGCTCGATGGCCGCGAGGAAGGATGTGAACATAAGGTTCTCCGGTGGGAAGCGTCGCCACACATTCAGCGTGCAAGCCCGTCTGCGTGCGGCGACACTAATGCAGGTACCAACAATATGGGAAGAGCGGGATACCCGAAGCGGGCGCACCGTAGAATATGGTTTACACGCCCGCCCGGGGATATGCGAGCCCGACTCGTGGGTTACGTAGAAGTCAGTTGACGCGCGGCAGTGTCTGCAGGTCGGACCAACGACCCACACGTTGCATGTAAGCCATCAACGACTCGTAAGCTTCCTTAAAAAGTGCATCTTTCTCGGCTTCCTCCTCCATCACCTCGACGGATGCTTGATACAAGGCCTGTAAGACCGGCTCGGGAAAACGAACTATCTTTACGCCTGCCTCTTCTATTTTCTCGATGGCCTCGATCTGTGCATTCATCTGATCGAACCAGTTATACGTAATGTTGGCATAACACGCTTCGATCATGGCTTTCTGATGTTGTTCCGACAAGCCGTTCCAAACGTCCATGTTGACGATGATGCTGTCCCAACTGGCAGGCTGATGCCAGCCTGGAAAATAATAGTACTTGGCGATCTTTTGCAGACCTAACCCTAAATCAAGCTGAGGCGCCGAAAACTCTGCAGCATCGAGGCGGCCCCGCTCTAGAGACAGGAAGATTTCTCCGGCTGGCACGAGTTGCACGCTGGCGCCCAACTTTTCCATGGCCTTGGCACCCAACCCGGAGATGCGCATTTTCAGGCCCTTGATATCATCGACCGAGTTGATCTCTTTGTTGAACCAACCCCCTGCTTCCGAAACCACAATATGGCAGGGAATAATCTTGACCTTGTGTGCATCGTAGGCCTTCTGAATGATTTCCAGCCCACCGCCACGAAACATCCAACCCAAGAACAGTTCAGGATCCGGCCCAAAGGGCATAGAGCCCACTAGGTTAGCAACCGGGATTTTATCGGCCCAATAACCGATCCAGTCGAACCCCATGGGAATAGAGCCGTCAGAGACCGCACCAAATACCTCAAATGGAGGCACAAATTCTCCGGCCCCATGAACCTTGATTTGTACCTCGTTATTGGTCATCATTGCCACGCGCTCCGCCCATTTCACCGGGCTTTGGCCAATCGATGGCACCTGCAGCGCGAATACGCTTTGTAGGTCGAAGCTTTTAGCCTGCGCAGCGACCTGCAACGGCGCAGCCACAACCACCGAGGCTATGACTGCAGCCACACAGCTTTTCAGGCAACTCCCGCCGGATGCGAATCTTTTCATGTTGGTCTCCTCTGCTTTGTTAATGTAAAAGGTGCTGCAAGCGGATTTTCCGGGTAGGCGCGAGCTCCGGCAACGCGACTTTCGGCGTGCGCATAGGCGCTGGTAGAGAGCCAGCCACCCCTTCAGCCTACATGATGTTTTTTCGGCATGGGCTGCGTCTGGTTTGCGGCTGCCGCCAATTCGCAACCGGCGATATAGCCGAATGTGAGGGCCGGACCCAAAGTAATGCCCGCGCCCGGGTAGTTGCCACCCATAATGGTCGCCGCGTCATTTCCGACGGCATACAAGCCTGGAATTGGATGTCGCTGAGCCGTCAGTACGCGGGTGCGAGCATCAGTGGGCAGACCGGCAAACGTACCGATGTCGCCGATCAGCAACTGAATGGCGTAGTAAGGCCCCTTCTCGAGGGGCGCCAGGCAAGGGTTGGGTTCATGTAAGGCATCACCCTGAAAGCGGTTATAGGCCTTTGTCCCCTTACCAAATTCCGGGTCTTCGCCGCGACGGGCATGTTCATTGAAATGTTCGATCGTGCTGCGCAACGTTGCGGGGTCGACCCCGATCGCTTGCGCCAATTCCTCGACCGTGCGGCCGCGCCGCAAGTACCCGCTGCGCAGGTAACGCTTAAGCGGCATCGGAAAGGGTGGCACACAGCCCAAGCCATAGGTGCGCAGGGTACGGTGGTCGCAGAGCAACCAAGCCAATATCCGGGCACCGTCGCGGCAGTGCTTAAACATGGCTTGGACGAAATCGTGATACGAGTCGGCTTCGTTCGTGAAGCGTCGCCCCTGCGGATTAACCGCGATGACACCCGGCTTAGCGCGGTCGATGAAGTGGGGCATCACTCCTTGCGAGCCGTCGGGGCGTTGGATGACCGAGGTTGGCACCCACGCCGCTGCGTTCGGAATGGTAGGGTCAACCTCACCGCCTACCGATTCCGCAAGCCTTAGCCCATCGCCCGTGTTCCCCGGCGGCGACGGCGTGTAATGTTCCGTTCCACTGGAGGTATGTGGAAAGAGCGCCTGCCGCCGTTGAATGTCGTGAGGAAACCCACCACATGCCAGAACCACGCCAACCCGGGCGCGTACTTCCGTTGGTTGGCCCGCGCGCTCCACGAGAGCGCCAACGACGGCACCTCCTTCGCAAACGAGTTCTCTGACGGGCGAGCACAACCAGAGTGGAACCTGACGGTCCAACAAGGCCTTGCCCAACCGGCCCGCGAGCGCATTGCCGTTGGTAAGCATCATGCCGCGCCCATGCCTGAGCACATCCAGGGCATGGCGTGTCAGCCGCCGGCACACGTACGCAAACGACTCGATCGACCGGAACATCCGCATGAAGTGCCAAATCTCCGTGCCCGAGCCTAGCATCATCCCAAACACCGTGAGCTCAGGCAGGGGCGGCGCGAGCTTTTTGATCCAGGGACCGAGCTCCCGCCCATCAAACGGGCGCGTGACCATCGACCGACCACCTTGCTGTCCGCCCGGCGCCTCGGCGTGATAATCCGGGAACACAGGCGGCATATCGAATTGAACGCATGTCTCGCGGGTGATGAATTCGATGGCTTCCGGGCCATGAGTAAGAAAGGCGTTGACGCGATCCGCATCAAAATGCGTGGTGGCCTCGTGCTGGAGGTAGGTGCGCGCCGCCTCTTCAGGCTCTCGAATCCCCTGCTCGATGGCCAAATGCGTCCCCGGTACCCATAACCATCCCCCAGATCGTGCAGTGGTGCCTCCAAAAAAAGGCTCTTTTTCAACCACCAACACGTTTAAGCCGCGAGAGGCCGCTGTGATTGCCGTTGCCATACCCGATGCGCCGCTGCCGACGACCAGGACATCGCATTCGTGATGCGCCATGTTCATTGTTCACCTCGGCATGCTTTGGGTGAATACTAGGCACTGTATCAATAATGATCAATATAGAAATACCTATTGACTATTATTTTGTGACTACCAACGCGCAACCGGGATGACGGTGTTTAACTTGGCCGAACAAATCCATCGTGGTGCAGCTACCCCCGACGGCGACCGATTCACGCCAACGCGTGCAGCTTATCCGGTACCCGCGTCGTTAACTTTGCCCACGGCTCGTTCTACATGCTGGGTGTTACCTCGCGTATTCCGCGCTGTATTGAATTAGAAGCAATTCCCCGATACGTCTATATAGCGCTATCTTGTATTCTTTGATCGCGACGGTGAGCAACGCCCCATGCCCGCACAGAACGGCCGCGTTCTCGTACAGCGCGGCGCGGCGTGGGTTTGCCCACCCGCACTTCCCGCGCGTAAGCCCGGCCTCCGGTTGATCGCCTGTCGAAGTGGACGGAACTCCTATCCCCGAGCGGCATAGTGCGGGAGTTAACGCTGCAAGCCCGGAATAGGAGCGCCAACCAACGCCATAATTAGCGGGGACAACGCCAAAAACGCCACGGTCGACACCAAAACTGCTCCTGCTGACACTTCGCCTTTATCGGTATAGCGCGTGGCGTACATATAGCTCATCACCGCACATGGCATCGTCATTTGCAGGATGAAAAGCCCCTGCATTGAGGCCGACAGGCCCATGACCGAGGTAACCGCCCAGGCGCTTGCGGCACCTAGAACGAGACGTAATGCTGCTACTACCGATCCCGCGCGCAAGCCGCTCGCAGGAATAAAGGCGAGGGCATAGCCCAAACTGATGAGCATCAGGGGAACCGTCAGGCTTCCCAGCAATTCGGCTGAATCCAATACCCATTGTGGAAGCCCGCTATTGAAGCCGCGCAGAACCACCGCAAGCACGGACGCGATCATGACCGGTGATTTCCACGCCCCTTTGACGCCCGCATTAGGAAGCAGACGAACACCGATTGTGTTCTGTACGAAAGCACAGACAGCAAAAAACACGATGGCGCCGGAGAATCCTGCATCTCCGAAGGCGAGATACGCCAGGGGCAACCCCAAGTTGCCAGCATTGGGGAACATGGTGGTCTGGAGTAAGGCCCGCACGGGCAAGCGCAACAACCAAAGGGCAGCAGCGCTCGCTAATCCGCAAACCAGCAAAATCAGCAGCGTGGCGCCACCCAATTCGAGCAGAACAGCGTTATCCAGCTCGGTCGTAACCAGCGTGTGGAAAACCAGCGCTGGGGTGCTCACCGAGGTCACTAACAGCGCCAGAAAATTGGCCGAAAATGGCAGCGCTCGCTTTCCCCAGTACGCGCCTACGCCAACACAGGCCAACATCGGTGCTAACAGAGCCAACGCGGAAATATAAAAGGCAAACAGGGAATACATGACACGGGGGAATTGTCGCCGAACCTGGGATGCTAACACTGTATGCTTAGCTCGGCGCGTTTCGATACAGCGCCGTTATCGTCACCCCCAGGTGTCCAGCAGCTTGCGGCTCCGAAATTGAGGACCAATACCTCACTGGCGTTATGGAGGGGCTTGGGAGCCGCTGATTCGACACCGATACTGCAACGCTTCGGCAACGTGGTTTGCATCAATGACATCAGCGCTGTCGAGATCGGCGATCGTGCGCGCGACTTTCAGTACCCGATGTGCCGCCCGGGTCGACCCATCGAGGCTCTCGATGGCTTTGCGCCACAGCGACCGCGCCGCATCGCTTAATGGACAAAACGATTCAATATCTGCAGCACTCAGGAACGCGTTGTTCATGCCTTGACGCGCTTGTTGGCGCGACCACGCCTGGCCTACCCTGGCGCCCACCGTCGACGAAGTTTCACCGCGAGGAGCATCCAGCCACTGCGTCCCCGCAGGGGGGAGCTCAACATGCAAATCGATGCGGTCAAGCAACGGCCCTGATAAGCGAGAGCGATAGCGCAAAACCTGATCGGGCGTACAAATGCAGCGCCGCCGAGGGTGTCCCGTCCAGCCGCACGGACAGGGATTCATCGCCGCCACTAGCTGAAAGCGGGCGGGATACTCGGCACGAAACTGAGCGCGGGAAATACTGATAGCGCCGGTCTCCAGCGGTTCGCGCAACGCTTCGAGCGCGCGCCGATCGAACTCCGGCAACTCGTCGAGAAATAATACGCCGCGATGTGCCAAGCTTATTTCTCCCGGCTGCGCCCGTAAGCCACCCCCTACCAAGGCAGGCATAGAAGCCGAGTGATGAGGCGATCGAAAGGGACGCTGTCCAAAGACAGGCGATCCGCCCTGAGCCAGACTATGCACTGCCGCAACCTCAAGCGCGTGTCGATTATCGAGGGGCGGTAGTAACCCCGGCAAACGCTGCGCCAGCATGCTTTTTCCAGCGCCTGGTGGCCCACTGAGCAAGACGCTGTGGAATCCTGCGGCGGCCACCTCAATGGCACGACGGGCCTCCGCTTGGCCGCGTACATCGGACAGACAGGGATAGCAAGTTTCTACGGTACCCTTAGCGGGCGCCACTGTGGGCAGGATGGCCTGCTGTGATAGATGCGCCACCACTTCCGTCAAAGTGTTCGCCTGATACACGGTTAAATCAGGAACGTGAGCCGCTTCACTGGCGCATCCCGCAGGCAGCACCACCCTGTTGCCCGAGTTATTTTGATCGCGCGCGACAGCCAGAGCGATCGCGATCGCGCCGCGTACCGGCACCAATGCACCCGTTAAAGAAAGCTCTCCGGCAAAGACGTAATCGGCCAACATAGGCCGGCTATCTGTTGCTCGGCTAGACACCTCGGGCAATACGAGCTGACCCGACGCCAGCAAAACCCCCAGCGCAATGGGGAGGTCGAAGCGCCCAGATTCTTTCGGCAGATCGGCGGGCGCAAGGTTAACAGTCAATCGCCCCTGCGGAAACGAAAACCCGCTGTTCACCAGGGCGGCTCTGACCCGTTCACGGCTCTCGCGCACCTCGGCATCGGGTAACCCCACGACTTGAAACGACGGTAAACCGGCAGCAAGATGCACCTCGACCCGAACCGGCACGGCGTCAAATCCCGTTAATGCGCGGCTGGCGAGCACAGCAAGCGACATAATGTTGGCCTGAATTCAATTGCACAGAGCTCGTCCTTGGTGATCAGGACGAGCAACAAAGGCCGCGGTGCCGTCATTGCGCGCTTCGCGGCAAGCAAGCGATTGCATCGCCCGGGGGGGAAAAGAATGGGTCGATGCACGAGTACGGCCCCCCTGAGGGGGGTAATGGCGGTTTCAAGCGTATGTTGTACAGCTGCATGGGAGAACACCTCGCTGACCCATCCTGTTCTTGGCATTGTTAAATTGCCGCTTTACTGTGCCACGAAAATGCGAATAAACGCCGCCAGTGCGCATGAATCGACACAGTGATCACAGCCTTTTTCCTGTCCGATGTTGAGCCACCCGCTGGGGGTTCTTTGCCATCCATGACACGCGATGCTGCTCTAGGGAGCGGGCTCCAGGCGCAGCGTCTGAGCCGCCTCTAGCGAGCCTAACAAGAGTCTCTCGCTCCAACATGCCTTCGTGTGCCTTCGTGGCAACCGCAAAGTCTTGACCACTACCACTCGACTTACTGCGGCCGCGGATGGCCACCATCGCGCTGCACTGCTCGTTTGAAGCAAACGGCTCGGGTGCTATCGCTGGGGAACGTCCCCGCGTTCCGCCCCGCTACGGTGCATGCTCGCGTGCCTGCAATGTTTAAAGGAAAGCAGAACGCACCGGATTAGTGCACGCCGTCCACCAACTGAGCGAATTCTTGCACGGGTTGCCGTGGCTAGGACGACGTTGCTCGGGTAACCCTCAAATTGGCACACGCATTGCATTGAATGCTTGCGATCCGCCTTTATTGACCCCGACTCTTAAGAGACTACCGTGAAACTCATTATTGCCATTATCAAGCCGTTCAAATTGGACGAAGTGCGTGAAGCACTATCGATGGTCGGCGTTCAAGGTATGACCGTGACTGAAATTAAAGGATTCGGTCGACAAAAAGGACATACCGAACTGTATCGCGGCGCAGAGTACGTCGTCGATTTCCTGCCGAAAATAAAAATTGAAGTCGCTGTTCCCGACGCACTCGTGGACGCCGCGACCGAGGCGATCGAGAAAGCCGCGCGTACAGGGAAAATCGGTGACGGCAAGATATTTGTTTGTCCCGTACTTCAAGCCGTGCGTATACGTACTGGAGAAACGGGAGAACAAGCACTTTGAGTGATGGCAGGTTAACGCCACACCTGCGGTAGAAGTTCACCCATCCCGGCTCAATGTACTTATAAACAAAGCAGTTCTCGACGCGACAATTCGTTAAGACGACGGTTGATACCGAATTCGCCAAGTGTCGCGTCCTTTGGGAAAACACTTATGTCCATACAATTTGATAACCTGCTTGCACAGCCATCGTACCTCGCGGGCGCATACCAAACGCATGCTCAGTCGATCAGCTCAAGTGATAACTTGCTGCTCGCCCAGGCTTCTGCATCCGATCTCGTCAGCAATCAAGCCGGCGCTGTTGCCGCTGAAGTTGCTGTGGTTGTCGATGCTGCACCCAACCTGGTGGGCGCCGACTTGGCCTGGCTTAGCACGTCGACGCTGCTCGTGTTGCTGATGGTGCTTCCCGGCCTGGCCTTGTTTTATGGCGGAATGGTGCGCCGAAAGAATATGCTCTCGACACTCATGCACGTCACGCTAACCTTCTGTCTCGCCGTGATCCTTTGGTTCGTCTACGGCTACTCACTCGCCTTTAGCGAGGGCAATGCCATATTCGGCGGCTTTGATCGGTTGTTCATGCGTGGCATGTTCGATGCACAAACGGGTGTCTTTTCGATGGCCGACACGGTACCGGAGTTCAGCTTTGCGGCCTTCCAGGCGACATTTGCCGGTATCACCTGCGCCCTCATCGTTGGCTCACTTGCCGAGCGAGTGCGATTTTCCGCCTTGTTAGTTTTTACGGTACTGTGGTTTACCTTTGCATATATACCCGCGGCGCACATGGTGTGGTATGTCTCAGACGGCACCAGCGGACTTGTCGCACAGTGGGGCGCACTCGATTTCGCCGGCGGCACCGTGGTTCACATTAATGCTGGCGTCGCCGGTTTGGTAGGAGCCTGGGTGTTAGGTCCGCGCATTGGGTACGGGCGCGAAGTTATCAAGCCCCACAATTTGCCAATGACCGTTATCGGCGCTTCCCTACTGTGGGTAGGCTGGTTTGGCTTCAATGCAGGCTCGGCTCTGGCCGCCTCCGCGACCGCAGCATTAGCCTTCATTAATACGCTTTTGGCCGCAGCAGCCGCCGTTTTAGCATGGACATTTACCGAATGGGCCGTCAAAGGCAAACCGTCCATGCTGGGCGCCGCTTCGGGAGCCATTGCCGGTCTGGTCGGAATCACCCCTGCGGCCGGTTTCGTAGGTCCTGTTGGTGCCCTTGTCATCGGCGCAGTTTCGGGAGTGCTCTGCGTGTGGGGAGTGAATGGGTTGAAGCGCAGGCTACGCGCCGACGATTCACTCGATGTATTTGGCATCCACGGCGTTGCCGGTATCATCGGGGCCCTGCTCACCGGCGTGTTCGCGGCCGCGGCGTTGGGCGGAACCGGCACGACGGCAGATTCCACTCTCGTCCAATTATGGGTTCAGCTGGAGGGTGTCCTGCTCACCATCGTATGGTCTGCGGTGGTCGCCCTGGTGGCGTTTAAGTTGGTTGACGTCGTCATGGGATTGCGCGTCAGTGAGGAGGACGAACGCCGCGGCCTGGACACCACGACGCATGGAGAAAGCGCCTACAACTAGGTACTGCGGCACTCAGCAACACAGTTCGTACGCCAAGGGAAGGCACGTCTAAACAGCGTGCCTTCTCGATTTCCAGGCGCCGTGTATTAAGAACAACTAAATGGCACGGTCGCCCTCATCCGGTGCCGGCGGTATCGCAGACTGCTTGGCCTGTACTTCCATTTGATTCAAACGCGCCTCGAGCTCTTCAAGGCGCGCACGGGTACGCGCCAGCAGTTCTACCTGAACATCGAACTCCTCGCGCGTCACCAGGTCGAGGCGATTGAAAGCGTCCGTCATCATGGCTTTGACATTGCGCTGTAAATCGGCGGCCGGACTGCGCGCAATCAAATCCGAGAGATTCTTCTGTACTTCGTCAAGCCAGGAGTTCCGGTTCATGTTCTCACCCCGTTCAAAACACAACACAAAGCGCATCCGCTGGCACCCCTGCGAGGCTGATGCGCGCTGTTGCTACTGTAGTGCATTCTGCTTACCCATGCTGAACCGCATGACCGTTGCTTAGGCGATAGACCGCGCGGAAGATCTGGTTTCACCCAGGCTCATCAGGATTCTGCTGCGTTACAGCGCGGTGAGGTCGATCGGCTCAGCCCGATTCAACACTGCCGCCACTCGCGTGCGTAAGGCGTTTGAGTGGGCCTGGAGGATCTCACGCTTGACGTCTAACAACTGTTGCGGATGCATGGAAAACTCGGTAAGACCCAAACCTAGCAGCAAGCGAGTTAAGGAGACGTCGCCAGCCATCTCTCCGCACACCGACACCGGCTTATTGGCACGCGCTCCGGCGTTGATGGTAAGCGCGATCAACCGCAATACAGCGGGATGTAAAGGATCATACAGACGCGCCACTCCGGGGTCTGCACGATCTATCGCCAGGGTGTACTGGATTAAATCGTTGGTTCCAATTGAAAGAAAATCAAGCGCTTCCACGAACGGTTCGATGGCGATGGCAATGGCGGGAATTTCCACCATTGCCCCCACGTCGACATGATCGGCAAACGGTAAGCCCCGGGCCTGCAGGTCGCGACGCGCGGCATCGAGGGCGGCCATACTGGCGTGCACTTCATGCATGTGCGCCACCATCGGTAGCAGTATGCGTACCGTTCCATGAGCCGACGCTCGCAGAATCGCACGCAGCTGGGTCTGGAAGAGTTCCGGTCGGGTCAGACAATAACGGATGGCGCGTTCTCCCAATGCGGGATTCGTAGCCACGGTGGCCTCGCCATCGAGCGTCTTGTCGGCGCCGATGTCGAGTGTGCGAATGGTGACAGGGCGGTTACCCATCGCCCGCACCACGGAGGCATAAGCCTGATACTGCTCTTCTTCGCTGGGCAAGTCGGAGCGGTTCATGAACAAGAACTCGCTCCGAAACAGGCCGATACCCTCTGCGCCAACCGCCAAGGCGGTGGCGGCTTCTTCAGGCCACTCGATGTTGGCCTGCAAACTGATACGGATCCCGTCAAGGGTGATCGCGGGCGTGTCCTTGAGTTGCGCCAGAGTGGCACGCTCGGCGGCGTAAGCCTTCTGGCGCTCGCGGTACTCACCCAACACCTTGGCGGAAGGGTTGATCAAGGTAACTCCGGTTTCGCCATCGACCACCAGAGTATCGCCATCGCGTACCAAGGCACGCACATTCCCCAACGCGACGACGGCGGGGACCCCCAAGCTGCGCGCAATAATGGCGGTGTGCGATGTTGTGCCGCCCAAATCAGTCACGAATGCGGCAAAACGCCCGCCGCGCAGCTTAACCATGTCAGCCGGGGAAATGTCGTGGGCCACAACGATCAGCGGGTCGGCCGGGTCGTAGGCGCTGGCCGCAGCCGCAGCAGGATCCGGGGCGCCCGCCAATACGCGTAGCACCCGTTCGATGACCTGCCGTACGTCATTAGCCCGATCGCGCAGGTACTCGTCCTCCATCGCGGAGAATTGTTCACCCAACAGCTGTCCCTGCGCGGTCAGTGCCCACTCGGCGTTGTACTGACGTTCACGAATCAGCTCGAGCGACTCGTGCGCCAGCAACGGGTCGGCAAGCAACAGAGCGTGCACCTGCAGGATGGACGCAATTTCGCGGGGGGCATCCGGTGGTAGCTGTGCCCCCATGTTGGAGAGCTCAGCACGGGTCGTTTCTATTGCGTTACGAAGCCGGGCGCATTCTGCTTCGATGTTTTCGGGCGCAATCCGATAGTGAGAAACCTCTAGTGCGGCAGGCCCCAACACCACCGCGCGTCCGATAGCGTAGCCGCGGGACGCCGATAGCCCGTGCAGCGCGACCATTGCAGAAGATGTGGTCATTCACCTTCGCCGAATTTGTCGTTAAATAGTTCCGCAATCTGCACCAAGGCTTCCTCGGCATCCGGGCCCTTGGCGTCGACGGTTACGGTAGTGCCTTTTCCTGCGGCCAGCATCATGACTCCCATGATGCTCTTCGCGTTAACCCGTTTGTCCCCCTTCGCGATATGAATATCGCTAGCAAAGCGGCTGGCTAACTGCGTGAGCCGTGCCGACGCACGGGCATGCAAACCGAGCTTGTTACTGATGACCAAGTCTACAGAATGCGTGGTGTCGGTTTCATTCGATTGATTGGCCGAATAGGCCATGTTTTCTCTCACGTTGGACAAGTATGTACTCCAATCCACACCCTGCATGTGTTTTACATCCTACTCATTGATATCGATCCGCAACATCGCCTGCTGCCCACCCGCCAGAGCTCGCCGCGTCGCCTCCTCTAACGGCAAGTTCCGATAAGTCAGCGCGCGCAGCAGCATCGGAGTGTTCGCGCCCGCAAGCACCTCGACGGCGCGCCCTTGTGCCCGCGCACGGGCGGCGGCGCGGGCGGCGACATTAGACGGCGTGCTGCCGACGATATCGGTGAGAATGAGGGTACCAGAGCCCGAATCAACCTCTTCAATCAACGCCAACACGCGCGCTTCCGTTTCCTCGGGAGGCATAGCGGGCAGCACATCGAGCGCTCGCACCTGCTCAAGCCACTGAAAACAATGGGTGCCCCCGGCATAAAGGGCCTCGGCCATGGGGGCGTGCGCAACGATAAGGATTCCGATGCTCATACCGAACGTGCATCGCGCCGGGCCAATTCTGCTTCCAGCGCCGAAGCGAAATGGGCGGCAACGTCGAACCCGGTTTGCTCGGTGATCTCGACAAAGCAGGTTGGGCTGGTGACGTTGATCTCAGTAATATGCCGACCAATCATGTCGAGGCCAATCAGCAACAACCCCCGATCCCTCAAGTGACGTCCGATGTGTTCGGCGACGCTGCGGTCGTGATCATTCAAGGGCTGCGCTACACCACTTCCGCCCGCAGCCAGGTTGCCGCGCGTTTCCCCTTCCTGGGGAATGCGAGCCAGCACGAACGGTATCGGCTCGCCGGCAATGATAATGACGCGCTTGTCACCCTCAACGATTTCCGGAATGTAGCGCTGCGCCATGATGCTGCGCTGCTCGTGTTGGGTGAGCACCTCAAGAATCGAGCTGCGGTTCGCGTCGCCAGGCTGCACGCGGAATATGCCGCTACCTCCCATGCCATCGAGCGGCTTGAGAATGACATCGCCATGGCGATCACAAAAGTCGCGCAGCCGGGCCATATTGCTGGAAACCAGCGTCGGCACCGTAAACTGAGGAAACTCTGCAATAGAAAGCTTTTCAGGATGATTGCGCAGCGCCGCGCCGCTGTTATAGACGCGAGCCCCCTGAGCTTCAGCGCGTTCCAGCAGATGGGTTGCGTACAAGTATTCCAGGTCGAACGGTGGGTCCTTACGCATGAGTACGGCCGTGAAGGCTGGCAACGGCAGGTCGAGCGGTTCTTCTTCCCGCCACCACGCCGTTCCGTACAAATCAGCATCGGGGATCAGAGTAATGCGCCGCACCGAGGCCTGTACTTTGCCATCTTCAAGAAACAGGTCGCCTTGCAAGGCCGCGTAGAGTTCGTAGCCGCGGTTTGCCAACGCCCGCATCATGGCGACCGACGTATCTTTGTAGGCCGTTAAACTCGGCAAGGGATCGACTATAAAAAGAATCTTCATCTGCGTATCGCGCACCAAGGCGCAAGATTTTAACAATGCCAGAACCCCCTGGCTCTGCTACAACGATATAAAACTTAGAATCAGGAGGAGACCGAGCATGAGCGGTGGCACGCGTCTTTCAAACCGTCAACAGCAGTGTCTTTGGCTGGCATCAAAAGGCAAGACCAGCAAAGAATCAGCACTGATTCTCGGAGTGAGCGAACGCACTGTCAACTTCCACCTGCACCAGGCTTTCGACAAGCTCAACGTACGTAACAAGCAAGCAGCAGTCGCCCGCGCACTATCGTTAAACCTGCTGGATCACAATCGCCTCTACTTACTGAACTCGCATCGAATTCAAAAACGTCCGAGCAGCTTCACGCGAGAGCGCGCTCTCCGGCCCAAGGGCAGCAACCTCGATCAGCCGATTACCAACCACCAAAACCCGACCCAATAACCACATTGGCTCGCCAGCTGGATTTCCATGCACTTCGAACTCTTCGGCCGTCAATGGCGTACGCCCAGGGTCATGCGCGTATCTCACCTCTACCTGTCCGCGGGTTACCGGCTCACCCTGCAAATTCCGCGCTAGGCTGTACCCCACGGCTTTGATAATTTCAGCAGCAAGTTCCCGGTCCTGCAGCGTTTCGGGTGGTAAATCCATATAACCTACGGCAAAGACCGCGCCGCCCGCCTGAGTGGCCGACATCGTAAACGGTAACTCATAGCCTGCCACCTTCATCGGTCGCGTCTCCGACTGAAGCTTCCCGGGAAAAGCTACCCGCAAGCTACCATCCGCGACGGATAATTCACGCCAGTTAAGCTCGGGGCTGCATGCGGCCAACACGGCTACGGCCAGTATTACCCAGAGCGTTGTGAGTGCCTGCATTCGATTGCGCGCGCATGCGTCGCGGCGGCCTAAAATACGCGTCATCGTGAACTGCCTGCCAATGGATCTATATAACCATGGGGGGAAATTCCATTGTCGCCGATTTCCATGTCCGACGCTGCAGACGGCACACCACTGGCCAACTATCGTTGGACGCCAGCACGTCGCACGCAAGCGCGCCGTGGCATCTATTTGCTGCACGGACTCAGCGAATACGCAGGCCGGTATGAACACGTGGCCGCCTGGCTGAACGCCCGCGGCTGGCTGGTGGGGGCACACGATCACCGGGGACACGGACGCTCGGGCGGCAAACGCGCCTCCATCGATCATCCCGAACAACTCATTGTCGACGCGGAAGAACGGATCGCGGCCTTTGCGGCGGAACTGGACGAACCGCCGATCCTACTGGGTCACAGCATGGGGGGGCTTATCGCTACCCACATTGGTTTGCGCAATCAGCTGGAGCTGACCGGTTTGGTTCTCTGTAGCCCCGCCTTTCAGATCGACCTCAAAACCGGTACTTCCCTGCTCCTGAAACTTTTGTCGCGTGCGGCGCCTAACCTGCAACTTCGACACAATAACTACCAACCCATACTCACACACGATCCCGCTATCACCCAGGCGTATCGCGAAGATCCGCTCGTCAATCGCGTCATCACGCCCCGCCTGGCGGCGTTCATTCATCAAGGTGGGCCACAGGCCATTGCCGCGGCACACAGTTTGCCTTGGCCTACGTTATTGTTAGTTGCCGGTGACGACCGGGTCGTTTCGCCCGCAGGCAGTCGGGCCTTCGCCAACGCCGCAGCGCCGGGGCGACTAGCCGTACGTTGGTACGATGAAGCGTGGCACGAACTATTGAACGAGGCACCCGCGCTTGCGCGGCCTGTTTACGCGGATCTTGACGCTTGGCTAGCTCAGGTGTAATCAGGCAAGTAAATACCCTTGCGGTAAACCTTGCCGCAGAAATGCTATAACCCGCCCTTTGGTTTTGTCCGTTTTCAGCCATCCAAGGAATTCGCTTGACCGACCTTCTCGCTCGCCGTCTCGACTTGCTTTCGCGACCCCAGCACCGCCATTTGCTCGCGAATTGCATGCGCGGTATAGAAAAAGAAAGCCTCCGCATTAGCGCAGACGGGCGACTTGCGCTCACGCCCCACCCGCCCGCCTTGGGTTCTGCACTAACCCATCCGCACATCACAACCGATTACGCGGAAGCATTGCTTGAGTTCGTTACCAGTGCCTTGCCAAATCTTGAAGATGTGCTGCGAGAGCTAACGGACATCCACCGTTTCGTTTATGCCAACTTGGGCGATGAGCTGCTTTGGAATCAGTCCATGCCGCCCATCTTGCCTCCGGAACCGGAAATTCCCATCGCGTGGTACGGCACTTCAAATAGCGGAATGCTTAAGCATGTGTATCGCCGGGGACTGGCGGTGCGATACGGCAAGGCCATGCAGTGCATCGCCGGTATTCATTACAACTTTTCATTACCACCGGCCACCTGGTCGCTACTCTCTCCTTCCGATGACGACGTCGCCGCACAGACTCGTCAATCGGAGTTCTACCTTGCCCTGATCCGCAATTTCACCCGCTACAGCTGGTTGCTGATGTACTTATTTGGGGCCTCACCGGCTCTGTCCGAAGGCTTCCTGGCAGGCAAACCGCACCATCTCGAACGTTTGCAGGGCGATACCCTTTATCTGCCCTGGGCGACGAGTTTACGGATGAGTGACCTGGGCTATCAAAATAAGGCGCAGGCAGGTTTGAAACCCTGCTACACCGACCTGCCGTCGTATCTGCAAAACCTATATCACGCGGTCAATCACCCGTGGCCAGAATACGAACGCATCGGCACCCATCGCGACGGCGAATGGATCCAGCTCAGTACCCATATCCTTCAAATCGAGAACGAGTACTATTCCAGCATTCGCCCCAAGCGGGTGGCAAAGCGTGGTGAACGGCCGCTACGGGCGCTGCAAGAGCGCGGGGTGGAATACATCGAAGTGCGCTGCATCGATATCAACCCGTTCGAACCCATTGGTATCGATTTAGCCAGCTGCCGGTTCCTCGAAGCATTTCTTTTAATGTGTGCGTTGGAAGAAAGTCCTAATCTTCCCTGTGACGGCTGGTGCCTGGAAAGTGCACGCAACTTCTCGAAAGTCGTTACAGAAGGACGCCGGCCCGGCCTGACGTTGTCCCATCCGAATGGGCAAGTCTCCCTCACAGGTTGGGCCCACGAACTCCTAAACCGCGTTTCAATTTGCGCCGCTGCGCTGGACGACGCACAGGGGCACCACGAACACAGTACCGCAGTACGGCTCCAGCGTGCCAAGGTAGAAGACTCCTCACTCACACCCTCGGCACGCGTCCTTGAGGCCCTCGACACTTCTGGCAAAACGCTGCACGAATTCTCTTTAGAACTCAGTCACCAGCACGCTCGAAACTTTCGCAGCAATCCACTGACCGGTGCTCGTCTGCGAGCCTTCGAGGAAGCCAGCGTGCGTTCGGTTGCAGAGCAGCATGCCCTCGAAACTCAACAAGACTGCAGCTTCGAAGAATACGTGGCCCGGTATCACTCGAGTCTGGTCCCCGAGCCCGATTTATAGCCAACGTGACGTGGTGCTCGGCTTCCGTAGCAGAACCCTCCCTCATCACCAAGGGTGTATTAGCACAAGGCGGCTTGGAGCCGGCCGCGAATGATGGTGTCAGGGAGCACGCGAGTTAACACAATGCCGCCGCGATGCCAGCACCACACGTATGGAACGCGTCTGGCAGCACCAGCGGCAAAAGTCCCTGTTAATCCCTGTTTTTTTAGCACGCAGTTCGGGCTCGCCTACATTTCGTTCTGCGCTCTTGTTGTTCTGATGAGCCAGCAGTATCTCGCCCCGCCGCCAACGAGCAGCGTAGAACGAATGTTGAAAGGCCAGGAAGACTCGATTACCGGAACGGTAATGGATTAGAAGAGTGAGGAAGGAAGAAAGAAGAGTTGGCGCGCCCGGCTGGGATCGAACCAGCGACCCTTGGCTTCGGAGGCCAATACTC
>CAZMVM010000040.1:0-22580 GCA_964569785.1 uncultured Pigmentiphaga sp. | reverse complement strand
CCCAGCCCATATTCGAAACCGTCCGCGAAGCAGGTCGGCAGGTTGACCATGACCGAGCTCGAATCGACTTCGCGCTGGAAGCGACGGGCATTGCCCAGGTTTTCCGTGACGATGGAGTCGGTATGATGCGACCCCCAGTGCTCGATATGGTCGATTGCTTCATCCAGGCTGTCGACAACGCGGATGGCAAGGATCGGGGCAAGATATTCGGTGGCCCAGTCTTCGTCGGTAGCCGCTTGTGCCCCGGGAATCAGCGCACGGGTACGTTCGCAACCTCTGAGCTCCACGCCGTGCTCTTGCATACGTGCACCAAACTGCGGCAAGAATTGGTCGGCGATGGCCGCATGCACCAAGAGGGTTTCCATGGTGCCGCAAATGCCGTAGCGGTACGTTTTAGCGTTAACCGCGACCGTCAGGGCTTTTTCCACGTTGGCGTGTTCATCAACAAAAACGTGACAATTGCCGTCGAGATGCTTGATCAGTGGCACACGCGCCTCACGTTCGAGCGCGGCAATAAGGCCTTTACCGCCTCGCGGCACGATGACATCGACGTAATCAGTGAGCGTTGCCAAGCCCGTGACAGCAGCGCGGTCAGTGGTGGGAACAATCTGTACCGCATCGGCAGGCAGCTTCGCTTGTTCCAGCCCCTGACGCACCACCTTGCTCAGCACCATATTCGAGTGCAGGGCCTCGGAGCCACCGCGTAAAATGGCTGCATTGCCCGATTTCAAACACAGCGCAGCCGCATCGATGGTAACGTTAGGGCGCGACTCGTAAATAATGCCGATCACGCCAATCGGGGTACGCATTTGCCCCACTTGCATGCCATTAGGGCGGGTGCGGATCGCGGTGATCTCACCCACCGGGTCGGGCATCTCGGCGATCTGCCGCAAGCCTTTGGCCATCAAGTCGATGGTCTTGTCGGAGATGTTCAGGCGGTCGACCATGGCCGGCGGCAACTCACGGGCACGGGCGGCTTCCAGATCGCGTGCGTTTTCAGCTTTGATCTCTTCACGCGACGCCTCAAGCAAATCCGCCATCGAGCGCAACGCACTCGCCTTAGCGGCGTCGGGCGCCGCGGCCATCTTCCGGGCGGCGGCTTTTGCCTGACGACCCAGGGATTCGAGCAAATTGGTGAGTTCAGTCATGTGTATGTACGGGAAAAGTTCCGGCGTGACAGTCGCAAGGCCAGGCTGGTGAGCTCGTGCCAAACATCGAGTCGACCGGGCGTCTTCAGCCCTTTGATAAGTCGATCGATGTCATGCGCATGGCGTACCGCAGCCGGGTCCGCGCGTTCGGCATTGCGTCCCCACGCCTGAGTGATGGCCCATAATACCAAGAGCGGCGCCTCGCCTTCAGCGCGTAAGCCCTCCAGCATACGTACCACACGCGGCGCGTCGCCCTCCTGAATGGCATCTCGCACTTTGAATGCGTTATAGCGGGCAACATTCATGACCGCTTCTTGGACGTCGTTCGCGCTGAGTTCTCCCGGCGGAAAGGCCAACCCCAGCTTCAAGATCTCTTGGTGGGCGGCTAGAAGGTTGCCTTCTACGCGGTCGGCGATCCACTGCAAGGTAGCGGGATCGGTGCGTTGTCCTTGTGCCGCCAAACGCGAGCCTATCCATGCGGGTAAGTGGTCGCGGTCGATGGTGGGAATATCGACGAGGGTTCCATGACGGACCAAGGCGTTAAACCAGGGTGCGGCGCGCATCGTGCGGTCGATGCGCGGCAAGTACACTACAATCAGAGTGTCTGAGTCGGAAGCTTGTTCAGCGTCCTCGGCCAAGCGCGTTAGCGCATCGCCACCTGTTTTGCCTGGTCGACCCGTGGGCAAGCGAACCTCCAGCAAACGGCGTTCGCCAAACAATGAGCCGCTGCCGGCACTACTGGTCAGGGCGCTCCAATCGCTGCGCGCATCCATGACCAGCGATGTGCGTTCGGTATATCCAGCAGCCCGCGCCGCCGCGCGTATCGCGTCGCCCGCCTCAATAACCAGCAGAGGCTCATCGCCAGCGAGAACATACAAAGGCGCGAGCTGCTTTGTCTGTTTCAAATGCGATGCAAGCTGTTCGGGCCGAAGGGGACGGGTTGCCATGGCTCACCGCTGCGGTGAGGCTCCATTGGAGCCGTTGTTCACCACTTCTTTCGTTGCGAACCGGGTTTCGGCCGAACCCAGCCGGTTGATAATGCGCTGGGTAAGATCGGCCTGCATATTGTCGTACAGCATTTGCGCCTCAACTTCTTTAGCCTGGGCGACGTTGTCGTCGTAGGGTAAGGCGCGCGAGGCGGTTAATGTGGTGGGTGGAACAACGAGCTCATTACGGGCGTCGACCACCTGGAACGTGAGACGCAAAGTGAGCTCGTACTCCTGCACGCGTCCTTGAGCGGTGAGGGCAATTTCACGGCGTTCACGTGCAACATCGAGTACCTGAAGCTGCACTTCCGCCTGGGCAGGATCCTCGACGATGCGAACATTGGGGGACGCGGCCTGAATATATCGGCGCAACTGCGATCCGAAGCGTGAATTTTCAGGTACGTTGACGTATAACGAGCTGAACGGCAGGTTGATCGGACCGCGCAGGGTGAATCCACAGGCGGTCAGCAGAGCACCGCACAACATAACGATGACAGCGCGACGTGCGGTGCGTGTCATGAAGTTAGCCCACCACGTTAACGAGTTTGCCGGGAACCACAATCACTCGCTTCGGTGGCCGACCGTCGAGGAAGCGTCCTACGGCCTCATGTGCCGCCGCAGTGGTTTCGATTTCCTCACGCGTTGCCGCGCTAGGCACCCGTACCGATCCGCGCACTTTGCCGTTCACCTGCAGCACAAGTTCGATCTCGTCCAGTACCAGGGCCGTTTCATCGACGACAGGCCAGGGCGCGTCAAGAATGTCGCCAAACAAGGCGTCATAGCCCAGCTTGCGCCACAACTTCCACGTGATGTGCGGAACGACCGGATACAAAATGCGAAGCAAGATCGTCATGCCTTCGGCGAGTGCGTCGTCTAGCAACGCATCGCCGTTGCCTTTAGCGGCGTCTTCCAGCGTGTTCAGCAGTTTCATGCCGGCCGAGACGACGGTGTTGTACTGCATGCGCTGATAGTCGTAGTCGGCTTGCTTCAAGATGGCGTGTACATCCCGGCGCAGCTCTTTGGTTGCCGACCCGGCCTCGTCCCACGAGTGCGGCAGCGACTTCAGCTGGAGGCGCTCGCGATGGTTAAAGGCGACTGTCCACAAACGCCGCAGGAAACGGTGCGAACCCTCGAGTGCGCTGTCCGACCACTCCAGGTTCTGCTCGGGCGGGCTGGCAAAAATGATGAACAGGCGAGCCGTATCGGCGCCCATCTCATCAATAATGCTTTGCGGATCAACGCCATTGTTTTTAGATTTCGACATCGTGCCGATGCCGTCATAATCAACCGGCGAGCCGTCGCTCTTGAGGCGCGCCCCAACGACGTTGCCCTTGCCGTCGTAAATGTTCTCAACCTCCTCGGGCGAGAAGTATTCAATGCCGCCCGCCTCGGTGCGGCGCGAGTAAATGTGGTTGAGCACCATGCCCTGGCATAGCAGGCGGACGAAGGGCTCATCAAACTTCACCAGCCCCAGGTCGCGCATGACCTTGGTCCAGAAACGAGCGTACAGCAGGTGCAAGACTGCGTGTTCGATGCCGCCGATGTACTGGTCCATAGGCATCCAGTAATCGTTACGGCTATCCACCATGGCTTCGTCGTTGTCAGGGCATGCGTAGCGCATGAAGTACCAGGACGAGTCAACGAACGTGTCCATGGTGTCAGTTTCGCGACGTGCAGGCTGACCGCATTTTGGGCAGGTGCACTTGACGAAGTCTTCGTGCTTCGCCAGGGGGTTGCCGGTGCCGTCAGGAACGAGGTCTTCAGGCAAGACGACCGGGAGGTCTTGCTCGGGCACCGGTACCGGGCCGCAATCGTCGCAGTGAATGATTGGAATAGGGGTGCCCCAGTAACGTTGGCGCGAGATCCCCCAGTCGTGCAGTCGGTAGGTTACCTGTTTCTCACCCAGCCCCAGCTGCTTGAGCTCTGCTGCAATGGCGTCGACTGCCTCGTTGAACGACATGCCATCGAAGCGGCCGGAATTAATGAGCTGGCCCGGCGCATCGACGCCGGGTTTGGCGCCATAGTGGTCTTGCCAGGCGTCGGTGCTGAAGCTTTTGCCCTCGATTTGGTTGACTTGCTTAATGGGCAGCCCGTACTTCTGCGCGAACTCGAAATCGCGCTCGTCATGCGCGGGTACACCCATCACGGCACCGTCGCCGTAGCTCATAAGCACATAATTACCCACCCAGACCGGGATGGCATCCCCGGTAAGCGGATGAATGACCGATATACCCGTGGGCATGCCTTCTTTCTCGCGTGCAGCCAGCTCGGCTTCGGAGACCCCGCCTTTGCGACATTCCTCGATAAAGGCGGCAAGTTCGGGGTTGCTCGCCGCAGCGTGCGTGGCCAATGGGTGCTCGGGGGCGACGGCGCAGAAAGTGGCGCCCATAATCGTGTCGACCCGAGTAGTGAAAACGTACAAACGCCCATCCTGAATGAGTTCGTCGTCGTCATCCCGGATGGTGTGTGAGAAGGCGAACCTTACTCCTTCGCTCTTGCCGATCCAGTGCTCTTGCATCAAGCGGACGCGTTCGGGCCAGCCATCCAGATCGTGCTTGACCGCTTGCAGAAGCTCTTCCGCGTACGCGGTAATACGCAGGTAATAGCCAGGTATTTCGCGCTTTTCCACCAGCGCGCCCGACCGCCACCCGCGACCGTCGATCACCTGCTCGTTGGCTAGCACCGTTTGATCGACTGGATCCCAATTGACGACCTGAGTCTTGCGGTATGCGATGCCTTTTTCCAGCATCTTCAGGAACAGCCACTGATTCCACTTGTAGTACGCAGGATCGCACGCAGCAATTTCGCGCGACCAATCAATGGCCAGCCCCATCGCGTTCATTTGCTTTTTCATGTACGCGATGTTGGAGTAAGTCCATTGAGCGGGCGGTACCCCCGACCTCATCGCCGCATTCTCAGCGGGCATTCCGAAGGCGTCCCATCCCATGGGCATGAGCACGTTCCACCCTTTCATGCGGAGGTGGCGGGCCATCATGTCGTTGATGGTGTAGTTGCGTACATGCCCCATGTGGAGCTTGCCACTTGGGTACGGCAGCATGGAGCAGGCGTAGAATTTGGGCTTCTCGGTGCCGTCTGGGTTACGCGCGTGTTCCACGACGCGGTACGCATCGGTTTCTGCCCAATGTTTCTGGGCGGCGGCTTCGACCTCGGAGGGGATGTAGCGTTCCTGCATGATGACGGGTACGTAGAAGATGCGCTAGGCGCGCTGGAGTAGGGCAATCTCAAGATTATACTCAGCCCCCTCGAGCACGAGCGCGGGTGTCAGAAGAGCTGGGCAACGGTTACCACGAGCTAGATGTCGTCCTGGCGTTTGCAGAGTTGGTAGCACAGCGCGAGCGCCATGAGGTCTCAGGTCAGGCTCGCCTGTTCCGGCGCGATGTGCTCCAACGTGGCCAGCCGCTCCCGCCAGGGTGCGGGCAGCGGCACACCCTTCCGGGCCTGCACATCGGCATAGACGTACACTAGTTCGGCCGTCACCAGGAGTTGGTCGCCCCGGAAGATGGCTCCGAAAAACGTCATGCTGCTCCGACCCAGACGCGCACAGCGGATTCCCACATCGAGTTCGTCGTCGAATTCGGCGGGGGCCAGATAATCAATGCAGACGCGGCGCAGAAAGGTTTCAATGCCGGCCGCGGCTTGCTGCTGGGCGCTGGGCAAACCCGTGTGTCGCCAGTATTCAGTAAAGCCGACGTCGAAGTACAGCATGTAATTGCCGTTGAAGACGATTTTCTGCATATCGACTTCCGCCCAGCGAACTCTAAGACGATGCGTAAAGGCGAAGTCCTCGCGTTGCATGGGATGGTCTCCTTTCTTGTTGTGTGGTCAAGGCGTCTAAGTACGAAACGGCCTATACACTTTGCCAGCTCGGGATCTGCCTTCGCTTCGTACTTGGCCCGCGCCAACTTGCTTTAGCCTCGCCCGTCGTATTTCACGGTGCCGGTCGACGTGACGGGAGCGCGGGCATCCGGTCAAATGCGACCCCTCCAGCCGGGCGTCGGGCTAGGAAACGTTCAAAGGAAGAGGCGAATAATATTGGCCCCCAGGGTGAGCAAGGGCAGAAGTAACACGCTCAACGCCCCGGTGAGTAACAAGATGATCAGAATGGGAATGCCGTAAGGCTCTAACTTCGAGTACGCATAGGCGGCATTATTCGGCAACAAGCTGAACACGATGCGCCCCCCATCCAGCGGGGGTAGAGGCAGCAGATTCAGCGCCATCAGGATCAGGTTGATGTTGACGCCGGCGATGCCCATCTCTATGAAGAACGTCTCTTGCACTTGCGCGCCGACCATGAGCTTCAGGGCCAGGGCCCAGAGAATGGCCTGCACTAGATTTGCCCCCGGGCCAGCTGCGGCCACCCATAACATGTCACGCTTTGGACGGCGCAAACGCCCAAAGTCAACGGGCACCGGCTTCGCCCAGCCGAACAACAGCCCGGGTCCGCCGAACAGTTTGCTGGTAAACAGGATGATCAGCGGCACCAGAATAGTGCCTACCGGGTCAATGTGCCGAATGGGGTTTAAGGTGACACGGCCCGCCAAGGTAGCCGTGTTGTCACCGAAAAGACGGGCCACGTAGCCGTGAGCCGCTTCATGCAGAGTGATCGCGAAAATAACCGGAATGGCGTAGACCGCGATAGTTTGTATCAGTGAATCCATTGTCTGTCGATTGTAGCGGTACGCCGGCTTTACTCCACGATACCCAAGGTAGCGGGATCACCCCGCCCGCGCCGGGTGACTTCCGGAGCTGGGCCCGTCAGATCAACAACCGTGGTCGGTTCGTTGGGGCAGCCTCCAGACTCGATCACCGCAGCAAGTTCGTGCTTAAAGCGTTCGTAAATTTCTTGAGGGTCGTTCAGAGGAAGATCTTCACCGGCCGGGATCAAGGTGCTTGATAGAAGCGGCCCCGTCTCGGCCAGCAAGGCGCGCGTCACAGGATGGTCGGGGACGCGTAGTCCCACGGTTTTGCGCGAAGGGTGGGCCAGTCGCCGTGGAACGTCACGGGTGGCCTCCATAATGAAGGTAAACGGGCCAGGAGTGCCCAGTTTTAGGAGCCGGTATTGGGCGTTGTTGACACGCGCCAGTTGGCCCAAATCGGACAGATCGCGGGCCAGGAGGGCCAGGTGTTGCCGTTCATCGATGCCGCGCAGGCGTCGAATCTTGTCGACAGCATCCTTATTTTCGAGACCTGCCACCAGCGCATAGGAGGAGTCGGTGGGTACCGCAAGAATGCCCCCGCTGTGTACCAGCTCGGCTGCCTGCTTTAAAAGGCGAAGCTGCGGGTTGACGGGATGAACGGAAAAGTACTGTGCCATATCGTCTTGCCTCCGTGTAGGTGCGCGCACATCCGTGCCCGTTCATACTACCGCCTTCGCAGATAATGTATGAACTGATTTCCGCTTTGAGCTTGTTTCAGCAGGGCGTTGCCGGTTTGACGACAAAATGCCTGAAAGTCGGCCATCGAATTGGGGTCAGTGGCGACGACTTCCAGGATTTGACCGCTGGCCATGGTGGCCAAGGCCTTTTTTGCACGCAGTATGGGCAAGGGGCACATCAATCCGCTGGTGTCGATGGTGACGTCGGCCTGCGGCTCAGCTTTGTTCGTCGGCATATCGTCAGGAGCGCTCATACCTTGTACCTCGAGGGCAGGTTGCATTCGATTCGCAGCCCACAGCGAGAGCGGCGGGCTCGTCGGAAGCGGCTGAACGCTCCTCGTTGTCGCATACCCTGGCATGCAAAAGAGCCAATACCGCCTCCGTATTTGACTGACTTTTAGAGTTTCTCGGTGATCCAGGCCCGTGCGGCCTCGAGCGCGGCCGGAACCCCACTGGGATCGGACCCACCCGCCATCGCCATGTCGGGCCGACCGCCGCCTTTTCCACCCACTTTCTGGGCAGCTACGTTGACGAGTTTGCCAGCTTTAAGTTTGCCGGTAAGGTCTTTGGTAACGCCCGCCGCAAGCTGTACCTTGCCGTTGGTGGCGCTGGCCAGCAGCACCACCGCACTGCCCAAGCGGTCTTTGAGCTGGTCGATCATCCCGCGCAACGCCTTGGCGTCGGCGCCTTCGACCTGGGTGACGAGCACGTTGACGTCGCCGTGTTTAACGGATTGATCGGCAAGGTTGGCGCCTGCCGTGGCAGCCAGCTTGTCGCGCGCCTGCGCGAGTTCTTTCTCCAGTGACCGGATTTCACTTTGAAGTTGCTGAATTCGCGCGGTGAGGTCGGTGGGTTGGGTTTTCAGGAGGGCTGCTGCCTCGAGCAGCGTGGCATGCGTGTTCTGAACCCAGGCAAGCGCGTTGTCGCCGGTGATGGCTTCCACCCGTCGAACCCCGGCTGCGATACCCCCTTCAGAGACAATTTTGAACAAACCGATATCGCCGGTGCGTTGCACGTGGGTGCCTCCGCACAGCTCTCGCGAGAATCCGATATCGAGCACGCGGACTTCATCACCGTACTTCTCACCGAATAGAGCAACTGCCCCGCCCGCGATCGCCTCGTCATAACTCATGACGCGTGCTTGGACTTCCTTGTTCTCGAGGATCTCCTGGTTGACGATCGCTTCGATGCGCGCGATTTGTTCGGCCGTGAGGGGTGCGTCGTGCGAGAAGTCGAACCGCGTTTTCTCATCGTCGACCAGTGAGCCTTTCTGCTGCACGTGATCGCCCAATACGTGGCGCAAGGCTTTGTGCATCAAGTGAGTCGCGGAGTGGTTGCGCATGGTGCGCGCGCGACGTAAAGCATCCACTTCAGCCCGCACCGTATCACCGACTTTCAGACGGCCTTCCTGCAGTGCGCCATGGTGGCCGATCACCTCGGCCTGAATTTTCTGGGTGTCAAGGACTGCAAACCGAGCGCCCGTGTTGGTGGTGATGAAGCCGGAGTCGCCGTGCTGCCCCCCCGACTCGGCATAGAACGGGGTGTGATCGAGCACCACGACCGCATTTTCTTGTCCAGCCACCAATTCCTCGACCGGAGAGCCTTCCGCGTATAGCGCCACGACGCGGGCGTCATGATGCAAATGGTCGTAGCCCAGGAACTTCGTGCTGGCGCCTTCGTAGGCCAGGCCTGCGGCCATCTTGAACTTACCCGCAGCACGCGCTTGTTCGCGCTGGCGCTCCATCGCAGCTTCAAACCTTTCTACGTCAACTCGCACATTCCGTTCGCGGCAGATATCGGCGGTGAGGTCGAGAGGAAAGCCGTAGGTGTCGTAGAGGGTGAACGCGGTTTCACCATCGAGTACCGGTTCGGCAGCATCCTTGGGTAAGGCGGCCAGCGCCGCCTCTAGAATGCGCATGCCGTGTTCGAGGGTTTCGCCAAAACGCTCTTCCTCTTGCCGCAGTACCTGGATGACACGCTCTTTGCCGTCGATGAGTTCAGGGTAAGCCTCACCCATCTCCTCGACCAAGTCGGGTACCAGCCGGTGAAAGAAGGGCTTGGTCTGACCCAGCTTGTATCCGTGGCGGAGGGCGCGCCGGATGATACGGCGCAGTACGTAACCACGACCCTCGTTGCCGGGGATGACGCCATCGACAATCAGAAACGTACTGGCCCGGATGTGATCGGCAATGACCTTAAGCGAGTTGTCATGGAGATCGGGCTGGGGGTTGTCGGGGTTTGCCACTTCCCGCGCGGCCGCTGCAATCAATCGGCGGAAGATGTCGATCTCGTAGTTTGAATGGACGCCCTGCAGTACCGCAGCGATGCGCTCCAAGCCCATGCCGGTGTCCACGCACGGACGGGGCAATGGTGTCAGGTTGCCGTCGGCATCGCGGTCGAACTGCATGAAAACCAGGTTCCAGATCTCGATGTAGCGATCACCTTCGGCGTCGGTAGATCCGGGTGGTCCACCCCACACTTCGGGGCCATGGTCGTAAAAGATTTCCGAACTGGGGCCGCAGGGTCCGGTGTCGGCCATCTGCCAGAAGTTGTCGGATGCGTAGCGGGCGCCCTTGTTGTCGCCGATACGCACGATGCGTTCGGCAGGCACCCCGATTTCGTCGCGCCAGATGGCGTAGGCTTCGTCGTCAGCTTCGTATACGGTCACCCAAAGCTTTTCCGGCGGAAGCTTGTAAACCTCGGTGAGCAACTCCCAGGCGTACTGAATCGCTTCGCGTTTGAAATAGTCTCCGAAGCTGAAGTTACCCAGCATTTCGAAGAACGTGTGGTGTCGGGCGGTATAGCCGACATTGTCCAGGTCATTATGCTTGCCACCCGCCCTAACGCTGCGCTGGGCACTGGCGGCACGTGTGTAAGGCCGCGTTTCCCGCCCAAGGAACACGTCCTTGAAGGGGACCATGCCAGAATTCGTGAACAGGAGGGTAGGGTCGTTGACCGGAACCAACGATGCGGAAGGCACTATGGTGTGGCCTTTCGACTCGAAAAACTGCAGGAATTTCTGACGGATATCGGCGGATTTCATGGAGCTGCCAGGCTGGCCGGACTAAACCGGGTATCAAAATCAAACATTCAATTATAGGGGTCCTGCCGCAAAAGCCACTACGAATGGGCATTGCACTGTGGGTTCGTTGCCGCACAGCACGCTTTAATCGCGGCAAAGCATTGGGAGATCACCCAGTTTCGCGGTAATTTTGTGCTGGAGACACGGCGGGAATCCGAAATCTTGGTCTGCTACAACGGCTGCGAGTTTCCTTCATCAGCACTATATCGGGAGCGGCCGCATGAAGCACTGGCACGCCCCTTGCCGGCATCACTTCTCGAAGCGTATCGAGTACGTGTTTGAAGGAGACACCGTGATTCAGTCAGCTTTACAGAACGAGCAGCAACCGTTTGTCGCCTTCGCGCAGTCCGTCACACGTCAAACGGGCATGCGCGCTGCGATCACGAATGCATATCGTGTACCTGAAGTCGAGTGCATACCCGGTCTGATCGCGGAGGCACGATTACCCGATCGCGAAGCAATCCGTGCGCTGGCCACGAAATTGGTGCAGGCACTGCGCAAAAAACAGACTGGGGGCGGGGTCGAAAGCCTCATTCACGAATTTGCTCTATCCACGCAGGAAGGCGTCGCGCTCATGTGCCTTGCCGAAGCGTTGTTACGTATCCCCGATACGGCTACGCGGGACGCGCTGATTCGGGACAAGATCTCTCAGGGAAACTGGCAGGCCTATCTGGGCGAGTCCTCCTCACTGTTTGTGAATGCAGCCACCTGGGGCTTGATGGTGACGGGCAAGTTGGTGTCGACCAGCAGTGAGCGCAACCTTTCTGCCGCATTGACTCGATTAATCGCGAAAGGCGGCGAGCCACTGATCCGCCGTGCCGTCGACACCTCGATGCGGCTGATGGGAGAACATTTCGTCGCCGGTGAAACCATCAAGAAAGCGCTGGCGCACAGCCGCCGATATGAGGCGCGCGGGTTTACCTACTCGTATGACATGCTGGGTGAGGCGGCGGTTACGGCGGACGACGCGCAGCGCTACCTGAATGCTTATCAAGATGCAATCCATGCCATCGGTATCGCATCCGCGGGGCGGGGCATTTATGAAGGTCCTGGTATTTCAATCAAGTTATCGGCCTTGCACCCGCGTTATTCGCGCGCCCAGAAAGAGCGCGTCATGACAGAACTGCTTCCGCGCGTTCAACAGCTGGCACATTTGTGCCGTCATTATGATATTGGCCTAAACATTGATGCGGAAGAGGCCGATCGTCTTGATATTTCACTGGATGTGCTCGAAGCATTGTGCCGTGATGAGGCCTTGGCGGGCTGGAACGGCATTGGCTTTGTGGTGCAGGCATACCAGAAGCGGGCCCCTTATGTGGTGAATTATTTAATTGGTCTCGGCCGGCGCACGGGGCATCGATTAATGGTACGTCTGGTAAAGGGGGCGTACTGGGATACGGAAATCAAGCGTGCCCAGATTGATGGCCTGCGAGGATACCCGGTGTTCACGCGCAAAGTGCATACCGACGTTTGCTATCTTGCCTGCGCAAAGCGTTTGCTGGCGGCGCCCGATGCAGTGTTTCCGCAATTTGCGACCCACAACGCCCATACGCTTGCGGCTATCTATCACCTGGCGGGGCCGAGTTATTACGCCGGGCAGTATGAGTTTCAATGCCTTCACGGCATGGGCGAGCCTTTGTATGAAGAAGTTGTGGGCGAAGTGGCGCAGGGCAAGCTTGCTCGTCCCTGCCGTATTTACGCGCCCGTCGGCACGCACGATACCTTATTGGCCTATCTGGTTCGGCGTCTATTGGAAAACGGTGCCAATACCTCGTTCGTCAACCGTCTTGCAGACACCAATGTCAGCGTCGAGGAGCTTACGGAAGACCCGGTCGAAGTGGCCAGTCGCGTGAGTCCCCCAGGGCTGCCCCATGAGCGCATCCCCTTGCCTCGAGATATCTACAGCGCCCAAGGGGTTGGAGCACGTCTTAATTCCAAGGGGCTGGATCTTTCTGACGAACATCAACTTGTCGAGCTCGCCGAATCCCTGACCGGAACGGCGCATGCGGGCTGGCGTGCAGCGCCCACAGTAACGCATGCGCGTGGCTTCGAGGCGGGTCGCGCGCGCCCGGTACTTAATCCTGCGGATGGGCGCGACGTCGTCGGACAGGTCGTTTACGCCGATGATGAGGCAATCGAAGCAGCGTTGCGCCTCGCTACCGACAATGCCGACCGCTGGGCGGCCACTCCTGTAAATACTCGTGCCGGCTGTTTGTTGCGTGCTGCGCATTTATTGGAAGAGCGCATGCAGCCATTGGTAGGGCTCATCGTGCGCGAGTCGGGCAAGTCGCTTTCAAACGCAATTTCAGAGGTACGGGAAGCGGTCGACTTCCTGCGCTACTACGCCTTGCACATTCAACGCGACTTTTCCAACGAGAGCCATCGCCCATTGGGACCGGTGGTCTGCATCAGCCCTTGGAATTTTCCGCTGGCAATTTTTATGGGGCAAACTGCCGCCGCGTTAGCCGCCGGCAATACCGTGCTCGCGAAGCCGGCCGAGCAGACGTCGCTTATCGGAGCCCAGGGCATTCAGATTTTGCAAGAAGCGGGAGTGCCGGCGGAGGTCGTCCAGTTGATGCCGGGTGATGGCGAGGTAGGTGGCAAACTGGTTGCGGACGCGCGCGTCCGCGGGGTGATGTTTACCGGTTCGACCGAGGTTGCTCAGTTAATCGCTCGCACACTAGCACAGCGACTGAATCCCGATGGCAGTACGGTGCCGTTCGTTGCAGAAACGGGCGGTCAAAACGCAATGGTGGTCGATTCTTCCGCCTTGCCCGAGCAGGTGGTGATTGACGTTCTGCTATCAGCATTCGATTCAGCAGGTCAGCGATGCTCGGCCTTGCGTGTCTTGTGTCTACAAGAGGAAGTGGCAGATCGTTTACTGGAAATGGTTAAGGGGGCCATGCGGGAACTGACGCTTGGCCGGCCGGATCATTTACGAGTCGACGTCGGGCCGGTGATTGATGTTGACGCTAAGGACAATATCGAGCGTCACATAGAAGCTATGCGCGCCCGCGGCTTTGCAATCACTCAGGCCGCCTTACCTGAAGACTGCAGCCATGGCACTTTTGTACCGCCCACACTGATCGAAATTGACACCATACGCACCTTGGAGCGGGAAGTCTTCGGGCCCGTCCTGCATGTGGTGCGGTACCGGCGCACCGAGGTCGATCGCTTGGTGGCTGATATCAATAGCACCGGGTATGGCCTGACATTTGGCGTGCATTCCCGGATCGACGAAAGTATTGCGGAGCTGCTGCATGCGGTGAAGGTCGGCAATATGTACGTCAATCGCAATATGATTGGCGCAGTCGTAGGCGTACAGCCGTTTGGGGGAGAGCGTCTCTCTGGAACTGGGCCGAAGGCGGGCGGACCTCTCTATTTGCCCCGCTTGCTTCGAGCGAGCCCCCCGGTGCGGCCAGCCGGAATCTCCGGGGCGGCGACTGAAAGTCTTCAGCCCTTGGATGAATACATAGAATGGCTGCAGCAAAGCGGATACGCGCAAGCCGCTGATCTATGTCAGAACATGCGGGCGCACTCGCTGCTCGATAGTTCCATGGTCTTGGCCGGCCCAACGGGAGAGCGCAATTCCTACGCGTTGACGCCGCGCGGGCCAGTGCTGTGTATGCCGCAAACCGAGCTTGGCGCTCAAGTGCAACTGGGTGCTGCCCTGGCAACTGGCAACCAAGCGATATTTCCCTTGAAAGACCAGCCCACCCATGCAGCGGCTGCCTTCTTGGCATCGTTACCCGCGCATCTCAGCGAGCATGCCGACCGGGTGTCCGATGCGGTAATCGGAAGCGACGACGAACCCTATCCATTTTTGTCGGCAGCCTTGTTCGAAGGCGATCTCGATGCACTTAAAGCCTTTAATCAACGCATGGCAGCACGCGAAGGACCGATCGTTCTGGTGCAAGGCCTGACCCCGGAAGCGATTGCACGAGGTAAAACCTACCGTCTCGAGCGGTTGCTGGCAGAGAGATCCGTGAGCATCAATACAGCGGCCGCGGGTGGCAACGCCAGCCTGATGACGATCGGGTGATGTAAGGTGGGTAAGAGCTTGGAAAAGCACTGCCGTGTGGCCGGCGTGGATACAAAACATCTGGGGTTAGCCTTGATGGCCGCACGGCTACGACGAGGGATTGCTGGAGCCGCTACGACCTCAATAGCATTTGAAGCGGATAGTGATTGGGCCAGTAAAGGCGTTGCCTATGTTTAGTCTGGCGCCCTAAGCCATTTTCGATGAAAAGCTAAAAACCCCTACAAATAAAAACTGGAAGACCGGGAGAGCATCATGCAAATAACTAGCGTGCCCGTCACAATCACCTTCATATTATATATTTTGTTGATGTTGCTGATCGGTTGGTTCGGTTACCGTGCAACCTCGGATTTGTCCGACTATATTCTAGGGGGTCGACGCCTGGGCAGCTTTGTGACTGCCCTGGCAGCAGGTGCATCGGACATGAGCGGCTGGTTGTTGATGGGGCTTCCAGGAGCGGTGTTCTTAACTGGGATTTCAGAGTCCTGGATCGCGATTGGTCTCATCATTGGCGCATATTTAAACTGGCGGTTTGTTGCTGCACGATTGCGCGTTTATACCGAAAAGTCAGGCAATGCATTAACGCTTCCCGATTATTTCGCTCACCGGTTTAACGATACATCCAACATTTTGCGGATTGTGTCCGCAGTGGTCATTTTGATCTTCTTTACCTTGTATGCTGCTTCGGGGGTGGTCGCCGCTGCACGTCTGTTTGAAAGCATGTTCGGAATGAACTACACGCTGGCCTTGTGGTTGGGGGCCATTTGCACGGTTGCCTATGTATTTATCGGGGGTTTTCTAGCGGTAAGCTGGACCGACACGGTCCAGGCATCACTGATGTTTACAGCGCTGGTGCTGGCTCCTCTCATGGTGATCTATTCGATCAATGGCGTTGGGCCAGCCATCGACACGATACGTCTGGTGGACGCCACCCATCTCAATATGCTTCAAGGGTTGTCATTCATTGGTATTGTGTCGCTTCTAGCCTGGGGGTTGGGCTATTTCGGTCAGCCCCACATACTTGTTCGTTTTATGGCGGCCGAATCCGTGCAGGCAATTCCTAACGCGCGCCGCATTGGCATGACCTGGATGATTTTGTGCCTGGCCGGCGCAGTGGCTGTCGGCTTTTTTGGGTTTGCCTATTTCGTAGCGTACCCGGATCAGGCAGCGGGTGTAAACGCCAACCCGGAACGCGTGTTTCTCGAGCTATCGCTCATCCTGTTCAACCCCTGGATCGCTGGGGTTTTCCTGGCTGCGGTGTTGGCGGCGGTCATGAGCACGCTCTCGGCGCAACTGCTTGTGTGTTCCAGCTCGCTGACGCAAGACTTGTACAAGGTATTCCTGCGGCCGCATGCCTCCCAGCGTGAGTTGGTTTGGTTCGGGCGTGCCATGGTGCTTGCGGTGTCGCTGGTGGCAATATGGCTGGCGCTTGACCCCAACAGCCGAGTCTTGGCTATGGTGAGTTACGCGTGGGCTGGGTTCGGTGCAGCGTTTGGCCCCGTCGTATTGCTGTCCCTGCTATGGCCGCGGATGACCCGCAACGGTGCACTCGCGGGGATGATTGTTGGGGCAGTAGTCGTGCTGGTGTGGGAGCAGTTCGACTGGTTCGGGCTGTACGAGATCGTGCCCGGGTTCATCTTAGGGGCGCTAACGATTTATGTGGTAAGTCTGCTGGATAAAGATCCTGGATCTCGCACCCGAGAAGTTCACGAAGAAGTCAACGCGGAAATGCGTGCGTTGCGACGGCGACACCGTGCCGTCTGAATGGCGGGCGAAGGGCATCGTCCACGCGCCTATGCCGTGCTATGTAGGCTGCGAGTATGAACGTCCTGATCAACATTGATGTCCCCGACCTGGAAGCGGCAATTGCCTTCTACTGTTCTGCCTTGCCATTGCGATGTCGCCGCTTATTGGACGACGACGTGGCCGAGCTTGAGGGAGCCGCGGTTCCCCTATTTCTTTTGCGGAATGACGCAGGGTCTCAACCCACCGAGGTCGCGGGGACATGGCGTTGGTACGATCGGCATTGGACGCCTGTCCACCTGGATTTCGTGGTAAGCGATCTACACCAAGCGGTAGAGCGCGCCCTAAGGGCCGGTGCGCTCCAGAAAAGTGGGTGCGTGGAATGGCGTAACTCGAAGTGCCTGACCTTCGCTGACCCCTTTGGCCATGGATTTTGCCTGATTGAGTTTACCGACGGGGTAACGTATCGCTCACATCCCAATGGTTTGCGGTGATCTGGCGCGCGACAGCCAACTGAGTGCCTTTTGCGGGACGTCAAGCAGAACATTGTGTACCGTGGTTGCCTGAAGCGCGGCGGCCGGCAATGCTCAGGCGAGGAAGCCGGCCGGCGGGTCAAGAGCTGGACTGCTCTTGAGGCGTAAAGCTTTAGCGCGCGACCTGTTTGTCGAGCTTATTCGGCGAGCTAGAGACGTCGTTTGCCCCCGCGCGTCGATGGCGTCGAGAAGGGCGCAGGCCAAGCCAATAAATCATGAAAACCGTTAGGGCAAGCAAGGCTAGCGCAACCGGATGATTCACGACCGCAGTCAGGTCCCCATCCAGCACGATCAGCGCTTGTGCTAAAGATAGCTCGAGCTGTGGCCCAAGGAAGAACGCAATAATAAACGCAACGATGGAGATGCCCAGCGTCTGCATCACGTACCCCAGTGCGGCGAATGCAATCATGATGCCGACACCAAACATGCTGCCTGTTGTTAGATAGACGCCGGTTACGCAAAGCAGCAATGACACCGGGAAAATCACACTCGCAGGGGCTCGTACGAGTTGCGACCACAAGCGCAATCCCACCAGGCCGACGCATAGATTAATCACGTTGGCAATCATCATGGCGCCGAACAGGCCATAAATGAGCTGACCCTGGTCTCGGAACAGGAAGGGCCCCGGTTGTATCCCTTGAATGATGAGCGCACCGACGATAAGGGCCGCGGTGACGTTGCCCGGAATGCCCAGGGTCAGGAGGGGAATCATGTTGGCACCCTGTACGGCGGAGTTGGCCACTTCTGCAGCCGCAATGCCGCGCAACTCTCCCTTACCGAAGTCTTCCGGGTTCTTCGCGCTGTTGCGGGTGTATCCGTAACTCAGAAATGACGCCACTGCCGAGGCGACACCGGGAATTGCGCCAACAATCGTGCCAATGACGCCGGCGCGCAACAGGGTACCGCGACACGACCAGTATTCCTTGAATGTGACGCGGTTATCCTCGGGTGCTGTGCTAAAGGGAAGAACAACTTCCTTTTCGGACGACGAGCCGGCGCGACGGGCGATCTGTCTGAAGATCTCGCTCACTGCAAGCACGCCGATCGCAACCGACGACAATGGAAGGCCGTCGTCCAGTTCGAAGTTGCCAAACGTGAATCGTGGTGTGCCGTTTTCGGGGTCAAGGCCAACGGTGGCGCAGAGCAGGCCAAACCCTACCGCGATCATGCTCTTGCCGATCGAGTCCCCAACCAATCCTGCAATGACAGCAAATGCGAAGATAACCAGGCAGACGATTTCCACCGGACCCATCATTAGCGCGACCACCGCCAGGGGAGCAGCCACGGTAATCAGCACGATGTCACTCATCGTATCGCCGGTGATCGATGAAAACAGAGCCATCTTCAATGCTTTCTTTGCTTTGCCTTGCTTGGCAAGCGGGTGGCCGTCCAGAGTGGTCGCTGCGGCGTCAGGTGAGCCTGGAGTATTGATGAGTATGGCCGGTACAGCACTGCCGACGGTACCCCCTTTGGCTACACCCATCAAGAACGCAACGGCGGTCAGGGGATGAAGGACGTAGGTGAATGGTACGGCAATGGCAATGGCCATCGGAGTGGCTAAGCCGGGTATGGCCCCAACAAATTGTCCCAGGATGACGCCAGCGAGTACAAACAATATGTTGACGAGGTTGAAGGCGTCAGCCAGCCCGGCAAGGATTACGTTGGTATCAAACATGGCGTGTCAGGGAAGAGGGCGATGCAGCATGACCTCGAACAGCCCCCACAGTAAGAGCGGACCACCGACCACGGTTAACGCCAGTAACCATAAGCGACGTTCGCCCATCAACAACATGATGAGCGCGACCAATAACGGTGCGCCTACGGTATACGTGATGGCGATCATCAGCCACAGCGCGAAGACGGTAATAACAATGGCCAACGCGGCTCGAATGAGCTCGTGTTTGTCCAGATGGGCTTGCCCTGTCGGCCAAATCGTTTGGACGAGGCCAAAGATCAGCACGATAATCGCGGCAAAGGTTGGAAAACCGGCCGGCTCAAGCGCGCCGAATCCAACACTTTCTGTCTGTGACGGGATGAGTACGAAGATAACGAGGGCGGCAAGCAGCGCACTTACAAACCCAATCGCTCGGTTCGGGTTCACGATTTCGTTCCGCTAAATACGTCTGGCGGCACTTCATAAGAAAGTAGGGTCGATATGACGCCGCCAGCGTGCCAATCTCAGTACGAGAGCCGTTCTCCTACTGTGAGCTCTTCACCAATTCGGACAGGCTCTCGTACATTTGCGTCATCATCTCGGCGGTGCCGTTCGGGCCGAGGTTCACCGGCGGGATATTCATGCGATTGTGCAAAATTTCCTTGACGGCTTCCGAGTCGACTGCACCGGCCACTGCCTCGGCGAGTGACGTTTTCACGTTGTCGGGCAAGCCCTTGGGAGCGGCAAAGAAGAAGTAGGGCTCCATAAAGTAGTTATAGCCCTGTTCAACCAGGGTCTCCTGGTCTTTAGCGACAGGATGCCGGGTACGTGTAATGGAAGCGATGACTTTCAGCTCGCCTTCCGACAGGTAGGCCACATGCGCCCCTCCGTCGAAAGCCGCATCGACGTGTCCGCCCAGCACGTTCTGCAGGGCTTCTGCGCCACCCTTGGTAGGCAAGGCGCGTACTGGCGCCCCGGCTTCCTTGGCGATATTGCGCAGAATCAGGACATGGCCGCGTGAGGGTACGGCCACAACCGCGCTACCTTTCTGCTTCGCGTACTCGAGAAAGCTGGCGACATCGTCGAAAGGGGCATCACCTTTTGCCACCATAGCCAGGGGCGCAACGGCCGCCGTGCCAAGGTAGTCGAAATCCTCAACACCAAAGGGCGAGTTACTACGCGATGCTAGCGCAGTCACCAAGGCCTCGGCCACTGCGAGGCCAATCGTTTGGCCATCGGCGGGACGGTTCACCAAGCTGCTGGCCATCACGGCTCCACCGCCGCCAGGCTTATTGTCAACGACGACGGTCCATCCCTGTTGTTTTTCAATTTGCTGAGCAATGATGCGTGCGACAGTATCGGCACTACCCCCCGGAGCAAAGCCGACCTCAAGACGAATAGGGCCGGAAGGCTGCCATTCGCTGGCACCAGCGATCGCCGTGGCCGTGAACGCCAGAGCTGCAAAAATTGACCTGACAACGCGAAGTTTCATGTGATCTCCTCGATAATTGCATGCGTTTAGATAAGGATTCGGCACAGCACGGCGTGATCACGATGCCGGTGATTCCGCCCAAGCGGCGTGTACCGCTTTGCTTTCGACTAAGCGGTTTATGTCCGCATCGGCATAACCGAATTCGCGCAGCACCTCGACGGTGTGCTCACCATATAGCGGCGCACCTCGCCGGGTGACTCCATTTCCGTGTGAAAACTTCACTGGGCACCCCAGGGCTTCCACTTTACCGGCTACGGGATGATCCACGGTCACGACCATCTCTCTCGCGCGCACCTGCGGATCGTTCAGTACCTGCTTCATGTACTTCACGGGGCCAGCCGGTACGCCCGCCTTTTCGAACTCGGCCACCCAATGGTCAGTCGGCTTGGTCTTCAGTACCGAAGACATGATGTCGACCAGGGCGTCTAGATTTTCCATGCGGCGACCGTTGTCCGTAAACCGCGCGTCCTCCAGCAAATCCGGGCGCTGCAGGACCGCCGTGACGCGTTCCCAGTTGGCCTGACTGACCGCGCCCACATTGATCCAACCATCTTGCGTAGGAAAGGCCTGGTAGGGCGCGGCGACCGGATGTGCAGAACCCATGGGGCCTGCCGATACACCCGTGGCCAACGCGAGGGCCGCCGGCCAGTACGTGTGGATGACGGACGCTTCCAGCAACGACGTGTCAACCAGCTGCCCTTGGCCGGTGCGCAGCCGCTCGATGTAGGCGGCCAGAACCCCCGTGGCCGCCAGAACCCCCGCAGTGACATCACCCACGGGGACGCCCACCTTGACTGGGGGTCTGCCCGGTCCTTCTCCGGTAAGGCTCATGAGCCCAGACATACCCTGGGCAATCAGATCGTACCCCGCGCGATGCGCATAGGGGCCATTACTGCCAAATCCGGTGATCTTGCAGTAGATCAGGCCAGGATTCAATTCACGCAAATCGTCGTAGCCCAGGCCCATTTTCTCCATCGTGCCGGGACGGTAGTTTTCAATGATGACGTCGGCTTGTTTCACAAATCGCCGCAGCACCTCGGCACCTGCCGGCGACTTCAGGTCGAGTGCGATTCCGCGCTTGTTGCGGTTGACGATCATGAATGAGGCCGATTCTCCATTGATCTCGGGAGGCACGGTACGGCGCGTGTCATCCCCACCCGGTATCTTCTCGATCTTGATGACATCAGCACCCATGTCGGCTAGAAGCAAGCCTGCTACCGGCCCTGCCAGAACATGCGCAAGTTCAAGAACTTTCAGGCCCGCCAGTGGGCCTTTCTTCTGCGTGTTATCCATAGGTTTGATTATTTACCAATGAACCGTGGGGTTTGCTTTTCCAGAAATGCACGGTAGCCAATGCGATAGTCTTCAGTATCGAAGCAGGCGAAGCCCTCGGCGAGCTGCTCCTCGGTGAGGGTGTCACCGCGCCGCATTTGCTCCACAAATTTCTTATGCCAGCGCGCTGATAGCGGGGCGCCGGCGGTGATGCGTTTCACGGTCGCGGCCACTTCTTCTTCAAACTTATCATTGGGAACGACGCGGTTGACCAACCCCTTTTCGTAGGCCTCCTGAGCGCCGAGGATGCGGCCCTCAAGAAGAATCTCCAGTGCCGTGACGGGTCCCGCGATGCGCATTAAACCTTCAAGTTCAGCGTGTGCAAGCGTGGCCCCAAGGCGAGCGACAGGGATTCCGAAGCGGGCGTTCTCCGCGCAGATGCGCATATCGCAGAACGCGGCGAGCTCCATGCCGCCGCCAACGCAAGCACCGCGTATGGCCGCGAGCGTTGGGATGGGGCAATCACGAACTGCCTGCATCGCCCGATGGCCGTGGCGGGCGAAGGCGATCGCCTGCTCCTTATCCGCTCTGAGTTTTTCGAACTCTTCAATGTCGGCGCCGCTGCCGAACGCTTCATCGCCAGCGCCGCGCAGTACGACGCAGCGTAATTCCCGGTCTTGCGCTAGCTCTAGCATGATGTCGCCCATGGCAATCCACATGGCCTGATTCATCGCGTTGCGTTTGGCGACGTTATCGATGGTGACGGTAGCGACGTAGTCGCTGCGCTCTACACGAATAGTGCCTGTCATAATTCCCTCAGCCCCAATCGATTGGCTTGCGTCGAAATGTTGCGGTGTACCGAAGTAGTGTAGGCATCCATTCCCGGTAAGCAGAAATATCATTTCAAGCTGGGGTTATAAGAAAAAGATATGATTGGGGAATGACGCTGCGCCAACTTCTCTATTTCGTTCGTATTGTCGAAATCGGCAGCCTATCCCGGGCCGCACAAGCCTTGCATGTTGCCCAGCCTGCATTAAGCCAGCAAATGAATCGGCTTGAGGAGGAGCTGGGCGTGAAACTGCTGCTTCGTTCGGTGCGCGGCGTGACACCCACCGAGGCGGGGCTTGCGGTGTACCGCCAGGCCCAGGCGATCTTGAAGCAGGTTGACGACACGCGCCTAGTCGCACTTGAGGCTAGCGAAGGGCCAGCGGGCACCGTCACGCTGTAGCTGCCATC
>CAZMVM010000039.1:12603-23083 GCA_964569785.1 uncultured Pigmentiphaga sp. | reverse complement strand
ACAACTGGTCCCCGTCTACCCCTCGCAAAAGCTGGCACCCCATGCTCGATCTGACCCCGCACGAAGCCCTTCCTGAAGAGTTGTTGACCTTTCGCTCATCTATTCGTCGTTTTGTTGAGCGAGAACTCATGCCTTTGGAACCGCAACTCGGCCCCAATGGACTGCTTGACGAACCCCTTGCTCGCGAGCTGCAAGAACGCGCTCGCAGCGTGGGCTTTTGGCTAATGGACGTGCCCGAAGAACTGGGCGGCCAAGGCCTCTCGCTGTTGCCCCTGGCCGTCTTCTGGGAGGAGGTTGGGCGGACTACAGTCGCCTCCATGGCGCGTGATCACGGCATCTTCGGGCCCATGATTGGCCCCATATTGCTCGGGCTAAACGAAGAGCAGCGACAAAAGTATCTGTATCCCGTTATTGAAGGGACAAAGCGTTATTGCTTTGCTCAGACTGAACCTGATGCTGGTTCTGATCCTTCAGCGATGCGTACGCGGGCGGTGCGCACCGATAACGGCTACCGCATCACGGGAGTAAAGCGATTTATCACCCGTGCAGGAAGAGCTGATTTTGCCATCGTTATGGCGGTAACCGATCCGGAGAAAGGTGCCCGCGGTGGCATTTCCTGCTTCATCGTCGATATGGATACCGCGGGCGTCGAATTAGGCGGCCCCGAACGCACTGTAACGGGGGATCAGCCATGGGAAATTGTCTTCAACGATGTTGAAGTTCCTGCCGAGAATTTGGTGGGAGCGGAAGGGCAAGGGTTTGCGCTGGCGCAGCATTACATTAATCACGGGCGGATTCGGCAAGGTGCACATGCCTGCGGTGCTGCCGAGCGCTGTCTCGCGCTGACCGTTAACTACGCGATGCAACGCAAAACTTTTGGTGAGTACCTGGCGCAGCGCCAAGGCGTGCAATGGATGATCGCCGACGCATTCACCGAGGTCTACGCGACGCGCTTAATGGTTTATGACGCGGCCCGCAAGGTGGACGCCGGCGTGGATGCACGCCTGGAGACTTTCATGATCAAAACCTTTGGTGTTGAAATGGGTTTTCGGGTGGTAGACACGTGCCTGCAATTGCACGGCGGGCTTGGGCTCACTCAAGAAACGCCCATCGAACGCTTCTGGCGCGATCTGCGCAGCTATCGCATCACTGAAGGTCCCACAGAAGTGCTGCGCACCACATTGGCACGCAATATTCTCAAGCACTACAGCTGAAACCCACCCTCATGAAAGACGCTCTCAACGATATACTCGTCATCGAACTTGGCACGGTTCTTACAGCCCCATTGGCGGGCATGATGTTGTCAGACCTCGGGGCACGAGTCATTAAAGTCGAGCATCCGGACGGGGGCGATCCCTTCCGTCGCCACGCGGGCAAGTTCTACAGCCCGCACTTTGCGGCCTATAACCGCAATAAAGAAAGCATCACCCTGAATTTGCGCACGGAAGATGGCAAAGCCGACCTTGCTACGCTGCTTACACGGGCCGATGTGCTACTTGAAAATTTCCGCCCCGGTGTACTCGCCAGGCTTGGATTCGACGATGTAACTCTGCAGTCGTTGAATCCGCAGCTTATACACTGTTCGATTACCGGATTCGGAACCGAAGGCCCCTATCGAGACAGACCGTGCTACGACACCGTTGCGCTCGGATTGAGCGGGCTAGCCAGCCTGATGCTGGACAACGAGCAACCCGTCTTGAATGGGCCAACAATATCCGACAACATCACCGGAATGTACGCTGCGTACGGCATTTTAGGCGCTTTGCACCAGCGGACCCGCTTCGGAAAGGGAGCGCGAGTAGAGGTCAACATGCTCGAAACCTCAATCGCATTCTCTCCCGAAGGGTTTTCTCAGTACACCCGCCTGGGAAACATTCCTCAACCGCTCTCCCGAGTCGCCGTTTCGCAGTCGTATGCCTTTCGATGCGCAGACGACCGATTGCTGGTCGTACACTTGTCGTCCGTCGAGAAGTTTTGGTTGGGATTTCTTGCCGCACTGGAACGCCCTGAGCTCGCTCAGGATGAGCGTTTTCAAACTCCTTCAGAACGTACACGGAACTATTCCGAACTTGCCGCGATACTTGCGCCGATTATGGCCGGGCGCACTCGGGTCGAATGGTGCGATCGTTTCGAATCACACGACGTGCCCTTCGCACCAGTGAATAACCTTGCCGAAGTCATGCAAGATCCGCAGGTACAGCAACTGGATGTTTTCTACGACGTTGAGCACCCTGAGGAGGGCAAGCTAACCGCTATACATCGCCCGGTGCGAATCAACGGCGAACGCGGTCCAACCGATAAAGCTGCCCCCGCTTTCGGTGAGCATACTGACGCGCTACGACAAGAATTTGGTCTACGCCGCACAAGCCTATCCTGACACATAGTTATGTCCTCAGAATCGAACTCCGTAAGAAAGCGCTGGCATGCAGCCAAGCTCGCTCCGCTATGGGAAAGCCCAGCGGCACACAAACCACTCGAGAACACCGTAGAAAGCCACATTTGGCGCTGGACAGAAATGCGCCCGCTCATCGACCTCGCATTTCAGGAGACATCCCCGGCCGCCGTTCAACGCCGGGTATTGCAAATGATGAGCCCGCAGGCCACTTCCATTGCCGATGAACATACTTGCGGCAATGTCCTCGCTGCCTATCAATGCTTACTTCCGGGTGAAACGGCCAGGCCCCACCGCCATACCATGAATGCGCTTCGGTTCATGCTCGAAGGATCGGGCGCGGTGACCCTGGTGGACGGCAAAGAATGCCCCATGGAGTATGGCGATTTGGTACTTACCCCTGGCATGGCCTGGCATGAGCACCGGCACGACGGTGACCGCCCCGTGGTTTGGCTCGACGTACTGGATGTGCCGCTTCATATGTACTTGGGTACGGCCGTATTCGAACCAGGACCCATCAAGATACCCCCGCGCACTCTCCCCGATCAGGCGTTTTCCACCCCCAACCTGCTGCCCTGCGTGCAAGACTTCGACGGCGCCCATTCGCCTGTTTTTCGCTATCCCTACGAAGATGCAGTGAAGGCACTCGCTCACGCCCCCGTCAGCCCCGATGGTGCCGGCCATGTCCGTTATGTGAACCCGCTCAACGGCGAGAGTGCGCTCCCATTACTTGAGTGCAGCATGATGCAGATCGACCATGGCGTTCGGACTAAGCCCGTGCGTAGCAACGCCAATCTGGTGGTAGCCGTAGTTGCGGGTAAAGGGGAAAGTGTCGTGGGTGATCAACGCTTTACATGGGAAGAGCGTGATGTCTTTACGGTGCCCCAACATAACTGGGCATGGCACCAGACTTTAAACGGGGATGCCCGTCTGTTCGTGGTCTCGGACGCCGATATTCTACGCCGTCTGAATCTGCTCAATCTTGAGGTCAAAGGCTAATGCCCCACCCCACACGCCTCTGTTGTTCACTTCACCGAGTTTAGTGCCCAATGAATATATGTTGGTTCAATGATAACCGCCTTGGCGTTGCCAGCAATGACGTCATCCATGATGTCACCGAGGCCTTGCAAGCCCTGCCCCCACCCGCCTACCCCGGCGCAGCGGGCGATCACCTGGTACGCCACCTCGACCGCTTACTGCCCGCCATCGCGAACGTCTTGCCCAATGCAACACCGTATTCGATCGCAGAGGTTCAGTTGGCCAGCCCCGTGGCAAATCCGGGGAAAATCATCGGCGTGCCCGTCAACTACCTGGCGCATGTCGAAGAAGCTGCTGCGGACGTCGCCACCTTCACCGACCGCTACACCGGTGGCATACGTGAACAGGGCCTTTTTCTTAAAGCCACCAGTTCACTGATTGGATGCAGAACCCCGGTCACGATACGTATGCCGGATCGCTTAACCCACCACGAGCTTGAGCTTGCGGTGATTATTGGCAAGACCGCCTCCAATGTCCTGGCGGCCGATGCCTTCTCGTACATTGCCGGTTATGCGATTGGGTTGGACATGACCATACGTGGACCAGAAGACAGATCTTTCCGTAAGTCGCTCGATACCTACTCGGTTCTCGGGCCATGGCTGGTCACCGCGGATAAAATACCAGACCCTCAGCGTCTTGAGATGCGTCTCTTGGTAAATGGCGAGCTGCGGCAATCAACCAACACGTCAAAGATGATTATGCCTATCGCCGAGCAAATCGCGTGGGCGTCCAGCTTTTATACGCTTTACCCCGGGGATATCATCATGACCGGCACCTGCGAAGGCGTAGGCCCTGTAAACCCCGGGGACACCCTGTACGCCGAGATTGAACAAATTGGCGCTATGACCGTACAGGTGGCGTAATGACCCGTTAAGCCGCAACGCTGATCAAACAACGTCGCATTCGACAGGCCGAAAGACCGCCCCTCGCGTTTCGGCCTTTGTTCTCACCTTAGTCGGAAGTTCGCGCGTGAACACCGGTCTTGTTTTAGCCGCAAGCAACCCTGAAGCCTGCGCCAAACCTATGCTTCACAGCGGTCGCTTCCGTCCTTCAAATTGAGAGGGCATTTGCCCAGTTTCGAATTGCCCGCACCACACTGTACACTGTCAGTGCAGAGGTTTTGGGGTTGCTGGCCAGTGGTCGTCCCCGCATCACCAACTCGAATGACCCGAAACTGCCCTGGGCAGTAACCTCGTGCATGTTTTCGGTAGCAGCCGGATCGGCAATCAAACGGACTTGTGTGCGATCCAGGCCCAGCCCGGCCAAAGAAACGGTGGCCGCTACATTCGCATTCTTGGGATAGAGCCGCGCTGCATCGCGCGCTGTTCCGTCAAATATGACGGTGGGCGTAGCCAGCGCGGTAAGGTTATGGTTTTCGGCTGCAGGCGTACCTTGCCATGCCAAAGCGGGCTTCGTCCCGGTATAAATGACTGAGTCTAAGCCCCCCACGCGCGCGGCCGCCAAGGCGTCGATGGCACCGATGGCGCCGGCAAGCAAGTGCACTTGAGTCTTACCGACGCGTGCGGCCTGCTCAAGCGCCTCGGCCATGCCCGGCTCGGCCAACGCGCCCACCGATACAACCAGTGTCGGGATGCCTTGTTCAAGCGCGGGCAGAACGTGTTGTTTCAAAGCGCCGTGTCCCGCGCACTCAACGAGCAGATCCGGCCGCACTCTGCTCGCTTCAACACGGGTGATGACCTGGGTTCCGGGTAACACCTCACGTAGTTGATCTTGTCGCGCCCCGAAAGAGCCTGGCGTCACGATGGCTGATGCAATGTTCAGTTCAACATCGTTACGCAAAAGCTCCGCCACACCAGAGCCTATCGCCCCGAAACCGATCAAGGAGACATTCAGCATTTTGTCCGCAGATCCGGGTAGCAGTGGTTTAGTCAGCCTCTCTAGCATACTCGACGCCGCGGATGAAAGGTGCGTCGGACAGCACGATCGAAGCAACTTCTCCGTCACCTACGCTATTTGCCACCCTCCAGCTGCAAAGCCCAGCGTGCAATTTCTGTTTTTGTAGCAAACCAAACGCCTTCGTGTCGAGACGCATACTCCAAACAGCGCCGAATGGTTGGGACAAGCGTTGGACGCCCTGCCATATGGGCATGAAGCGTAATCTCGGTCCACTTGGGACTACCCGCTCTGCCCTCGGCATATAACTCATCAAAAGTGTCTTTGAACCCTTGCCAGATAATATCTGGCGGATTCTTTCCCCACACCCACATCCATAGGTCGTTGTGTGGGAGGTTGGTGCGCGGCAGGATGACGATCTTGCCATGCTGTGTGTCCTTCAAGAAAGGCAAATCATCGCTGGCATCGTCTGCGTTCCACAGGTACCCCTCCTGTTTCAGAAAGTCCAGCGTATTGCCAGAACCGGTGCTACCCGGGCTAGTCCACCCTGCGGGCGGCGTGCCGGCTGTCCTGGTCAAGACCTCGGTGCAACGACGAATCTCCGCAAGCTCCGCCTCTGGGTCATCGTCACGCATGAGCACGTCGTTGGCCCACGCATGTCCGGCAATTTCGTGTCCGGCCGCAACGAGCGCTTTAATGACGTCCGGATATTGTTCTGCCGCCAGACCATTGGTTGAGACATTGCTTTTAATGCCAAACTCATCCAGCAGGTCCATGAGGCGCCATATCCCGGCTTTTGCTCCGTACTCTGCGTAGCTGAGTGAAAAGTGGTCGATCTTGTTTTCGGTTTTCTCGAGTGTAATCTGGCTATGACGCTCGAATGCTTCAAACGCCATGCTCACGGAAATCGCGATTCTCGCTTCGTTTGGCCATCGCCAACTACGGGGATAGCGGGAGACTTTTTTCTTCATAGCACGTGCTTCATAGGGATGATTACACGAAGGATGGACGGCACTCGGCGGATTCATTCCGGATAAATATTCGCGGCCTGTAGGATCTCCGAATACAGCTTGATGCGATCTTGTACCTGGCGATCCAGTACCTCGGGCGGACCACCACCAATATCGAGAGCAAGTGTCTTAAACCTTTCTCGAATTTCAGGTTCATTTAGTACGGCATTGAAGCCCTCATTCAGTTTCGCAATGACGTCCGCCGGCGTTTCGGCCGGCGCATAGACCGCCGCTTGAATACCACCATCGAACGCATAACCAGGAAACCCAGACTCAGCCACCGTTGGGACGTCGGGGAGCTGGGCAATGCGTTCTGAGCTGGTCACAGCTAATGCACGCAGCTTGCCCGCCTTTAGCAACTCAGTCGCCTGAGGCGGCCCGAGAAAGGCAACTTGAATCTCTCCACCGTATAGCGCATTGATGATTGCTCCAGCTCCTTTGTATGGCACATGCAGCATACGGGCACCCGTCTTTCGGTTAAAGTACTCGCCCGCCAGATGCAGCAGGTTCCCTTTACCCGCCGAGCCATAAGCAATGTTGTTGGCGGGATTGCTTGCCAGCTTGACCAGCTCCTGCACTGTATTTGCCGGCACCTCATTATTCACCACAAGCACGAGACCCGGAGAATTGCCTATATAAATTACCGACGCAAAATTGGCCAACGTATCGTACGGTAGCTTGTAAAGGCTGGGGTTAATGGTATGGGAAGTAGGGGCGAGTAACAGCGTGTAGCCATCGGGCTCGGCATTCGCCACTGCGCTTGTTCCAATAATTCCATTTGCCCCTGCTCGGTTTTCCACAACCACCGCCTCTCCCCAATGTTTGGCTAAACGATCCGCCAATACACGCGCTACCATATCGGTTGGCCCACCCGGACCAAACGGCATGATGATTCGCACTGCTCGATTGGGGAAAGCATCATCTGCCGCAAAGGCGACGCTGCTGACCGCAATGCAGAACGCGCCTAGCCACACCGATATCCCACGCTTCATTGGTACCCCCTCCACTCAAAATTCAGCGCTTCTCGTTGCAATTCCGCTGCTGAAGTTGCCCCCTCGACGTGGTTGGCCGCATGTAAGCGGTGACGCAAGCTATGACACGGAGGCTGCAAAAACGTAATCTGCGAAGGCAGACACGACTTGGTGAAAAGTCTCGACTTCTTCCCGGAATGGCATTGCACCCGCGCGGTTAATCAGATGAAACTGAGCTGTCGGTTGCCGCTGTGCAAGCAACCGGTACGACCACATGGCCTGATCGACAGTGCCCAGCGGGTCGTGTGTGCCCCACACAACTTGAACGGGTACCGGGATACCTTTATCCCTGCAGATTTCAAAGAGGCGGCTCTTGGCTTGCGATATGGAGCTCTTCCACTGCAGGCGCCTTGCCGGATCTGCCATATGTTTTATTGCCCGCCGGTGCACCGCGCCCTCCGCGGCACGGACACAGTGCTCTAGCAAGGCCGCATCAATGTGATGATGCGCATACGAGATTTGCTCCAAGGCCCAGCGTTGCGAGTGCTTCGACCAAAGCGGCACCGGCGGGTAGGCCAGCGTGAGATTTTCCACGCCGTCGCCGGTAGGCGTCGCCGCGACACTCGACACGACGGTTACCCCACAAATACGTGTGGCATCCTCGTGGGCCAGCAGCAAAGCAGCCAGCCCCGCCGTGTCATGGGCAACCAAGTGCGCTCGAGCCAGTCCCAATTGTTCGAGTGCCAGATGCAGGTGTGCAATCCAGCCATTCAAGGTCAATCCATCATCACGGAAATCTGTCCGTCCTGTGCCTGGCAGCTCAAGCACGACCACCGGTGATTCTTCCGCAAAGCGCTGGGCGCACGGGGCCCACAGATATGGACTGCTGCAGTAGGGCAGCAAACCAGGCTGACCTCCGTGTATGAAAACAATGGCTGTATCGGGGCCCTCGTTGCGCCAAGCAATCGACTCAATTCCGTCCACGACCAACTTTTGTTCATACAAATGATTCATTGGGTTTGACTCCTATTGGTCAGCGTGAAAAGCCAGAAAGCGCGTCAACAAGGCGTTGAACTGATCAGGCTTCTCACGAAACGGGAAATGACCCGACTCGTTGATAACGTGCAGCTGAGCAGTGCGCTGATGACGTGCCACCATCTGGAACAGCTCCATGCCGCGATCCAGCACAGCTGTGCGGTCGTTGAAGCCCCAAATGATCTGCATGGGCCGTTGCAATCTCCCTTCGTTCAACCAGTGCAGTGTCTCGCGCTTTTGTCGAGCAAGCTCCGGTAAGAAGACCGACTCCGCGAGACCCTCCATAGTCATTTTTCTGACGGTCTCTTGATATTTTTCGCTCTGCAAGGTAGCCATTACGTTGTCTACCCACTCGTCCGTGACCACGCTTGGGGAATAGCTGTAGTTCTCGTAGACCCATCGAACCACTTCACGTGTACCCGCCGGGTAGGGCGGGTTACTCAAGACGACCTCGTTTGTTCCCACGCCTGGACTTAATGTACCGCTATTCACCACCGTTAGTGTTTTGACCAGATCATGATTCTCAAGGGTCAGACGTGTCGCAGCGTAACCTCCTCGAGAATGTCCCACTAAATGCACAGGCGCCAGACCTAGTGTTCGAATAAAAGCCGCAGCATGTTCGACGACTGCCTGCATGGTGTAATGCGCGTCTTGTCTTGGATTATCGGTATCGCCCTGCCCCAGTTTGTCGAATGCAATAACGCGAAAATGCTGGGAGAGTGGCCTCAAGTTGCAGCTCCACGTATAGGCAGTAGATGCGGAATGCTTCATACCGAAGTTGCCGCCGTAGATGAAGACCACCGGATCGCCAGAGCCCGCTTCGTAGTAGCGCGTGCGTACTCCATCTACGTCCACCCACCGGGCTTCGGGCATGCCGCCCGGCAATAAACTCGATTTCTCAACCCCTGTATCCGGCATCATTGCTTTGACCCTTTTGCCTGAATTTGAACCAGACTAAAAGGATCAAAGAAGAAAGTCCAATATATAATGGGTACCATGAAAATACCCTAGAGGTATTACGGTGGAGCTAAGACACCTGCGCTATTTCGTCGCCGTTGCCGACGAACTAAGCTTTACCAAAGCTGCGGCGGTGCTAAACATTTCCCAGCCCCCGCTTAGTCGGCAAATCATGCAGCTAGAGGCCGAAATCGGCACGCCGCTCTTCGAGCGATCCAAACGCTACGTGAAACTTAGCGACGCGGGCCACCACTTTTATAAAGAGGCTCGCACCATACTTAACAGCGTCCAAGGCGCGGTAGTTTCCACACGCAGCGTGGCAGCTGGGCAAATCGGGCGTCTCTCACTCGGGCTGGGAGGCACCGCCGCTTACTTGCTACCCGATATTCTTTCGCGCTTCCGGCAAGCTTATCCTAAAGTTGAACTTGCCCTGCAACCCTTACACTTGGCGTATCACCTCCAAGGTCTACTCGAAGAAAAGCTCGACGTCGGGCTGGTGATTCTGCCGGTTGAAACCGATGCAATCAGCATTCACCCACTGATGCGTTTGCCGTTGGTCGTTGCTGTGGCCAGCGACCACCCGCTGGCAGCATTTCCTGCTCTCAACCTGCACGACCTTGCACCCTACGACTTCGTGATGGTGCCATGGACACAGGGACATGGGTTCGGTCGGCTCATTATGCGAATCTGTCGGCTTGCTGGCTTTATCCCACATACGGCACAAATCGCCGAACCCATGGAGTCCGTTGTGGGGATGGTGGCGGCCGGCGCGGGGATCGCCATTGTTCCAGAATCGATGTGCCGCCTGCATCTGCCAAAGGTCGTGTATCGACCCCTCAAGGAACCCTTCGCAGTTGCGGACATTGCCGTCGCTTGGCGCACAACCAATACGTCGCCCATTATCAAGGCTTTCCTCTCTTGCTGCCCCAGGCTTGCAGATCACCCACAGCCCCATTAGAGTGCAACTGTGGCGGCCTCGGACGGATTCTCGCTGCTCATCAGCGCCCCACGGTTACCGCCGAGCAAACAAGGGTCTCCGACATGCCGGCTAGTATCTTGCTGATACGGTTGAGCAGACCGATTCGCGGCTTTCGCGCGATCGGCCAGAAGCAATTTGGATTGCTCCGCGAACACGACTGCCCGGGAGGAGGATGACCATGCGCAAGACGTCTCTTGACCAGCTTCGACTGACACGCATGCACTGTGCAACCCTGCTCGTAGGA
>CAZMVM010000039.1:8663-12593 GCA_964569785.1 uncultured Pigmentiphaga sp. | reverse complement strand
CTGCTGTATGGGCGTCGCTGGCGCACAAAGCAGCACCGGCATGGCCCCTGACGACACCGCTCAAATGGCCCAAAGTGCATCGATGAAGACTGACACGGGGTTAACCACACTCGCAACAGCAACCCCGGAAGAAGGGTTCGCACTGGCTATTAAGCTCTCTCAAAAGGCGGTAGGCGCCGTTCAGAAGGATGTTGCGGTGCGCAAGGCACTTCGACCCGCATATGCCCACGACGCGAACAGCCTGATCGCCGTGTCCCACGTGGTCGCCGTTCACTTCCAGACCATAGCAGCGGCAAATAACTACTGGCGTGAATAGCACGTCTCCCATCACAACCGGCGCTTGACGCCTTCACCGGACTGCGATCGACCCCCTACCGTCGGCCAAAAAACGCTGAGAGCAACGCTCCCATTTTATGCACCACGCCAGGGCGTCCGTCGCAGCCCACGACTACATGCGGGACGTGGTTGCCCTTCTTTAGGGCAGCATGCTTTCCGCGTTCAATCCATTTCAGAGCTTTGAACCGAGGCGCTACCTCAGCTCCACGAATTGGCACGGGCTTTGCATTCACAGCAAGCGTCGTGACACCTGCGTGTTCCTGAACTCTTTCCACTATGGAAATGTTAGGACAGCCATCAACCCACTTGGAGCCCTCCATGAAAAGCGCCGCCCCGGCTTTGCAATACACCCTGTTTTCCGTATTTGTGGCAAGTCTCTCCGTCCCTGTATGCACATTTGCACAAAACGCTGCAGAATCCTCAGCCCCGGTCCATACGTTTTCGGCCAATGTCAGCTTGGTGAGCGACTATCGGTTTCGGGGATTCACACAAACGAATATGCGTCCGGCGCTACAAGGAGGGTTCGACTACTCTCTCCGCTCGGGCTTCTATGCGGGAAACTGGAACTCGAACGTAACCGACGATTTGTTTCCGGGCGGCAATATAGAAATGGACTTCTATGCTGGTTACAGTCGCGATATAGGCAAGACCAATATTGACGCCGGTATTCTGCATTACCGTTATCCGGGCAGCACGTCAGCGAAAGGGGGCCCCATCTATAACACCGAATTGTATGTTGGGCTCGCTTACGGACCGTTCTCCGCTAAATACTCGCATGGAATCTCCGATTTCTTTGGTGCACCCGATTCCAGGAACAATTTTTACATCGACTTGGGCGCTGAATTCGAGATCGCTCAAGGATGGGGAATCAACGCCCATGTGGGCTACCAGAAGCTGAAGAACGATCCTGCCATTAACGGCTATGTTGACTATTCTGTCGGGGTTACCAAGGACATCAATGGCTGGCTGCTAGGCGCTTCGCTCGTGGCCGCGAATAAAAAGGACTGGTATCAAACCAGCAAAGGCAGAGACGCCGGGCGTCCTGGCGTGGTTGTGAGCTTGAGCCGAACCTTCTAGGCACGGCTTGGTATGGCGATGGTTTCAGTACACCTCACCCCGGGCTCAAGCGGTGGCCTGTGCGACGCAAGACACGTTGGAATTCAAGCGGCATGGCTGGAGTTACGTTTGCAGGGCAACCGCTGCGCTGGGTATGTTTAAATATTCCAGCGCCCTTACCGCGCTTGTCTCCGGAGGCCCTACTGATGCCATCTGCCCTACGCGATATTGCTGCTTTCCTCGATGCCACCCCTGCGGGAAAAGCGGTAGGAAAGCACGCTGCAAAGTTGGCGGCACGCCACCATGCGCATCTTGTCGGCGTCTATGGCGTTCCACGAGATGAATACAGCTATTCTGTCGCGACTACCGCGCGTGGTACCGCTGCGATTCGCGACGTCCTTCAATACAAACAGAACAAAATAGAACAAGCCGCTCTAGAGGCTGGCCGCCACCTGGCAGAGCTGGCAGAACAATACAAGATCAGTTCCGAATTACGGGTGGTATGGAGCGCTGGGCTAGATCGAGATGCTGCCCTGCGCGCTCTCCACTGCGACCTGTTGGTCGCGGCGCAGGCAAACAGCGCGGCCGGTCAATCCGCGTGGTCACCCGAACATCTTTGGTTAGCGACCGGCATACCTTTGGTATTGCTCCCACAAGATTGGGACGGATCGGCCATCGGTGACAACATCGTGATCGCCTGGAACCGAAGCCGTCAGGCCAGACGTGCGGTGGCGGACGCGATGCCCATGCTGCGTAACGCAAAACGCGTTCACGTGTTGATTGTCGATGGCGAGCGCGATCCGCTTCGCTTCGGGGAGATGCCGGGCGCTAACCTTATCCGCTATCTTGCTCGCCGAGGTGTCCAAGCTGAGCTGGTCGCCATCGAATCGCGCGGTGCTGCAATCGCAGAGGCCATTCTTGAGTATTGCACCGATAACCAGGCCGACCTGCTCATCATTGGCGCTTACAGCCGTTCACGTGCTTCAGAGCGGATCTTCGGCGGCACAACGCGCACACTACTGACGCGTACTCGTTTGCCAACCCTCGTCTCGGCCTGAAAGGGAATCGCAAACAGCAAAAACGCTTAAGAAAGCCCAGCATGCGCGGGGACTGCTTTTACTGCCTAATGGCAGCACGCCGGCTATGTTAGGTACATTTCGTTCGATTTCGCGCATGCCTGATGATCAAGCTGCGTGGATCACGTTAGGAAGCTTCCACAGCGATCAACAGACAATCACTACGGACCTCCGCGAGTAGGGTCGCGGGTTTAAACGCGCAGGGTGCTACGCTTTAGGTGGCTGATTTCGGGTACGCTAATATAAGTTCCGCTCCTGCCAGCAGGAGTGCCGAGAAGCCCGAAGAAGGGTGTGTTTCTGTTCATAAGCGACACCATTTTTTCATGCCGAGCCCTACGAAGATTTCTGCGCTGCCCTCGACGGAAACCAGGTCGAACGATCAAGACAACCTAACCCCCGCTTTCGCGGCCGGGTCATCCAAGCACCATCGCGACGGCCTGGGCTTTCTTGTGCGCCACGTCCATCGGGCTTTCGCACGTGTCCTTGCCGAACGACTGGCCCCTTCCGGGATAACGCCTGCGCAGTGGACGATACTTCGTGCTCTTTGGCAAGAGGACGGCTGCAGTCAAGTCGAGCTTGCCGCGCGGGTGCGTGTCGAAAAAGCGTCGCTCACACACGTCCTGATTTCCCTCGAGCGGCGCGGGCTCATTGTGCGCGAACGCAGCGAAGAAGATCGTCGGCGCTGGTATGTTCGTCTTACCGACGAAGGCAGGGCGCTCGAGCCCGAGCTGCTGCCCTATGCGGCTGAAATCGACGCGATGGCCACCGAGAGCCTCAGCCCTGAGCAAGTCGCTACCCTTAAATCCTTACTCGCCGTGCTTCTGAAAAACCTGGGCTAGTAAGGCCTTTCGCGAACTGACTCTCTCGCTCCTTTCAAAACTATGGTATGGTTTCATACCGTATGAATCCATACCAATATCCTGTCACGCCACAAAGGAGAAACACGAATGGGTCTTCGCTCATTGCTACATCTCGTGCTCGCCTCGCTCGCGACGCTTGCAATCACCGCGACCTTCACCGTTTCGGCAACGGATACTTACCCGAGCCAAAGCATTAACTTCATCGTGCCCATGGCACCGGGCGGTGGCACTGACACCGTTTCGCGTACGGTCGCCCAAATTCTTGGGCAGCGTATCGGCCACCCCGTGGTGGTAGAAAACAAACCGGGAGCTGGTGGCCTCATCGCGGCGAGCTACGTCGCGCGGGCGAAGCCCGACGGTTACACAGTTTTCGTGGCTGACACCGGGCAGCTATCAGTTAACCCGTCGCTGTACAAGGAGCTGCCATACGATCCGGACACGAAATTTGTGCCGGTGACCGAAGCAGTTTCCGCCCCTCTCTTTCTTGCGGTTAATGCTGCCCTGCCAGTGAGCTCGGTCGAAGAACTGATTGAGTACGCAAAGAGCAATCCGGGCCTCGCCTTCGCCAGCCCGGGCGTGGGCAGCGTGCACCATTTGGGGAT
>CAZMVM010000039.1:8396-8653 GCA_964569785.1 uncultured Pigmentiphaga sp. | reverse complement strand
GCGTCGACTTTGTACACGTACCCTATCGCGGCGCCTCGCAGGCAACCACGGCACTCGTCTCCGGTGAAGTTCCGGTCGCTTTGTCTGCGTATCCGTCATTAAGAGGCCATCTTGATTCCGGCAAAGTCCGAGTGATCGCGGTTGCCACTCCAGAGCGCACCGTACTGATGCCCGAGCTTCCCACCATCGCCGAAACTCCCGGTTTAGAAGGCTTCAGCGCGGATGTCAACGTCGGCTTCGTCTTGCCGCCCGCAACC
>CAZMVM010000039.1:0-8386 GCA_964569785.1 uncultured Pigmentiphaga sp. | reverse complement strand
CTGCGAACGGTTAGTCGACATGCCGTCGCTGGGCTGGCGTACCGCGGTGGACAAAGTCCAGGAGCATGCGCAGGCGGCTGGTCAGCTCGGCTGCGCGCTGCTCCAAGAACTGGGTGTTGCTCACTTCGATAAGCACCAGCGCCAACACAGTGGCCACTTCCAGCAAGTGGTCCACGCCGCCCGCAACCCCCGCAACCGTCGCCGACTATTTGCACGAGCAAATCGTCGACATTCTTTCCGACCCCGACTTCGAACACCGACTGCTCAACATGGGCCTGGTCCCGATCGGCAACACACCCAGTGACTACGCAAAAAACATTGAGGCCGATACGGCCAAGTATCGCGAGCTGATCCGGATCAGCGGGGCCAGCATCGAATAACCCTCATGCTCAGCTGCACTTGCAAAGGACTAACGTTATGACGTCTACAGTCATCGAAACCCCAGTACTCATCGTGGGCGGAGGTCCGACTGGATCCGCGCTCGCGATCGAACTCGGCTGGCGCGGTATTCCGTGTATGGTTGTCGAGCAAGGCGATGGCACGGTTGACCACCCACGACTTGGAATCATTTTGTCTCGAACGATGGAGTTTTGCCGTCGTTGGGGCATTGTTGACCGGGTCTACAACTGCGGCTTCAACAATGACTATGCACTGAACATTGTTTACTGCACGAGTATGTCGGGCTATTTACTGGCTCGCGATGAGAACCCGAGCTGCAATCAAATGCAGCCACCGCCGCAAAGCCCCGTCAAGCGTCAGAGGTGTCCACAGATGTGGTTTAACCCCATTCTGGAGCAGGCTGCACGCGAATACTCAACCACCGATTATCGTCACTTTCACCGGTTGGAAAGCTTTGAAGACCACGGGGATCATGTCTTAGCCTGCTGCGTTAACACGCAAACCAACGAAACGGTGAAGATTCGAGCACAGTACATGGTTGCCTGCGACGGATCGGCCAGTGGTGTTCGTTCGCAGCTTGGTATCGACATGCTAGGCAATCCGGTGCTCAGCTATTCGATGAATATCTTCATCCGGGCACCGAAACTCTTGTCCATGCACGACAAGGGTGAAGCGGAGCGTTATATCTTCATTGCTCCTGGTGGCGCGTGGGCGAACCTCACCGTTGTGGACGGTCGTGAGTTGTGGCGCATTACCATCATTGGTAACGAGCAAATGATGGACGTCGAGCGGTTTGACGCTGAGGCGGCGGTACGCCGCTGCGTGGGCAGCGACGATATTCCGTTCGAGATCATCTCGGTCAAGCCCTGGCGCCGTAGTGAGCTCACGGCAGAACGGTTCCGGCAGGGACGTGTATTCCTCGCTGGCGACGCTGCCCATACGATGTCACCCACCGGCGGTCACGGCATGAGCACGGGAGTTGCCGACGCCGTCGACCTGGGCTGGAAGCTGGAAGCCGTTCTTAAAGGCTGGGGAACGGACGGTTTGCTGGATACATACGAGATTGAGCGCCGCCCGATCGCTGCCATGGTCGCCGCGGCATCCGCAGCGAACTTTCGGGCCTGGACCAAGGTACCCGACTCGGCGGCCGTCTTGGAGCCCGGCCCGGCAGGGGAAGAATGCCGACGTCAGGTCGGAGAGCACATGCGCAAAGCAGGTCGCGCGGACTGGGATTCCTTAGGTTTGCAGCTGGGGTATCGGTATAACGATTCGCCCATTTGCATCGATGACGGCACGCCGTTACCCCCTCTTTCGGTGCTGGAATATCAGCAAACCTCCCGCCCCGGTGGCCGCGCCCCCCATGCCTGGCTCGACGACGGCCGTTCTACGCTCGACCTTTTCGGGCATGGCTTTGTTCTCCTGAAGTTCTCGCCCGAGCTTCCCACGTCACTACTAGAGGATGCCGCAAAACGATTGAGTGTTCCTCTCACGAGCATCACCGTTACGCAAAAAGATATCGCCGACTTGTACGAATGCGCGCTTGTCCTGGTCCGGCCCGACGGCTTCGTGGCATGGAGAGGCAACCGCTTGCCGGAGAGTCCTGCGTCGCTCATTAATACGGTACGGGGTTCGTTTGAACGTTCTTCCCAAGCCTCTATGTAAAGGACGTCTTCATCATGAAAGTTATTGATGCTCACGCTCATATCCTCGACCGCGACTATCTGGACGAGCTGACACGGTTGATGGAATTAAGCAGCGTTACCACTGACGCTGGCCAAACTCTACTACGACGCGGCAACGCCACTGTGGCTTGGCACAAAGAGTCGTTCTTCGACCTGGAAAAACGGGTGGCAGAGATGGATCAAAAGGGAGTGGATATACGTATTCTCTCGCTTAGCAGCCCCAGCGTTTACGAGTGGCCCGCCCAGGATCAAATTCGCATCGCTCGTGCAATTAACGATCAGACCGCAAAGGCTTGCGAAGCATTTCCAACACGCTTTCGCGGGCTTGCCACCCTGCCCTTGGGCGACACCCGTGCTGCGCTCTCCGAGCTGGACCGCTGCCTGGACGAGCTCGGCCTGGCGGGCGTAGCCGTAGGATCCAACTTTGGGGGCAAACCCATGAACCACCCCGATCTGGAGCCCGTCTGGAGCGCCATCAACCGGCGGCAAGTGCCAGTCGTTGAGCACCCCATGCAGCCGCTGGGATCGGATCACATGGATGAGTTCGAGCTGCCGCTTCGGGTGGGGTTTGTCTATGACACCACGACCGCGGTGGCGCGCATGATTTACGCCGGCATCTTCGAGCGCTACCCCGAGTTTCCGTTCATCATTGCACATACCGGAGGTGCCTTGCTGACGCTATTGGAGCGCCTGGACAACGGCTACCGCCTGTTTCCTGACTGTCGAAAGTACATTTCCAAGCTCCCCAGCGAGTACGCAAAGAATCTGTACTACGACACCTGCTCTTTTTACGGCCCCGCATTACAGATGGCCATTGATATTGTTGGCGTCGACCATCTACTTTGGGGAGCAGATGACCCCTTTATTGGAGCCGACACGGAGCACGTTCGCAGCTTGAGTATCCCCGACGAAGATAAAAGCCTGATTCTTGGCGGGAACGCGGCACGAATTTTCAAGCTGACGAGCTGACCGGCCCGAAGAACCTTACCCAGAAACGGAAAAAGGTGGCATTGCAGGTACCCATACACCCCGTCATGCCACCTTTTTAATAATGCTATGCACGCCGCAGAAGAGCTCGTGGCCTCTGCATGACGATGACAGCTCTTTGGAAGCTCGCTGTTGGCCCGTGCGTTCCTTTGGGATCCGCACGCGAGACTCAAGCAAGCTTACCTTTTATTACGACCCTCAATAATGGCTAAGGTTTGCGAAAAGCTCGAAGTCGCACCGATGCCCTTCTAAGCCTTAGCCATACCCTCGAGCAGGCTTGCGGTTTGCCCACCGCTGGGCACGCGATGCCCACCGCAGGAAGGCAGCACTCCTCACTGATTATCCGGAAATTGCAACGTTCACTGTGGACAGGTTCGGTATTTCGGTGCCTGCCCTGATTGCCCACCGCGCCGTGCAGCTTTCCGCCTGATGGAAAATGCTCACGTGTCGATGGCTGGACGAAGACAACCTTCCTATACTGACTGCCAGTATCAAGAAAGGAGTTGCTCGCAGTCTCGGGTGCAGCTCTTGATACCCCCACGCATGCCTATACAGTCCTACGCATGCTAGCCGTGAGCACTCCCTCCCACAGCAAACGCATCGAACACCAGCCAACCTACGCGTTCGTCGGCGGTCTTACTTACTCGTAAAGAGGTGACAAATGAACTTGCCATTTTTCGTCAAGCGTTCTCTGTTTGCTTTCGCTGTCTCTATGGGGTCGTTGGCTACCGGTGCGGCGATATCCGGCGAAACATACCCATCACGTCCCGTTACGGTTGTTGACGGCTATAGCCCAGGTGGTGCCATCGACCAGTCCGCACGCCTGATTGCGCAGGAACTCTCACGCCGCTGGGGGCAGCCGTTCGTTGTCGAAAACCGCCCCGGCGCTAACGGCGTCATTGCTGCACAGGCTGTCGCCAACGCGGCTCCGGATGGCTACACGCTGCTTGTCACCGCCACAAGCCATAACTTGAACAAATTCGTTAACCGTAACCTGAGTTACGACGTTGAGAAGTCGTTCACGCCCGTTGCCATTACCGTCGAAGTGAGCAATGTGCTGGTTGTGAATGCCGAGTCGCCTTATCAGACTCTTCAACAGCTGGTCGATGCGCTAAAAGATCCCACAAAACAATTCAGCTATGCATCGCAGGGAATTGGCGGAATTCCGCATCTCGCCGGTGAAATGTTCAAAATGAAAACCGGCGCGGACATTCTGCACGTTCCCTACAAGGGTGCAGCTTTGGCGTTGACGGACTTGATGGGTGGCGTGGTGGATATGTCCCTGCCTTCCACCGGCAGCGTTATGGGTTACTTGCAGCAGGGGAAATTGCGCGCTCTTGCAGTCGCCGCTAACGAACGGGTTGATCAGTTGAAAGATGTCCCCACCTTTGCGGAGAGCGGAATACCCGACTTTGTAATCAGTACATGGCATGGCATTTTGGCCCCTGCCGGCACTCCGAAAGAGATTGTCGACAAACTCAATGCCGAAATCAACGACATCATACAAACCCCCGAAATTCAGGAAGTTATGGTGCAACAAGGAAACTTCGCAGCCCAACCCCTGACTCCGGAAGAGTTTTCCGAAAAACTGGCCCGCGAACGCGACATGTTCGGGGAGCTGGCCGAAGCCATCAACCTGGGCAGCAGCTAACGCGGCGTTTTCTCGCATCGCATTCTCTTCAAGCATGATTGTTCAACCTGGTCCTCATCGAGCTGTCGACACGCATTTGCATGTCTACGATCTCGAACGTTTTCCTCTGCACGAAAGCAGCGGCTTTTCCATTCTTCCTAACGAAATTGGCACGGCAAGCCAGTTTCGTTCCGTCATGAACGCGCACGGTATCACGCATGCCGTGCTCATCAACCCGTTGGGCGGATATGGAGTGGACAACCGCAACATGCTTGCGGCCATTGCAGCATCTGAGGGGCGATTCAAAGGCATCGCCCTAGTCCCCCATGAAATTACGGAAAGCGAATATGCGCAGCTGGCCCAGCAGGGTGTCGTTGGCATCCGCTTTAACCTGAGTTTTCCTTCCAGCCCTTCGATACATGGGCCTGGTGGCACGCGTTTAATGGCCTTGGCACACGAACACGGCCATATCGTTCAGGTCCACTACCACCGTCAGGAAGATTTTCTGGAGGTGAAGGAGATTCTTCACCAATGCAAAGCTCAGGTGGTCATAGATCATTGTGGCCGCCCCATTCTTGACGAAGGTATCGATCAGCCAGCCTTTCAGGCGCTACTTGACCTTGGGCGTCATACGAATGCGGTGATCAAGTTGTCGGCTCCTTTTCGTTTCTCCAAACTAGGTTGGCCCTATATGGACACCGACCCTTACGTGGACCGGTTAATTGAGGCCTTCACGCTCGACCGTTGCATCTGGGGTTCCGACTGGCCATTCCTGCGGGCTAAAGCACGAGTGGATTACTCGAGCGAACTCGCCACCTTGCAGCGCTGGATACCTGATGAGGGTGACCGGCAAAAAGTGTTGTGGGACAACCCTGCAAGAATTTTCGGCTTTCAGGTGTAATCATGTTCATTGACCCGTTGAACACACCTGGCTTTAAGCGCTCGATGTTCAATGCGATCGTGGCTCCGCGACCCATCGGCTGGATCAGTTCCGTCGATCGTGACGGGCGGCCAAATCTCGCGCCATTTTCTCAGTTCAACCTGGTTTCCACAGCGCCTCCGGTTGTGATGTTCTCGTGCAATACACCGGAAGATCGAGCAGAGAAAGACACGCTGGCAAATGTGAAAGAGACCGGGGAGTTCGTCGCCAACATCGTCTCCTGGGATTTGCGCCAAGAGATGAACTTGACATCCACACCTTGCCCGTTTGGAGAGGATGAATTCGAACTGGCCGGACTAGAGAAAGCCAGCTGCGTGAAAGTCAGGCCGCCCAGAGTGGCCGCCGCGCCCGCGAATTTGGAATGTACCGTTATTCGCATTGTCGAGATCGAGCCTGAGTTTCCCGGAGAAACGTTAAGTAGCGTTGTGTTTGGCCGCGTCGTAGGCGTTCACCTTGCAGATGAGTTTATTGATGAAGAAGGCCGATACGACACCGTTAAAGCGAAGCCCGTTACCCGTCTGGGCGGCTACAACTACGCCACCGTCGGCGAAGTCTTCGTAATGCCAGCACCTTTTCGTCGGGTAGGAGAGTAAACATGACGCAACAAGCAATGCAGACCACTCACCCCGAAGCTGTCCGTCCACGTAGCTTCGAAGTATTTCACCGAGATACGGCGCACGCCATACCGGGAGGGCGGCGTTGGCTGATGCGTAGCCAAAATTTTATTGTCGAGGGCATCGAATGCGATGAGCGTGGCACTGCGTTCTCGGTTGCAAGCTCTCACGAGATTCTGCTGCTACTGCCCGTCGCCGGCGCGACGATTCGCTCCGAGGACGCGCGTATTGCCAGCGTCGATGCTCCTGGCCATGCAGTTTGCATTCTTCCGGCAGGACGCTACCAGATTGCCCTGCAGACTGCCGAACGCTGTTATGTACTGGCCACACACCGCCCTGACCTCGACGACAACGTCATTCTCAATGCGGCGGCCTACGTTCAGCCCGATCCGCGTATAGCCCCTGTTGGCACACCCTACCGGCGCATCCGGCGGACGGGTGAGATCATTGTCGTACCGGTTTCGGAAATGCAGCCACCCGCGGACAATCCGCGCCTGAAAATTCTGCAGTCTGACACGATGAGCATCAACTGGGTAGAGTACGAGGGGCCTCGCTCCCGCGCCCGCCTGAGCCCGCACCGACATGCCAACCTTGAGCAGGGGTCGCTGGCCATCATGGGCACCTTCGTCCACCATTTGCGTGTCGAATGGGGAAGCAACGCCGATCTCTGGCAGGACGACGAGCATTTGAAGGCGCCGTCGCCTTCCATGCTGGTCATCCCGGTCAACCTCACTCATACGACCGAAGGAGTGGACGCTGGCCGACACATTCTGATCGACGTTTTCGCTCCCCCGCGCGCAGACTTCATTGCTAAGGGCTGGGTATTGAATTCAGCAGACTACGAGTCACCTCAGCCCACTGCCTGACTCCATTTGTGAAATGTGCAGCATACGGGTCGGGGGGCGTGTAGCGTTTCACACGCCCCTTGCGGGTAACTCGCTATCAACCTGTAGTGGGCGTGTTGTCGCGAAATAACGGTGTGAGGGTTCGATCGGCGTAAAGCCACGGGTGACTCTCGCTTTCACGCACAGCGATTTCGGTAACCCGAGCGATCATGATCGCCGGGCGTGATGGAAGAACCGGTTCGCCATCTGCTGCGTAAAGGCTCATGATGTATTCACATCGTACGCGACACGGGCTTTCGACCACCACCCGAAAATTGTTGACCACGTGGAGCGAAACACGGGCACCACGTGCTTTTCGATCGAGATAAAACTGGCGGATGGCATCCCGACCACGCCGCGTACGGATACTGGTCGTGAACGTTGCGTCTGCAGTGTAGAACTCGTGCGCTCGGGCACCCCAGTTGAAATCGACCTCATGCCAATACTCGATGGCGAGCGTTTCAAGCTCTTGGCGGATACGCAGAGTGACAGGATCGAGATTGAACGTAGTAACCATGATGCAACATCCAGGAAAAGGTTGATCCAAGAGTAACGTCGCGCATTGCATTACACCAGCCTACCGTCACCGTATTTCACCAGTCGGAAAGGCGCTTTGATTTTTTCGTTTGTTAGGACATTAACAAACCTGATTCTCGTTTAACGAAGAGGTTCATCATGAAAGCGTTTCTGTTTTCTGTCGCCTTGGCGTTCACACTTCCCGCGACTGCCGCCAGCGCTGCCGCAGACTATCCCCAGAAGCCGATTAGGGTCATTGTGCCTTATGCGGCGGGCGGAGCCGATCTATTCATTCGCCCCCTGCAGCAGCGCATGCAGGAAAAACTCGGACAGCCCATCGTCATTGAGAACGTGGGTGGGGCCGGAGGTGTCGTTGGCGCGGCCCGTGTCGCTGCAGCGGCACCCGACGGATACACTGTCTTATTCGCTGGTAGCGGCGCCATTGTGACAGCTCCCAAAATTACTGGCGCTAGCTATACATGGAAAAGCTTCGAGCCGGTTGCCAACCTGATCGCCATTCCGTTCACCCTTGTCAGCCGCTCCGATTCGAGCATCAAGACGTTCGGTGACTTTGTTCAACAGGCAAAAGCCAATCCGGGGAAACTCACCTACGCGTCTCCCGGACATGGTACGTCCACGCAAATGGCTGCCGATTCCATGGCCGCGGCTGCGTGCCTGGATGTTCTCGAAATACCTTATGAGGGCGGTAATACTGCGGTGATCGCCCTGCTGGG
>CAZMVM010000038.1:0-23826 GCA_964569785.1 uncultured Pigmentiphaga sp. | reverse complement strand
CCTTTGCTGTCATACAGCAATCGGCCAATAAGCGTTGATTTACCGTCATCGACCGAGCCGGCTGTAATGACGCGTACGACATGGGTGTCGCTAGGTATAAAAGTGTCATTGAAAGCGTTCATGGATATATCCTGACCTCAGTTCATGCAAGGGTGTTAGCCCGTTCTCGTCAAGAGCGTTATGTTTCGATGGCAGATTGGTGGCTTGTAGCATGATTTGTTAGATCAGATCTAATTGCTGAGGAGAAACGAGAGCATTAGCTTCACGACCAGGGCTACGAGTGGCGATCTACGTGCTTCATGCTTGTGAAGGTGGCTCGTGTCACATGACGGGTACGTGTGGAAACTAGAACGTGTGAATCAGACGAAGCGATAACCGTTGTAAGGTTTGAAAGATCTTAAGGGCTGGGAAAGGTTGGCATATTGAAAACGGTCAGGTCATGGAGAAGTCCTGAAAAGCGCGAGTACGCAGATCCTCGCGCCTGACGTTTTTTTGTACCAAAATGCCTAGAAGTAACCTTCCCGCTTACGGCGCTCCATGGACGCCTCGGATGTCTGATCGTCCATGCGGGTGGCACCACGCTCGGTAATCTTCGTCATCGCGGTTTCCGCAATAATCTCGGCAGGCGTCTTGGCTTCGGAGAATACTGGGCAAGTGCACGACACATCGCCCACGGTGCGAAAGCGAACAGGCAAATGTTCAATGTGCTCTCCCTCCTGGGCGGGAGTAAGCGGGGTTACCGGCACCAGTAAACCGCGCCGTCTCACAATGGGACGCACATGGCTGTAGTACAACGAAGGCAGGCGCAGCTCTTCACGCTCGATGTACTGCCAAACATCGAGCTCAGTCCAGTTCGAGATGGGAAACACGCGCATGTTCTCCCCACCGTGTACGCGCGTGTTGTACAGATGCCAAAGCTCAGGTCGCTGGGCTTTCGGGTCCCACTGACCAAACGCGTCGCGAAACGAGAACACACGTTCCTTGGCACGCGATTTCTCTTCGTCGCGTCGCGCCCCGCCGATGCAAGCATCAAAGCGGAACTCCTCAATGGCTTCCAGCAACGTTACCGCTTGGGCGGCGTTGCGTGATTCATTTTCATGACGTAGCACGACGCTGCCGCGGCGAATGGAGTCTTCCACCTTGCGAACAATCAGTCGCTCTCCCAATTCTCGGGCCCGAGCGTCACGAAAGGCAATGACTTCCTCGAAGTTGTGTCCTGTGTCGATGTGGAGGAGCGGAAAGGGAAAGCGGGCGGGTCGAAAGGCCTTTTCTGCCAGGCGTAACAGCACCACCGAATCCTTGCCGCCGGAAAACAGTAAGGCGGGGTTGGCGCACTCAGCGGCAACTTCGCGCAGAATGTAAATGGCTTCAGCCTCTAGCCAATCTAAGTGCGTACGTGCGGCGCTTTGTACAGCAAGAGTCATAGCAACATCCTTGCAGCGGTATGATGCTTGCGTCACAGGCAGGCAGCACGATTGCCAAGAGGGCGACAACGCGTGCTATTGCCGTCCCTGCCGCAAGCGGAATTGAGTTCAATCTGACGGGATAAGGCGGGGCGCTAGCCAGCGCCTGGCATCATGGCGCGGGGGCGGGTTATCGCCTCGCTATGCGAACGCCCCTCGTTCGCTACGTGCAAGCCGCACTCCTTGAGGTCGGACGACTCCCACCACCAGCGACCTGCCCGCGGGTCTTCGCCACGGCGAATCGGACGGGTGCACGGCTCGCAACCAATGGATGGGTAGCCTTGATCGTGTAGCGGGTTATAGGGCACATTCATGGCCCGTATCACGTTCCAAACATCGTCTTCATTCCAGGCGGCCAACGGGTTGAATTTGTATAAGCCGAACGCCGCGTCGTGCTCTTCTTCCGGAAGATCGGCACGTGTTGCCGCCTGACTGCGTCGCTGCCCCGTGATCCACGCATCACGCCCCTTCAGCGCGTTCTGAAGGGGAACAACCTTACGGATGTGACAGCAGGCTTTGCGTAGCTCAATGCTTTCATAGAACGCAAACTCACCGTAACGTGTCACGTACTCATCGACTTGATCCGGAGCGGGCTGATACACGGCAATGTTGCGACCATAATGCTGACGAATTGTCCTGAGCATCTGCAGCGTTTCCGCATGCAAACGCCCGGTGTCGAGCGTGAATACTTCGATCGGCAGACGCTCACTGAAGATCGCATGCGTCAGCACCATATCTTCAGCAGCAAGTGATGAGGCCAGCACGGTGTTGGGGTACTTTCGGGCAATGAGAGTTAGCCGCGACAGTAGTGAGTGCCAGCGCACCGCAGTGGCAGGTGTAAGGGCAACACGCGCGGTCATACCCACCTCCCGGCGGGCACGACAGGCGTTGGGCAAAATGTGCGCTGCCATCGTGCACCGTTGTATGGGTTCACTGGTTGCACGAGAGGAGGGCGGCGCCGCTTGCCACGCCGTGTCCTTTCGGTTCTCAAGGTGCTTCCCCGCACCCACAGCGACGCTTGAGAACGGGTTGCCAGTTGCGCTGGAAAGAAAGGCGACATGTTGAATCAGACTTCTATCGATTGCTTAGTAGCGGCTAATTCTGGCGGTAGAGCGTCGCCGAGTAAACGAATCTTTTATTACTAGTACATGCCCAGGATATTTAAGATGCGGAAGTCATAAGATTGTTTCAAGCGAGAATAAAAGAATGGGAAAGGGCGCTGTTATTCTTTGTTGCGACAAATTATGCCGTTTTAATAACCGAGGCGAAGTGCATTAGGAGGAATGGAGCCGCCGAGCGGATACGTCATCGCATGAAGCAATCTTGAACATGTCGCGAGGCAGGCGACTCCTCACTATGCTTAATGCGGTAAAGGTTGCTGTGAAGTGATTAACCGGGTGCGCGGCACGGCTCGCCGTTCAGGACAAGGCAGGATAGCGCGGTCGGCTGGAGAAGCCCTTAAGAATGATCACGAGGTTGGACAGCGATCATCGGCGCGCATTTCACCAGCAGAGGAACGTGATCGCCGTCGCCGTCCACCTCGACCCGTTGCGCCTCGAAGGCGGCATAGCCCATGGCGAAGCGCGGCACCGAAGTTGATGTCGGTGCCCTAAGTTGTGCCACGAACTTGAGTACTGTTAGATTTTGCGTGGAAGGTGCGAAGCTCGCGGCAGAGTGGGAACGTTATCGCAGGTTGTCGGTTCGAGACTTGGTAAGCGTTAATCTAATTGAATATTGATTTCGCGCAGTACCGTTCCCCATTTTTCTGTTTCGGCACGTATAAATGCTTCCGCTTCCTGAGGTGTGGTGGCCGACGGCTCCGCCCCCAGCGCCAATAGTTTTTCCTTTATTGCGTCCGAGTTCAGTATCTTTGTTACGGCAGTATTAAGCTTGTCTACGACCGGTGCTGGTGTGCCGGCGGGTGCAAAGAGGCCATACCACGCGCTTGCTGCATAGCCTGGCACCGTTTCTCCGATTGTAGGCACATCAGGCAGAGCAGAAGAACGCTCGGGGTTCGCGACTGCAACGGCACGCAATTTGCCTTGTTTTACATAGGGCAAGGCCGTGGCCATATCGAACGTCATCGCGACACGCCCGGCGAGCACGTCGGGGATGGCGGGTGCCAATCCCTTATAGGGAATGTGCTGAATGTCCACCTTAGCCATCGATTTCAGCAGCTCGCCCGCCAGGTGCTGTGAGGCCCCCATTCCGCCCGATGCATACTGCAGTTTTCCAGGGTGTTGGCGGGCGTACTCGAGCAGTTCTGCTGTGGTGGTAATTGGCAGGCTAGGGTCGAGAACCAGCAATAGGGTGCCCGAGGCGGCCATGGTAATCGGCGTGAAATCCGAGGTGGGGTCGTAGGGCATGTTCCGGTAGAGAAACGCGTTTGTGGCGTTTGTGCCAATTGATCCCATCAAGAGTGTATAGCCGTCGGGGCGGCTGCGGGCCACCTCTGCCGCCCCAATGTTGCCGCCGGCCCCCGTTTTGTTCTCCACCACGACATGCCAACCCTCATTGACATGCAGCTGTTCCGCGATCAGTCGGGCCAGGATATCCGTGAGTCCGCCGGCGCCGAACGGAACGACGATGCGTATGGGTTGTGCGGGGTAGCTGTCGGCTGCTCGCGCATCCGTTATCGCAAGAGTGAAGATCAGTGACAGACACAGCAGGGTGAAGCTGACCACGCCCGACGGGCGCCGGGCCTTCCAGCGTAATAGCGTGTTCATGGTGTCCTCCTTGTTTACGGTGTGGGTATGCAACTTGGTGTTTGATGTCTTCTGACTAACGTGTGCCATCCAGAATGGCGCCTTCAGAACGCAAGCGTGTGCGCATTGTTTGAACATCAAGCTGTCGAACGTCGTCCAGTCTGCGTTCAACGAGCATGGCCGCTGCAAGGCCAGCGGCATGGCCCATAGCCATGCATGGACCCATGACACGTACCGATCCATGGGCCGGACGATCAGCCGATATACAACGCCCAGCGAGGATGACGTTCCGTAGCTTGCGCGGAATCAGACAGCCCCACGGGATGTCATACGATCCGCCGTCATCAACCGGAATGCGAAGCTGGCCAATGCCGTCCTGATGTATGTCAACGTGGTGGGCACCCTTGCCGATGCCGTCAGTGCGCTTGCGACCCCGAAGAACGTCGTTTTGGCTGAGCTCCTCCTCGCCCTTGATGCGCCGGGTTTCTCGAATGCCGATGCGTGGCGCCAGACCGGATAAGTGAGCCTTTTCGAATCCTGGCACGGTCTCTCGCATGAAGTTAACGCAGGTTTCAACTTGCGCGGTCAGGGGCCCCAGTGCGGCACTTAGATTCATTGTGTTGGTCGCGTCAATATTGGCGATGCGAGTTGTATTCAGACAAACTTCTTGGCGCGCGGAGGATGTTGGCTGAATCATGATCAGCGCGGTGGGGTACATGCGACCCGCCTCAATAGCTTGTGCTAATAGCGGGCCATTCCCCTTAAGAAAAACCGAAGGCTGACCTTGCGCGCGCAATTCCTGGGCAATTTGTTGGTCGGTTCTTCCGCCGCGAATAGCAGGACTTTCCCCGAGTGCAAAATGTTCCGGCTCGGCGCAAACGAAATCCAGTAATCGGGGCGTATCAACCCCTGCCATCCGGAACATAATGGAGAGCGGCTGAAATTGCCCTTGCTCACCACTTTCGTACGCGGCACCGCCCAACACGGCGAGATCGCCGTCGCCCGATGCATCGATGAATACAGGGGCGGTAACGCGTATGTTCCCCAGCTTATTGAGAACTATCGCAGACTTCACCTGCCCGCTCTCGATTTCCACCGTATGTAAAAACGAGTGGAGCAGTAGTTGAACGCGATGTCGAGCCAATAGGTTCGCGACCGCAAGCTTCATGACTTCCGGGTCATAACATACGTAGTGAATGAGTCTCCAGTCGTTCAATGGCCCGATATACCCACCCAAGCGCGCACATTCGTCGAACAGATCGCGTGCAATCCCGCCAACCACCCATTCCCCTTGGCCGTTCAGCGCGCCGTCCACGGCCATACCAGTGAGGAGTTCACCGCCCGGCATGGGCCCGGCATCAATTAACAGGGTGGATCGTCCCGTGCGTGCTGCCGCGATGGCTGCACACACCCCCGCCGCGCCGGCGCCGAGGACGACGACATCGGTGTCTACGTGTTGAGAAACCGAGGGATAGGAGGCGATCGAACTGGTACGGGTCATGTCATCAATCCGTTGAGATTAAGGTTTCATGCCAAGCAGATTGCCAACGACAAGGAGACCTGACAGCGCTCGGCGGTTTGCACTGCGGTTGCGTGCAGGCGGCTGCATGTCGAGCATATCTGCGCTATTTGTTTGATAAGTGAACAAACTGGATGAGACGCATGGCCATACGGTAAACCCACCCCCAAGCTCTCGAGTAAAAAGACGGAGTTGCAGCCATTATGCGCGCGAGAAATCGTACGGATAACACCGTCTATCGCCGATTGTTTACATGATGAAAATTTGATGGAGGTCTCTGCATGACCCGCTCGCAGAGCAAGATGAGTACGAGTCGCAGCGCCCACAGAGGTCGGAAGATGGATGTCGATACTCAGTCAGGCGGACGGTCACAGCGGCGAAACGCGCGCGAAGCACCAAGGCAAGGCGCAGAGTCTGACGCTGTTGTGGCAGGCGTGGCTTCAACCCGCGATGCCAGCAACAGCGTGTTGCGCGGAGTTCAGTTGTTGCAACGAGCCTTCGTTGTCCTGCGCGCTTTGTCCATGCGCAATCGGGTAGGGTGGCGTCTATCCGAACTCGCCGCCTATTGCCAACTGCATCACTCCACGACTTATCGAGTTTTGGCAGGTCTTATCCAGGAAGAAATGGTCGAGCGTGATCCGCAGACCCGGCGATATCGCTTAGGCCGTTTGGCATTCGAGTTCGGCGTGGCAGCCGCTGCCCATTGCAACTGGCAGGAGTTCGGCGCAGATGCCCTAGACCGCATTGCTACCTATACCGGGGACACGGTGTTCTTCAACTTACGCAGTGGTCATGAGTCGGTATGCATTGACCGGCGTGAAGGGCATTATCCACTCAAGGCGTTAACCGTCGAGGTCGGGGCGCGCCGACCGCTCTGTGTGTCGGCCGGAGGAGCTGCAATTCTCGGGCTGCTGGAACCGGCGGAGTTTACCGCCGTCCTACGTGCGAGCGAACCTTACATGGAACGGTTTGCCGCCTCGCGGGCGGCAGCCGTCCGCCGAATGCTCAGCGTGTCCCGCCGCCTCGGGTATGGGTATAACCGCGAAATGATCATCCCCGGGGTGCGAGCTATTGGAGTGGCCGTGCGTGGCCCGGAAGGTGAGCCCATTGCAGCGTTGAGTGTGGCGGCCACAGCGCAGCGATTAATGGGTACGCGACGCGTGGACATCTTGCGACTGCTGCAGCATGAGGCTGCCGCAATCGAGAACAAACTGGTGGAGAGCATGTCAACCGCGGCAGTGCGACATCGTCCTGCGGTGCTGCCGTAGAAAGTGGGTGATTCTCATCGCCCAGAGTAATCGGGTCAGCGGACACCTCGCCTCTCAAGAACCTTAGTAATGTAGTGAAGACTGTCGGGAGGCTTGCATCCTGGGAAAGTTTCTTTGCTGGATTGGTGACTGGCTTTAATGTCACAACATTATGCTGTCGTGTCGGTCATTCAATGGGTTTTCCCTTACAGCCACTCATCATGTCACCGCAAATGTTTCCTTAATGGAAAATGCGTGCGCAGAAGGCAAAAGCTTCAAGCTCAACGCTGGGGAGAACGTCGACCCGTCGATCTTTGTTGGTTGACGCTGGCGCACCCGAGCAGGGGGCGTAGTGCTACGCGGGCCCGCCTGAAGACCGGGTGCGGCACATGGAGGACGATCCGCGCAACGATTGACGCGGCCGGGGTGTTTCCGTATATTTGGTTCGATTAGGCTTATCATTTAGACCAATTCAGCCCAAACAGTGACTGGTACGTCACATCCCGTTCCACAGTAGGTGCCATATGCGTTTTGCAACGCTTGAACTCGATGGGCAGCCGCAGGTTGTCCAGTTATCGCCTGATAACGAACTGTATGTCCCTGTGCTTTCGCCCGATGGCGCCCCCATACGCGAGATGGTTGATCTAATTCGCACGTTTGACTCGTTATCTCAACAGTTGGTCTCGCCGTCCGGCTGGCGGCCGGTTGCCGATGCCACCTGGCTGCCGCCTGTTCTACCGAGTCGCAATATATTCTGCGTCGGGAAGAACTATCACGAACACGCACGCGAGTTCGAACAATCCGGGTTTGACAGTTCCTCGGGGGGCGAGGTGGTGCCCACTGCACCGGTCGTGTTCACCAAAGCGCCGACATCCGCGATTGGTCATCAGGCCACGATCATGCGGTTCGCTGAACTTACCGACCAACTCGATTACGAAGCAGAGCTGGCCGTGGTCATCGGCAAACCCGGTCGAGGCATTCGCAAGGCCGACGCGATGGAGCACGTTTTCGGCTACACGATGGTTAATGACATCACCGCCCGCGATTTGCAGCATCGGCATCGGCAGTGGTTTTTAGGCAAGTCCATGGATACCTTCTGTCCCATGGGGCCGGCGCTGGTCACGCGCGATGAACTGGATGGCAGCGCGTTGGCGATCTCATGCAGCGTGAACGGCGAGCTGCGTCAAAACGCAAACACCCGCGATCTTATTTTCGATATTCCTACCTTAATTGAAACGATCTCAGCCGGCATTGCGTTGCAGGCAGGGGACGTTATTGCCACAGGAACCCCCGCGGGTGTCGGCATCGGGATGTCGCCACCCCGTTTTCTGGAAAGTGGGGATGAGATCGTGGTCGAGGTGGAAGGTCTCGGTCGATTGGTGAATCGCGTCGGCTGACACCTCGCGCCCTGACTGACCTTATCCGTACAGAATCAATGAGAACCTGTAGATGCAGCGTACACACCAAGCCAATCCAAAGGAGGAAACGTCATGAAGTTGACCCGAAGGTTGTTCGCAGCAAGTGTGGTGGCGCTAGGGGTTGCAGCCAGCGCGGCGGCTCAGGAGGATTGGCCGCGACGCGCCATCACCATGATTGTTCCCTTTCCTCCCGGAGGGGTCGCTGATACCGTTGCGCGGCCCGTTGCCGACGCCATGAGTCGCGCCTTGGGGCAGCCGGTGGTGATCGAGAACCGGTCGGGGGCGGGGGGAGGCATCGGCATGGCGGCAGCCGCTCGCGCAGAGCCCGATGGCTACACCATTCTGATGGCGCTTTCTTCCATTTCTATTATCCCCGTCGCCGACGAGATACTGGGTCGAAAACCCATGTATCAGTTAGACCAATTCGAACCAATTGGGCGGATTACCGCCGACCCCACGGTACTGGTCGTGCCCGCGGACAGCCCTTGGAAGACAGCAGAAGAGTTCTTTGAAGCTGCCCGCTCGGGCGATAAGGAAATTTACTATGGCTCGTCGGGTAATTACGGCACGATGCACGTGCCCATGGAAATGCTAAGAGCCGCGGCTGGATTAAAGAATCTTCAGCATGTTCCCTTCTCCGGGGCGGGGCCAGCGGTGGTCGCCTTGTTGGGGGGCCAGGTGCAGGCCTTATCGACCGGCCCGGCTTCCATTGTGCAGCATATCAACAGCGGCAAGGTACGCGCACTGGCGCATTGGGGTGAGGGGCGCCTCGAGGCGTTACCCAATGTTCCCAGCCTGACTGAGCTCGGTTTGCCAGTGACCTTCGCCCAGTGGTCAGGCGTGTACGTACCATCATGGACGCCAAAGCCCATCGTGGAAAAGCTGCGGGCTGCCGTTAAGGAGGCAGCGCAAGACGAGAAGGTCAGACAAATCATTCAGGCGGCCGGCAGTCCTATTCTTTATATGGACGCCCCCGAGTTCCGTGAGTATTGGTTAAGCGATGCGCAGCAGTTGGATAAGGCGGTTCGAGCCATCGGAAAGGTAGAATGAGTGCAACCTCCCGCCAGCGAGGATGATCTGGCGGGGCAAACAGCACTGTTGTTGCCCGGCGCCGACCACTGTCCTTATGCGGCAGTGGTCGTCGTTTTGACTTTAACCTTAATTGCTCCTGTCTGTTGTTCAGTCATGTCGGATCCCGCTTTTGAGTTGGAGGATTATCTGCTGCAGAGTTTGCGCACAGGGCGTTGGGTACCGCGCCAGCGTCTTCCAACCGAGCGCGAGCTTAGCGAGCAATTTGTTCTCAGTCGAACGGTCGTGCGCCGGGTGCTTGGCCAGCTCAGAGAGCGGGGCTTGATCGAGCAGCGTGTGGGTAGCGGTACCTACGTGACGGAACAAGCGCCATTGTTATTGGCGGCTGAGGGAACCCGCACGAGTGAGGCGCCCGCCATCAGCCCCGCCGAACTCATGGAGGCGCGTTTGCTGTTCGAGCCAGCCATTGCCGAGTTGGTCGTCAGCAATGCGACCAGCGCCGATTTCGAATACATGGATCGGTGTTGTCATGAGGCCGAGGCCGCGCAAACCTTGCAGGAGTTCGAGTACTGGGACGCGGAACTACATCGCGCCATTGCCCTGGCAACACATAATGGGTTTGTCGAGCAGGTGTTCGCCGGCATGAATCAGGCGCGGGCACATGGCGATTGGGGAGAGCTCAAACGCCGCAGCCTTACCCCCGAGCGTCGGCATGCTTACCAACGCGAACACCGCAGCATCGTGCAAGCGTTGCGTCAGCGCGACCCTGAGCTGGCACGTTTACGAGTGCGTGAGCACTTATTGCACGTGCGCAGAAATCTTTTGGGCAACTAGGCGACACCATTCAAAATAAGTCGTCGCCTGACTTTCAACGGTCCTGTCCACATGGGCCACGTAAGCTGACACCCAGCAGACGCGAGCCCGGTCTGCGTGCGTGGCATGTGGCTTCGAGGACCATGCCGATTTGGTCGGCGCGATGAATATTTTGAGGGCGGGACACACCCAGTTCGCCTCAGAAGTGAGCGCTGAAGTCATGCTGCCAATGGCAGGAACCCATCGAAGCGAATCAGGAGCGGCTCAATGCTGCGCCTAAGTGCCATAGGAGTCCTCTTCCTTCAGGGAGGGCAGGCTGTCAAAACACGCTCTTTCTGCTGAGCCGCGCGCAAATAAAGCGGTTCGCGGCTGGCCAAAAGAAAATCTCGTGGCCCGGAGTTTTTTGGGTTGATCGAAGCCGTTCAGGAGTAACGCATTACGGCATTGTGCCGCCAGATACTGAAGCGTTCGGAGTTCTTCGCTAAAACAGCAGTCAGCGTTTCCGGGCACGTTGTCCCGGGTATAGACCTCGAACTCTTAGGACGCTGTCATGATTTGCGATCAGGATGCCACCCAATTGTACCGGCGCTTGTTTGGACGCTATCCCACGGGCGTGGCGGTTTGCTTGACCGGCGACCCGAATCACGTCGAGGGGATGACGATCAACTCATTGAGCTCGGTGAGCTTGAAGCCCTTGTTGGTGTCGTTTTGCGCCCGTCACGGTAGCCGTACAGCCCAGTTAATTAAAGAAACTGAGAGCTTTAGCATTAATCTGCTCACGGCGCGTCAAGAGATGCTGTCGCGACATTTTGCCGGGGCTCCAACTACACACATTCACCGTCAACTGGTACGGCGTCGCAATTTCTGGTGCGTAGACGAGGCAAACGCATCGTTTCTATGCGAGTTGATGCGTTGGGTGCCCTTAGGCGATCACGACATGCTCGTGGGGCGCGTTGTGGAAATGTGCGGCCCAGAAGCGGCACATCCTCCGCTCATGTACTTTCAGGGCGGCTATGCCTCACCGGTGCTCGACCGGTTGCCCTAGTGCCGGAAGCGTTGCGCGTTGCCCTTTGCTAGTCAAGACCAGCTTACGGCCTGCTTCAACCACCTGTCCTTCGTGTCGTAGACGCTGCAGTGCACGTGTGACGGTGACCCGTGTAGTGGCCGTCATGGCGGCAATCTGGTCGTGAGTCAAATAAATGTCTACTAACCGGCCATCGGGGTGAGGCACGCCTAATTGATGGGACAACCGTTCAAGCAGTTCGAGAATTCGGTCTTCCGGCTTACGGGACGTCAGGTGAATAAAGCGCCGCATCATGATCGACAGCTTTTGACTACTGATTTCGAAGATGGCAGCGCCAAACTCGGGGTAGTCTCGAAATACGGCCGCCATATCTGGCAGCACGAACTCTATCGTGCGGCTATCGGTCAGGGCTTGGGCGCGCGAGAACTTCGGTGTGTTGGGGAACGCCGAGCCTTCGCCCAGCACCGTGTTGGGCCCCATTAGCTCCAGGATAACTTCGAGGCCATCCAGCGTCAGCATCGAAACCTGCACCATGCCCTCGAGAAGCAAGTGAAATCCCAGTGCATTGCTGCCTTGTTCGTAGAGGACTTGCCCCGTTCGGTAGTGGCGTTCTTGGCCCAGATGCGCATGATTGAGTAGGAGTTTCACCTGAGCTTCGGGTAATTGCCAGGTACCACGTTCGGTCGCCATAGCAGTGTTTTCGGCCGGTTGAAAATGAAAGGACACTTGGTATCGCGGTATACCGCGCCAGGGACACGTTAACGCCTATAGTGAAGTCGTAGGAGACACCATTGGCGATGCCATTCTGAAGCAATTACTAAGCATCGATCATATTATGAATGCCTTAATGAGTCGCGTCCGCGACGCGATGAACGATCCAACCGTCCAGGCGGTCAACGAAGTCGTACCTTGGTTGCGCGCTCAAGCGGATCGCATCGAAAGTGCACGCCGCATTCCACCCGATGTGCTCGAGCGCCTGGCAGAAACTGGTCTATTTCGAATCGCTATTCCCAAGCGTCACGGCGGGCTTGGTCTGCCACTCGACCATATATGGGAAGCCGTCATTGCCATAGGCGAGGGGTGCGCTTCGTGCGGCTGGGTAGCCGGCTTGGGTAGTGCCAACCTGCTGATGCTGGGCAAATTCAACGACGAGGCCCAAGCCGAGGTCTTTGGTGGGCAGCAGCCCGTCATCGTGCCTGTGCTAACCGGCGGAGTCGGTCGAAACGTTCAAGTCGAATTATGCGACGGCGGCCTGCGTTTATCGGGGCAATGGCGTTATGCATCGGGTATTGATGTCGCCACCTGGGTGGCGCTGCTGGTAGAAATACCCAATTCCGACGGCAGGGGCGCCGCCGCCCACGTGGTTTTGGTGCCCCGCAGCGAGTTTGTCGTCAATGAGGATAGCTGGCACGTATTAGGCATGCGTGGCACGGGCAGTAAAGACGTTGCGCTCTCGGAAGTCTTTGTGCCGAAACATCGATGGATGTCATGGGAGGTGATGCAACAGGGCGGCAAGCACGCCAATTCGCACAATCATGAAGCCATCTACGCCAGCCCGGTGAATCAACTGTTCATGATGTCGGGGCTTGCCGCCGTGCTGGGCGTTGCTTGCGGCGTTGCTCACGAGTTCCGGAACCTTGTCGCCAATCGTATACGTGCCGCCACTCGTACCCGCCAGGTTGACGAGCCCGTGTCCCAAATCGATGTCGCCACCGGCACCGCTACGATGCAACTGCTGTGTGACAGTTTACTGCTGGAGTCACGGCGTTTAGAGCGCACGCTAGCCGAGCACCACGAGCTTGACCTGGCCGAGCGCGCAGCGCTGCGTATGCGTTTGGTGGTGGCTCTCAGAATGGCAGTGAACAGTTCGCAACGCATGTTCGCCGCGTGCGGTGGATCTTTGCTGCCTCAGGGTGCAACCATGGAAAGACTTTTCCGAGATTTGCACGCGATGAGCACGCATTTTCTGTTTCAGCCTGAACCCATCGGCGAATTGTATGGGAAGCTGCTGCTAGGGCTTGAGTTGCCTGCAGGTGTGCGCATCTGACACGCGTTGTCCCGCTGAAATTGCAGGGCGACAAGAAACCACGAGAAACGATGTACAAAGGGAAAGGAGGAAGTGCGCCGGTGAAAGAAGCATATAACCCTACCGATCCACAGTTTCTCGCCCCGGACGGTACCCAAACCATTTTTGAACGGTTTGGGTATTCTGCCGCCCGGCGTGCGGGTGATTTCATTTATATATCGGGACAAATCGGGCTAGCGCCCGACGGCAGCATACCAAAAGATGCCGATACACAAATACGCTGTGCCTTCGACCGGCTCGGCCTTGTATTGGCCAGCGCAGGAGCAAATTTTGATGACTTGATCGAGCTGGTGTCCTATCATGTAGGCTTAAGCTCGCATCTGTCGCGTTTCGTGGAAATAAAGCGCGACTACGTTCCCGAAGACCCACCCCCTGCATGGACGATTCTTGAAGTGGCAGGGTTGGCACGGCCTGGCTTGATCATCGAGCTCAAGGCCGTTGCGTATCGACCGAATTAGAAGTTAATTAGAAGTATCAACAGGTCGATGAGGTGTAAACGGTACAACCATACCGAATAGATAACCGCGCAATGCGGAGTTGGCTAGAAAGAGGAGACAACGATGTTTAGCTTTTCCAAGGTGTTGGGCAGGGCAGCGTTGGCGTTAGGCTTGATCGGTGTAGCAGGTTCCGCAGGTGCAGTTACTGAGTTAACCGTGTCTTCGTGGTTACCCCCAGGCTATTTCTTTGTTACCGAGGCGCTACGCCCTTGGGCCGAAAGCGTTGAGAAAGAAACCGAAGGGCGCGTTAAGGTTACGATACTACCGGCGCCGCTCGGTCGCCCGGCGGCCGCATTTGACGTGGTGCGTCAAGGCCAGGCCGACATCAGCTATGGGGTGCACGGATACCAGCCCGGACGTTTCGAGTTAACAAAAATTGTCGAACTGCCATTCACCGGAGATTCCGGTGAAGCCGCTTCCGCAGCGTACTGGCGCATTTACAAGAAATACCTGGAAGACGCCGGCGAACATAAAGGTGTCAAGCTGTTAAGCCTGTATACGCACACCCCGGGGCACATTTTCCATACCTCTCGTCCCATGACCAGCATCGAAGATTTGCAAGGTCAAAAGATGCGTGTAGGCGGTGGCGTCGTGAACGAGGTCGCGCAGGCCCTAGGCTTTAGCCCATTGCTCCATCCTGCGTCTGAGGTTTATCAGATTTTGTCGAATCGCGTAGCCGACGGCGTCCTGTTTACGAACGACTCCATCGAAGGCTTCAAGCTCTCCAACGTGATCAAACACGGCACTCAAATTCCTGGTGGCCTGTACAACACGTCGTTCTTCTTCATCATCAACGACAAGAAATTCCGCAGCTTGCCCGAGGAGGACCAGGAGATCATCCTACGCTTGTCAGGTGAGCACTTCGCACGGCTTGCTGGCCGCTCATACGACGACGCTGCAAAGAACGCCTTTGACCACATGCGTGAGCACAACATTCAAGTAGAGATGGCCTCCGACGAATTGCTCGAAGCCATTCGCGAGCGTACCGCTCCGATTGAAGCGGCCTGGATCGAGCAAGCCGAAAAGCGTGGTGTCGATGGCAAGCAGGCGCTTCAAGAGCTGCGCGCGCTTGCCGCCCAACTTGAGCAAGAGTTCGCGAATAATAACTAAACGTCGTGATCATGCCGGATTCATCACGACTTAAACGGTTCATCGAAAAGCTTGCCCTCGTCCTCAAGGCCGCAATGGCTGTCGTGCTGTGTAGCATGATGCTGCTAACAGTGGTCGACGTGGGTGGGCGCTATTTCTTCAACCGGCCGGTGCTGGGGTCGTTCGAGATTACTGAGATGATGCTCGCGGCCCTGGTGTTTTGCGCCCTGCCCGTGGTGTCGCTGGCGCGCGAGCACATCACCGTGGATTTGCTCGACGCCGTTCTAGCGGGCCGGCACGAGGCATTCCGTGAGCGGCTCATTGCGCTCTTGTGCGCCGTGTGCATGGGCTTTCTCACCTGGCATTTAGGGTTCAAGGCCTACGAGGCCGGCGAATACGGCGACTCTACCGCATCCCTGCTGATCCCTCTGGCGCCGCTCAATTGGTTGATGTGTTTCATGAGCGCTTTAACTGCCATCGTTCTACTTTTCCAGGCCACCGGTGTGTTACCGGTTGGGCGCCCGAAGCTTTCGTCGCCACAGCAGGAAGCATCCACTGAATCATCGTCAGGTAGCGCGGCATGACGGTTACTTTGCTTGCATTTGTTGCGCTGTTTACCTTGATGGGGTTGCGAGTGCCCATTGCCTTCGCCATGGGCATTGTGGGATACGTAGGCTTTGGCTTCCTCGTTAACTGGAACGCCGCTGCCGCTATGGTGGCCAATACCGCCTATGAAACCGGCATGACCTACAGCCTGGCGGTGGTGCCCATGTTCATACTTATGGGCAATCTCATTACGCAGGCAGGGCTGTCACGCCAGTTATACGCCGCCTCCTATGCCCTGCTAGGGCATTATCGGGGCGGCCTTGCCATGGCAACCATTCTTGCTTGCGGTGGGTTCAGCGCCATCTGCGGATCAAGCTTGGCCACTGCGGCTACCATGGCCAAAGTCGCGGTGCCGTCCATGCGTCAATATGGCTACTCGCCCAGCCTGGCGGGCGGCTCGATCGCCGCTGGTGGCACGCTGGGCATTCTGATACCGCCCAGTGTCATCCTGATCATCTATGGTCTCATGACAGAGCAAGACATCGGCAAACTGTTCATTGCCGGTCTGATTCCCGGAATTCTGGCGGTCCTGTTCTATCTTGCCGCTGTGGTGGTTGTGACCTGGATCAACCCCAAAGCCGGGCCGCCGGGGCGGCGACAGACTACGCAGGAAAGGCTTCGCGCGCTGAAGGAAGTATGGGCCATCGGCGCCTTGTTCCTTCTCGTAATAGGAGGTATCTATCTTGGGGTGTTTACGCCCACAGAAGCGGCTGGTATCGGGGCGGCGGGCGCCTTGCTGATCACTTGGGCTCGCCGCACCCTCACGTGGCGTTTGTTCTTTCAGATTTTGGTTGAAACGGGGCGCACAACCGGCATGGTGTTTGCCGTCGTGATCGGTGCAGTGGTGTTCTCTAACATGATCAACATGACACAAACACCGCTGTTGCTTACCGACTGGATTACTGCGCAGGGGTTTTCGCCCTTGTTGGTCATACTGGTAATTGTTGGTATTTATTTGGTGCTTGGTTGCGTCATGGAAAGCATGTCCATGATCCTGCTAACCGTCCCCGTCTTCTACCCGATTATTGCCGCACTCGACCTCAGTTTCATGATGTCGCCTGAGATGGTGCTCATCTGGTTCGGTATCGTGGTGGTCGTTGTAACCGAGATCAGCCTGATTACCCCGCCGGTAGGGATGAACGTATTCGTGATTAGTGCGGTCATTCCTGATGTATCGGCGGGCACCATTTACAAGGGGGTCACTCCCTTCTGGATGATGGACATCATTCGTCTGGCACTTCTGGTGATGGTGCCTTCGCTGTCTTTATGGCTGCCGTCCATGATGTAAAGCCAATAGACCGCGAGTGGAGACGCTGAAGGTAAGTACAGTCTTCCCGAGTTGGCGGCGCAAGTTTAAACTCCAGCCGATTGCTGGTTTACTCTTCGGTTACCCATCAATTGTATGATGGGGGCTAGCTTGTGTTTGGGCAGTACGGACGGGTTCCGGTGAGCTGCGGCACAACGTTTACCAAAACTTGCGGGTTAGGAAAATCGGGCATGTGTACTTCACTACTTTATCGCGACGCCAACCAACGTGCTTATCTTGGGAGAACGCTGGAACTCGCTGTTGATCTGCCCTACCAGGTGGCATTCTTTCCAAAAGACACCACAATAACGTCTGTCGTCACAGGGCACGCAGGCGCAAGTTGGGCCACCCGTCACGCCATCATCGCGGTTACCATGCCCGCCGCAGTGCCGAACCCCGGCAAGCGGCTGGGTTTCAACGATCTCAAGGTCGTCGAAGGCGTTAACGAGGCCGGCCTGACATTTAGCGTACAGGCCTACTCGCAAACGAGTGGGCCCAAACCTGCCCTTGACCTCGCGCGCACTGCTATTTCCGCTGCCGACCTTGGCACCTACTTGCTCGGTCAGTTCTCCACTGTGGCGGAAGTCAAGGCAGCACTTGACGATCTGCAGGTCGTGCTCGAAGCCGTACCGATTCTGGGCGGGCTGGAAATGCCCTTCCACTACGCCGTGCATGACACCTCGGGCGCCAGCTTAGTTATCGAGTTTCATCACGGAGTGCGTAACATTTACGATAACCCGGTTGGGGTACTGACTAATGGTCCTCAGTTCCCGTGGCACCTCACGAACCTGAACAATTACACATTCCTGACGAACGTCGACCGCTCTCAGGGTCGATTCATGAATTACGATGCGGTTCAGCCCGGGTCAGGTATTGCCAAAGCGGGCCTACCTACTACCGACACCTCGGTAGACCGGTTTATCCGTGCCGTGTTTTATGCGCACTTTGCCGAGAAGCAGGCCGAGCCCGATCGTGCCGTGCAAATGGTGGCGCACATCATGAACAACTTTGACCGCCCTCGCGGTATTACCATCGACCCGCCCGAGCTGGGCAGCTCGCACTTGCAGTTCGATGGGCACGACCTGGGAAGCATTCCTACTGAATTCACGAGCTGGACGAGCATCACCGACCTTGACCGTCGCTTGTTTTTCTTACGTGACGGCGGAGGAATGAACTACGTGTGCCTGGACCTGAAAGCGTTAGCCGATACGACGGAATTCCAGGTGGCGCCCATGGTGAAGCTGGCATCGGGAGTGCCGAATGTGACCGAACAATTGCGAACCGGAGCCAACGCATAGGTCGAACTCGTCGAAAGGCTGTTCGACCACCAGCCACGCAGCCAAGTACTACGGTTGCGTTAGCAGGGCAACGACCTCCATCGTGATGGCGGAGCAGTACGCGGACTAATTCGATGGAGGGTTGCGGATGGAGGCCGGTGCGGATTCGCGGAGCGGCTTGGCCGCTCGCATGTTGTCACCGCTGCTGCGATGCGTTATGCCCGTGGGGTGCTTATGCCAAGAGTTCCGACACGAATCCGGTATTAAATTCGCCTGAACGAAATTGCGCGTTGTTCAGTACAGAATAATGGAACGACGCTGTCGTCTTGACGCCTTCGATTCTTGTTTCTTCCAGGGCACGTAACATTCGGGCAATGGCTTCGTCGCGCGTCTGACCCCAGCAAATTAGTTTTCCGATCATCGAGTCGTAAAAGGGCGGGATCACCCCGCCTGATTCAATGTGGCTGTCCAGTCGGACGCCAAATCCACCCGGAGATCGAAAACGGGCAATCGTTCCGGGCGAAGGCATGAAGTTGCTGTCAGGGTCTTCTGCGTTAATGCGGCACTCGATTGCGTGCCCGTTGAATCGCACGTCGGCCTGCGAAATGCCCAACGGCATCCCAGCGGCGATGCGTAATTGCAGTTTGATTAGATCCAAGCCACTCACCATTTCGGAGACCGGGTGTTCAACTTGAATCCGCGTGTTCATCTCGATAAAGTAAAACTTTCTGGTTTCGTTATCGAAGACGAATTCCACCGTACCGGCATTCTTGTAATTTACCGCCTCACAAAGCCTGACGGCTGCCTGATACATTGCCTCTCGGATCCCATCGTCTAGCGCTGGGGACGGCGCTTCTTCGATTAGCTTCTGATTTCTTCGCTGTACTGTGCAATCTCGCTCGCCGACATGAATGGTTGTGTCTCCATCGGATACGACCTGTACTTCGATATGACGAATGTTCTTCAGGTAGCGTTCAATATAGACTGCAGAATTCCCGAACAGCATTTCAGCTTCGGCCATAATCTCCAGCAAGTTGGTCTTGAGAGTCGAAGGGTTGCTCACGACCCGCATTCCGCGTCCACCTCCCCCTGCTGCGGCTTTGATAAGAAGCGGAAATCCGACTTGTTCGGCGATTAGTAATGCCTCTTCGACGTTGGAGATCGCCCCATCAGATCCAGGCACGGTAGGTACGCCGGCAGCCTTAGCCAGCTGCCTTGCTGCTATTTTGTCTCCCATTTGTTCTATGACGCGCGCCGACGGACCGATGAAGGTTACCTTCTCTGCCTCGCACAGCCGCGCAAACTCGGGGTTTTCAGACAGAAAGCCATAGCCAGGGTGGATCGCGTCTACCTTTGATTTTCTCGCAGCACTGATTACCGCCCCAAAGTTCTGATAGCTGAGTCTTGATTGCGAAGGGCCGATGCACACTGCTTCGTCCGCACTCGCGACGGGAAGTGAATCTTTGTCAGCTTCGGAGTAGGCAATGACGCTCCGAATTCCCAGTTCCTTGCAAGCTCGTATGATGCGCAGTGCTATCTCACCACGGTTCGCGATTAGAACGCTGTTGATAGCGTTGGTTGTCATCGTCTGCTCCAAACACTGCTACTGGTCGAGTTGGATCAGCATGATTGGCTGCCCGTATTCGACTGCTTGCTCATTCTGTACAAAGATCTTCTTAACCGTTCCGTGCACTCCGGCCTCAATGTTGTTCATTAGCTTCATGACCTCAATAATGCAGAGAACACTTTCCGGCGTAACCCTATCACCCTCTTGGACGAAGGCCGGGGCGCCTGGCTTTGGTGCGGCATAGAAGGTACCGATCATGGGCGCTCTAACGACATGCTCACCTTCTGCGACAATAATTCCGTCATTATCGGGATCCGACGATGACACGGCAGGTGTCGGTTCAAAGGCCACTTCTGTACTTGCCGTGATACTACCGTTTGGCTGCTCGCTACTACTGGAAAAAGAAAGAGCCTGTGGTGGTTGTGTGCCGTTAGAGCCTCCACTGCGGCGCGAGAGTAACAATTCGAAGTCGCCGTACTTCAGCGAAAACTCTTGGACGTCATCATTAAGATTCAGCCAGTCAACAATATTTTTAACTTCGTTCAAATCAAGCTTGCTCATCATTCTACAGACTCCCCTTGCTCATGCTTATTGTGAGATCAGCGACCTTTAACGAAATGTCACCGGTTTCGCGACTTTTGGCGAGCTTCTGAATCAAACTCAGTAGCGGCGCTGGTGACCTCTCGGGTGAGATTCCATTCGCGATGCAGCGCTTCATCTCGTCGACCTGAGTGCCCGGAAACATTGCGCGAAGCAGCAAGTCATCGATGGTTTCAGTGGGATGACGATCGGCAAGCTCCGGAAGTAGCGGAGGCAATGGCTGCGGTACTGGGTCGATTTCGGAAGATCCATTCTTCAAAATCAGCTCGAGCGCAACCGGATCTATATCGGCCAAAAGTTGGCCGTAATAGCCAAGAGCATATTTCTTGACTTCATTTGGGACGACGCTATATCGCTCACCGGTCATGACGTTCATCGCTGCTTGTGTACCGACAAATTGCGCGAACGGAGTGATCATGATGGGATAGGCGAGTTCGGCGCGTACACGGGCAGTCTCGTGGAGTAGCTCGTCGAAGCGATGTGCAAGACCGGCAGACTGCAACTGAGAGTGAAAGTTACTAAGCATTCCACCAGGCAGTTGATGCATGTAGTGCATCGCGTCGTATTCTAAGGGTGCGCCCAACGGCTTACCTTCTTCAGCTGCGATCGAAGTGATGAGATCGCTAATCTGCGAAATGAGCTGATCATCAACATTCACCTGATATCCAAGGGTCCGAAGTTCTCGGACCATACGTTGCGTCGAGGGCTGACCTGCCCCGTTCGCAAGCGGCGCAACGGAGGTGTGCAGCGCGTCACAGCCAAGCTCCACCGCTTCCAGGTAGACGAGGGGGGCGAGGCCAGTGCAACAATGGCTATGCAGTTCAAGCGGCCGATCACCGATTACCTCTTTTAGCGCTGGCACGAGTGTTCGAATACGCTCAGGTGTGAGCAACCCGCCTGCGTCCTTTAGCATAATCGAGTCTACATCTGTTTTTTCGATAAGCTCCCGAGCTTTGCAGATGTATAACTCGTCAGTGTGGACAGGGCTTTCACAAAATGAAAGAGCGCCAAACGTGTAAGCACCTAAGGCCTTCGCCTTACGTAGACTCGATGCGATATTGTCCATATCGTTGAGTCCGTCGAACGCGCCAATAACGCGAAACCCGTTAGCGTAAAGACGCTCTACCCACGCGTCGATGACATCGTCGGGAAGGAAGTCGAAAGCGGCCAGGTTCTTCGATCTGATAAGCGCTCTAAACCTAGTGTTTGGTGCAACTTCATGGGCTTGACGCACCCGTTGCCACGGATCTTCCTTTAGGTACCGCACTGAAACGTCAAACTGTATAGGTGCCATCAAGTCGACTTGATCCATGCCAGCCTGATCCAGCATCTTGGCTAATGCTATGACATGTTCAGTACGCATGCGAGTCGCCCACAGGCATTGATGTGCATCGCGCAGAGTTGTGTCGATAATTTTTATTTCCCGGCGGGAATTGGCTGGACGGCCGCCTAAACCCATGATGCGTGCGATTGTATTGGGCTCATACTCCACCACGCGGTTACCTCCCAGTGTTGATCACTCTTCAAAGTTGTCATTCAAAATTGATGAATAATGTGTACCTACAAATGACTTGCAAGCAATACAGTGCGTGGGCAACCGTAATGCGTTCAATAGCGTCGTTAATTCAGCGATCCATGAAAGACGACTCGGTTCTAGATAAGATCAGGCCACCCGTGACGCAATAAATGCACCTAAAGATAGGTTTTGAAGGTCGCACGATAAACGATCGGAGGCCACAGGAACGTGGAGTACATTACCACTTGCGCATCATGTTTAGCTGGACAATGCCGGCTTCATTCGAAATTCGAAAGATCCTATATACAAACAGTATTTTACGGACGGCCACGATTTGCATAGCATCTTAAGGGCAGTAGTTTTTTAGTGACGCGAGGATATTTCCGATGAAGCCTTCATTGTTAGAAGAATTGACCCCGGTACCTAATCCCTATCCCATCAATGCCGATTTCGAGTTGCTCGATGTCTGGGGGCTTTGTATAAAGGCCCGTGACTTGGCATGGAACCCTTTAGATATCGACTATACCGATATAGCGAAGGCAGACCTGCCACCGGAGGTAAGAGAAGCTGGTGCGGAATGGTGGAGCTTACGCGCGTGGATGGAGCATGGAGCCATCCCGTACGGCATTGAGCGGCTACGAGATGCGATTTATGCTCATTTGCCATTTGAAGTTAAGCAGCACGTGGTGTGTTTTATCGACGAAGAACTGAGGCATCACGAGTCTTCGTTTCGAGTCGCAATGGCATTAGGCGGCTATCAGCCATCACCGCGTTCCGAGTACTTCAAATCCATTATCCCTCAGTTTCATAACGAAGAGGATGAGAGGGCAATGTCTTTCTACGGCGGTATGGCCGTGAACACGCTCTTTGAGCAGCTTTCTGGAGAGCTGCTACAGGCAAGGTACGAGAACGCGCGAATTGCATCCATTAAGGAGACATGTCGGCTCATTCTGCGAGACGAAGCCCGGCATATTCAATTCGGGCGTATTATCATGCGTCAGTTCTTTGACACTTTAAGCGCTGACGAGAAAGTCTTGCTTGGAAAGAAGTTTGCAAAGAAACTGCAAGGGTCGCTCTTGAGCGGCGTGTATGCCGTCGTCAACCTACCGGAAGAGGAGCGAAAACGTGCTGGGCGAGCAAGAGCTTTGGCAGCGGATTATGGTCTAGGTGCAACGCATCCCGATGAGGAGATTGCGATAATCAAACGTTCGCTTGACTCTATCCGTGAAGATGTTGGGGTATACGGAGTGGAAATCCCCAACATCCCAGAAGTGGATGAGATGCAGCCCATTATTTTAGATTAGGAAATATGCCATGCCTCTTCTTCTGTTGGGGAAGGGAGGCATGCAGCAACGAGATAGAAACTTAAAAGATCATTACGAATCGGGGGTGGAAAATGAGACGGTTATGGTCGGCTATTAGTCTATTGACTTTTGCATGTGTCTGTGCGGGTGGCGTGACGTTCTCGGCGTGGGCCTCTAATGGTCAACCGTATAGATTGATTGTCCCTTATCCACCGGGAGGATCCGCGGATGTTATGGCCAGAATAATAGCAGCTGAGTTCAGCGAGAGAACTGGCAAGAACATGATTGTCGAGAATAAGCCAGGTGCCGGCGCAATTATTGGTGCGCGATACGTTGCCAACGAGAAGCCAGACGGTAAGACGCTATTGTTTGGTACGGTCAGTTCGCAGGTCATGACGCCTGCTTTAAACGTTAACGCACCTTATGACGCAATTCGTGATTTTGTTCCCGTGTCATTTGTGGCTTCGCTTCCGTTTCTGTTGATCTCGAACGGTAAGACGGAAATACAGAACATGGACGATCTGCGCGCTATCGTGAAGAAGAATGGCAGACCTTTAACGTATTCTTCTGCCGGCGTTGGCACGTCAAATCACTTGGCTGGTTTATTTTTCGAACGCGAGGTTGGGGTGAAGCTTGAACATGTACCCTACCGCGGGAGCTCTCCTGCGCTGGTGGCGTTGATGTCTGGTGAAGTAGATTTGATGTTCGATCTCATTCTTACCACATTACCTCATATCGAGACGAAGAAAGTGCAGCCTAT
>CAZMVM010000037.1:7487-23874 GCA_964569785.1 uncultured Pigmentiphaga sp. | reverse complement strand
ATAAGCCTGACAGAGGCTCGGATATCAGTTTCACGATAGAGCTCCTCTTAGCTTCTCTGCGACGACCTTGCTTACTTGTATGTGCCAACAGGGAAATGTCAGGTTGAAAACCGATTGTGCCAGCCGATTGTCCAAGGCACTGTTCCGCGGCCGGTCGGCCAACGCTGAGGTATTCGTGCTCGTCACTGGCTCGACGTTCTCTGGGCGACATCGTAGAACGTAACCTATACGCCACGCTTCTGAGACGATGTAACGAGCATAGGCATGACGGCTCGCAGTGCCAGACGACGCGATATGGTACAGGCCATATGCCCCTTCGCCTTTTAACAAGCCGGCAAGCATGCCTTCCGTAGTGGCTGCAACCAGACAAGCACTGGTGGGCGTACCCCGCTGGTCGACCACCACTTCCAGGCGCTCTCGCTCTTGGGCCAACCTGAGTATCGTCGTAAGAAAATTGCCCGGCAGCGTTGAGAAAAGCCAGCTGGTACGTAGCACCAGGTGGCGTTCGTATGCACGAACGGCGGTCTCGCCTTGATATTTGGTTGCGCCGTAAACATTTAATGGCGCTGGCGGATGTTCTTCGCGGTAACGTCCAGCTATGGTTCCGTCGAATACGTAGTCGGTGGAATAGTGTACGAGACAGGCGCGCAACCGACTGGCCTCCTCGGCCAGCATGGCTGGCAGCTCGGCATTAAGCAGGCATGCCACCCCTGCCTCGCGCTCTGCGCGATCAACCGCGGTGTAAGCCGCTGCATTGATAATCACGTCGGGCCGAGCATGCCTAACCCATGATCGCAGCTCCAACAGCCGGGTAAAGTCGCACTGGGCGCGGGTCACCGGCACAACCTGGCCTAGTGTCCCAACCCGTTTTGCCAATGCTTGACCCAGCTGACCGTTGGCGCCGAGCAGCAGTATTCGTAGCGTCATGCCGTTAGGGAGCCGCGGTCCGGAGAGTGACCCCGTTCCGACTTGAGATTTTTGGTGCGTGGGTTCCAATGATGATACGCGGTGCGACCTGTCTGCGCTAACCAATCGGTGCGCCGCAAATACCAGTCAACAGTTAGCCGCAGGCCATCCATAAAAGAGGTGGAGGCCTGCCACCCCAGAGCAGTTTGAATTTTTTTGGTGTCTACGGCGTAACGTCTGTCGTGACCAGGCCGATCAGGGACGAATTCGATTTGTTCTGCATACGAGCCGCCATCATCACGCGGATGAGTGGCGTCCAAATAATCGCAGAGGGCCTGCACCACCGTTCGATTCGTCATTTGCACGCCCGCTCCCACGTTGTAAATCTCGTGGACGCAACCATCCTCCAGCACCGATATGAGTGCAGCGCAATGATCGTTGACAAACAACCAGTCACGTATTTGATTACCGTCACCGTACAGTGGCAGGCTCGCGCCATCTAATGCGCGCCTGAGCATCAAAGGAATGAGTTTTTCCGGGAACTGATAGGGGCCATAATTGTTGGTACAACGTACGGTAATCACCGGAAGCCCGTAGGTTTGCCCATATGCACGCACAAAATGGTCGGCTGCAGCTTTCGAAGCTGAATAGGGGCTATTTGGCCAACACGGCGACGTTTCAAAGCACGGTTGCGCATCTGCTGCCAGCGAGCCATACACTTCGTCAGTTGACACATGAAGAAAACGAAACCCTCCCTGCTCGGTTGCGGGAAGCGCTTCCCAATAATCACGCACCGCTTCCAGCAATCTTTGAGTGCCAACGACATTGGTTTGGACGAACGCCTCGGGGCCCAAGATCGAGCGGTCGACATGCGTCTCGGCAGCAAAATGAATCACAGCACGCGGACGAAAGCGTGCTAACACAGTATCGACTATCGCGCGATTAGCGATATCGCCATGCACAAACTCGTATGCGGGCAGGCGTCTTAAATCAGTGAGCGTCGCTGGGTTCGCCGCATACGTTAATGCATCCAGGTTGACCACTGGCTCTTGCCGCTGAGCAAGCCAGCACAATATGAAGTTGGCGCCAATAAATCCGGCGCCCCCCGTGACAAGTATCATCGTCAATTAGCATTCAGAAGATCCGGAGGCGACACCGTCCGGCTGTAGCTGTAGCTGTAGCTGTAGCTGTAGCTGTAGCTGTAGCTAAGATTGTAAATGCGGGAAGTACCCCGCGGTGCGAATGGGAAATAGTGGCGACCATTCCTGCACGCACTGGCGGGAAGAACGTCGTATTTGCACTTCGCAGCTTGTGCGACTTCCATGGGAAACCGGAGCTCATTTCGGATTCGAGTCGAAACAGGGCACCAAGCGCGTCGAGTTCGACGCCTGGGCCCTGTCGAGTGACTCGGCGGGCGCCTCACGAAATCCTCTTGAAGACCTCACTGATCATGCCACGTGACACGACCCGTATTAGCCGTCGGGCAGCATTAGCGGACGTGCGTTGCTGGCCTATCGCGCCACGGTCGGCAAGGCCACATCGAATACCTGACACACGAATGTGAATACCTGAGACATGAATGGAACCGGCGCGTACGCCTAGTTGGGACGGGTGTGCTATCAAGTTCCCAACTGCAGTAGCTCGCGCGCCCTGGCATCTAGGGACTTCGCCTTGCGCCCGCACCTCGATGCCGTTGACTCGTTTGATTCTGACCCGTACCGATCTGGTCGGTATGCCCTTCCTTTTTGGTGCGGTGTTGCTGGCTACCATGGCTTTTCTGCTCCTCGCGCGGCGTGTCATCCTCACGCGACTGCTTCTGTTTCTCCGGCATGTTGCCCTCCTGAAGTTGCACCGCCCCACACTCGCCGGAGCTGCCTCACCGGCCCAACACGTTTTGGGTCATCCGTGGCTCGCGCACTTGAAGGTTCAATGAACACCGACGAATTACACGGAGGTTAGAACCGCAAGCAATCAGGCACGCGCGACAGGCGACATTCAGCATACATCGCAGCGATGACGGCGGCAGGGGTTAGAGCACTGCAAGGCCCATGCCCATTCCGCTTCAATGGCAGCACCTTATTCGTCTAGAATTGGCGCATGTCCGCGGCCTTTCGAAAGCTTCTTGCACCTGCCTTGATGCGAATTGCATTCGGGCTCGCCGTGCTTGCCTTTCTGGTCCGGACACTCATTGCGCCAGGGTTTATGCCCACCACGGGGGGCAAACTCCTCGAGCTCTCGCTTTGTCTGCCCGGTACGGGGCAACACGCTTGGTTACCGGATGCCTCTAAAGAAACGCGTGCCGTCGACGAGCGCATCCTGGTTGTTACGTTGGAGTTCCCTCAAGACGACCCGGTGCCCGCGATCGAGTGCCCCCTGTGCCTACTGCTCGCCTATCCCTTTCTCCCTTCGGAGCCACTTGGCGCCCTTCCTCCCACGCAGGTCGCCCTAGCCGATATTTCGCCTCCGACAAAAGACGATCTTCATCTTGATGCGAATACCGGCCCCCCCGTTGGTTCGCGCGCCCCGCCTTGGGTCTGACACGATGTCTCTGCCTGGCTAAGACGCCGTTTTTTCGTGTCATGCTGTTGATCGCCAACTCGGTCAGCAGCACGTCAGTCTTCCCATCGTTTTCAGGATCGAAATCAACTATGTCAGCCCATGGATTGAAGCGCTCACTTGTAACCGCAGTTACTTTGCTTGCCTTGCCTGTCGCTGTTCTTGCTCAGTCACACTCGGGACACACCCCGCATCAACACGGGGGTTCCGCCGCGGATCAGGCCCGCCCAACTCAACCGTTGGACAACGTCCTGGTACGCGATTGCTGGGTGCGCACCATGCCCGCCAACCTGCCGTCGGCAGGCTACTTCTTCATCGAAAACAAGCGCGAGCAGCCGATTAAGCTGACCGGTATCAGCACGGAGGCCTTTGGCCTCACCATGTTGCATGAGACCGTCACGCAAGAGGGCATGGCGCGTATGCAACACACCGACGATGTCGAGATCGCGGCTGGGGCAACGCTAGAGTTCAAGCCCGGCGGCTATCACGCCATGCTAGAGAAACCCGCCGGAGAACTGATTGTGGGCAAGGAGATCAATGTACGCTTCTTGTTCGGGGATGAAGGCCATGTCGATGCAAGCTGCCTCCTGCAAGCGCCTGCCTCGCTGGAGAAAGCCCACCAGCATTAAAGCAAACGGCGCGTAGCGCGCCGCTGCTTCCGAGCCTCTGGACAGCCAAAGCCCGGCACCGCGGATGCGGCAGGGCTTTGGCCTTAAGGGGCTAGTCGCTTCCCAGCATCGCTTGTGCAAACTCGGCTGCCACAAAGGGCTGCAAGTCATCGACGCCTTCCCCAACCCCAATCCAGTAGACAGGAACGGGACGCACTCCCTGCGTACCGGCAGCCACCGCGGCGAGGATTCCGCCCTTTGCAGTACCGTCAAGCTTCGTCACCACCAGCCCAGTAAGCGTCAAGGCGTCGTCGAACGCTTTAATTTGCGCCAGTGCATTTTGACCCGTGTTGCCGTCAACGACTAATAACACTTCGTGGGGCGCATCCGGGTCGGACTTTGCCAACACGCGCCGAACCTTCTGCAACTCGGCCATGAGATGCAGTTGCGTGGGTAAGCGTCCCGCCGTGTCGATCATCACGATATCGATGCCACGCGCCTTACCGGCCTGAACTGCATCGAACGCTACCGCGGCAGGGTCGCCGCCCTCGCGCTGCGCAATCACGGCAACGTTGTTGCGTTCACCCCATTCGATTAACTGCTCACGCGCGGCAGCTCGGAACGTATCGCCCGCTGCGAGCAACACACTCTTACCGCACGCCTGAAACGTACGCGCCAGCTTACCAATCGAGGTTGTCTTGCCGGCCCCATTGACCCCGGCAATCATGATCACCAGCGGTTTCGCCCGTTCGATGTCAAAACCGCTTTGCAGAGGCTTCAAGTGCTCGGCGAGCAGCTCTTGCAACACTTCCTTGACACGGTTGCCATCTTCGATGCGTTCCCTGCGAACACGAGCACGCAGCTCGTCCAATAATTTAGTGGTGGCCTCCATGCCGGCATCCGACATGATCAGCGCGGTTTCCAGCTCGTCGAAGAGGTCTTCGTCAACGGTAACGCCAGCAAACAACCCCGCAAACGATTGCCCGGTCCGGGACAACCCGCTCTTGAGGCGGTCGAGCCAGGACTTGCGCGACGGCTCTGCCTTTGCCGTGTCCTCGGGCGCTTGCGGCAGCAAGAAACGTCGGGGGCGCTCTCCCGGGCGCTCCACAGCCGTCCCTCCCACTTTGGGCGTGTGCCGCTCCGCCGGCGTCAACGACGGAGCCGGATGAGCTTCTGGGGTTGCCGACGCGGGCTGTGCGCTGCGCGCCTCACCCGGATCAGCGACTAAAGGGGGCTCAGCGGTTAATGGCGCATCGGCGGTTAAAGTGGGCCCCGCGTCAGCCTCCGCAAGGGGCGAGCGTTGTTGCTGCGCCGCTTCGGTTTGGTCAGCCTGTTCCGCGGGGGGCATGGACGGTCGGTTTATCGTGACACCCGCTGCCGCCGCGGCGAGTCCGGACGAAAAACGTCCGGCCGGCGGGGGCGAGTTTGTTTCCGCCGCCCCCGCATCGCGGGTCGACAATCTTGCGGAAGTTTCTTCGGGGGCCGCACCCTCGGTTAATTTAGTAGCCTGCTGCGTCGGTGCTTGCCCTACAGACGGGAGCGATTCGTCACCACCCTCAGGCGTTGCATCCTGCTCTTCGGCTTCCGGTGAAGCTTCGGCTGCCACATCCGGTTGTTGCTCGGCAAGGTCCTCTGGACGCTGAGACTCTTGGGATCGTTGCTTTCTACGAAAAAACCTGAACATATACTGAATCTAAAAGTGGCGGCCAATCTGAAGATGATATCGCTTTATGATGCGCTCATTGCTGAACGCTGCCCGAGTACTCGATGGCCGCTGGCTCGCTGCACCGATGCAGTCGTCACATCCGCGCGAGCGAGGTCTATCTCCATGAGGGTAGGTGGGAGTACTGCTTGCACTATCAATAGGAGTATCGCTTGAAGTCGCGCGCACACCGCACCACACGCCTACACAAACCTACCGCAGCCCACAAAGTGCGCATCATCGGCGGCCAGTTTCGCCGCACCCTGCTCCCGGTCGTTGAAGCGCCAGAGCTGCGTCCTACGCCCGACCGTGTTCGCGAAACGCTATTCAATTGGCTTGCCCACTTGTTTCACCACGACTTTCGCGACTTACGCGCGCTTGATCTATTTGCGGGCACCGGCGCGCTGGGGATGGAAGCCGTGTCGCGAGGTTTTGGGCATGTCACCCTGGTTGAGCGAGAGCCTCGCATCGTGGCTGCGCTCGAAGCGTTACGTCGTCGCTTGAACGCGGACAATGTGCTGATCGTCAAGCACGATGCCTACCGTTACATCCGCGCAACAGCGGAACGCTACGATGTGATCTTCCTGGACCCTCCCTTCGATCATACCGAACTGGAATCGCTCATGGTGACGGCGGCACAAGCGCTACGGCCGAGCGGTCTGTTGTACGTTGAAACCGGTAAACCCGTGCAACTGCCGCCCGGTTTTCACCTTGTGCGTCAAGACCGTGCTGGCGCTGTGCACTTCTATCTCCTGCAGCCGGACACCGTGCTCGACGATAGTCAAACGACCCAGCAGCCCGCTGCCCTTAACCCAAGTGGGGAGTAATGGAACGGCGACGATTGGCAAAACCAAGAGCATGCCCGGCGCAACATCGCCGCAGCCGGGGGCTTTTATCATGGGCGCTTACGTATTACCCTGATTCCCAGTGGCAACGTACGGACCGCCTCACTGGTGAGGGCGCGCGTGCGACCGCAAACAGCCATCGACACAAAGGGGATTTGCTGCGATGCAAAAATCAGCAATAATTCATCTCCCTGTGGTGGCGAAAGCTTTGCACCTGCGTTATGGCGCTCCAGACCGGGTTCTTGAGCGCTTTTCATTATGCCGGCGGATGATCTGCTGCGCGAAAGTAAGGAGACCCCGATGATAGTTGCCGTCTATCCCGGCACGTTTGATCCGCTGACTCGCGGCCATGAAGACCTGGTGCGACGCGCCTCTGCCATTTTCGACAAAGTCGTCGTCGGTGTTGCACATAGTGTGGCTAAAAAGCCATTCTTCAGTGTCAGCGAACGCGTCGATATCGCCCGGGAAGTGCTCGGCCATTATCCCAATGTTGAAGTGGCAAGCTTTGGCGGATTGCTTAAGGACTTCGTTCGCGCCCAGAACGCTCGCGTCATTTTGCGGGGTTTGCGTGCCGTGTCCGACTTCGAATATGAGTTCCAGATGGCGGGCATGAATCGCTACTTATTGCCCGATGTAGAAACCATGTTCCTGACACCGTCTGATCAATATCAATTCATCTCAGGCACCATTGTTCGCGAAATTGCGATGATGGGCGGCGATGTCAGCAAATTCGTGTTCCCCTCGGTTGAACGCTGGTTGCAGAGTAAAGTGCAGCAGATGGGCGGTCCCATCAAAGGCGAATAACACGAGCACTGCTGAGGCAACCACCGTGCCTTATCGCGACGCACGAAAAGTTATTCAAGCAAACACCTAGCACTGGGAAAGATCCGCCCTTCCACCCTAACTTGCGGTACGCGCCAAAGGACACGCCGGGGTGTCCCTTTGTGCGCCAGCACATCTGACAGCAGCTGCTCCTAACCCGATAACTAAATACCAGGATGGCCGCTCGATCCGCCGCCTCGAAGGGCGAGACCGGACGAAAATTACCATCAGACATCGCGAGCCGCGCTGCACCTCACGTATAGCTTACGCCCAACCCCTTCGACCACAGGCGTTACCATCGCCTGACACGCTTGATTTTCCCGCGCGTTAAAGAATGCAGGACCGACCCCATCTCGACGTGGGCCCTGTGTATGTCTTTCGTCTTGCTACAAGATACAGCCCGTAACGCGAGTACTGTTGTGGCGCCGGCACAACAGCGACGTTCCGGGCATAATTCAGCTATGAGCAAACGGCGGGAAGCAAGAGACCGAGCGCCACACGACGTTTAAGGCAGGCAATCCGGAACTTGCTCAAGGTCAGCGGCACGCAGGTGTAGGGCTGCACTCCCAGGTTTCCTTCCGCGTCCTTTTGGCGGCACACCCGCCGCCCCCAACCCGGACGGTGCCCTCCTGCTACCCCGACATGTCTTTTGATGTGACTGAACCCTTAACCGGTGGGTGAGGAAGCCCGGTTGCCTGCTCACACTGACCTCCGCAATGGACGCGAACCGAAGCAGCGGTCTCTACCGCGCCCAGCAGACCGCGGAAAGGACAATCCATGGCTTTGACAATTACTGACGAATGCATCAACTGCGACGTGTGCGAACCGGAATGCCCCAACGACGCGATTAGCATGGGGCCCGAGATCTACGAGATCGATCCTGCCCGTTGCACAGAATGCGTGGGGCATCACGAGGAACCACAGTGCAAGGTGGTCTGTCCAGTAGAGTGCATCATCGTTCACCCGGAATGGAACGAATCCCATGATCAATTAATGGAAAAGTACGCGATGCTGACAAGAAATGCTGTCGCTAGCGTCAGGTCGAACTAGGTGGCGCCCTGTCGATCTGAAAACCGAAGGTTCCAACGTCGCTCAGGCCTGGCGATGAGCCGCCTCTGGGCCACGCGGGTGACGGCGGTGTTCGCCGACACCACTTTATGAGGGCGCGCCATGCGCCGCCTGACTCAAACTTTGTTGCTCGCAACAGGAGAACTTGCATATGAAAGCCCCCAAAACCCCTCTAAGCACAGCACGTAGTTGGATGCTTAAATGCTTGGTGGGAGTTGCTGCCCTGGCAGCCACTGCAGCAGTACATGCCTACCCCGGCAAAGGGCCGATTCGGATTATTGTTGGTACCCCCGCCGGTGGTGCGGTCGATATTTATGCCCGAGCGGTGGCCGACGGGCTGGCGAAAGAGCTGGACCATACGGTCGTCGTTGAGAACCGCAGCGGCGCTAACGGCAATATTGCCGCCGGTTTTGTCGTACAACAACCAGCCGATGGCCACACGATTTGGGTCGGCACGCAAGCGATGGTTGAAATTAATCCTTCGGCGTTTAGCCAAATGCCCTGGAAGCCCGACGATTTCACACCCATCATCCGTGGAATCGAAGCGCCCATGGTGCTCGTCGCCCATCCATCGGTACCTGCTGACGACTTTAACGGGCTCATCGAGTGGCTCAAGAAGAATCCCGGAACTGGCTACGCCTCGTTTAGCCCGGGAACGCCTTCACATTTTCTAGGCTATCAGCTGTCTGACCATTTCGACCTGGATATGGTGCACATCCCCTACCGTGGGTCCGGTCCTCAAACCGCCGATTTGCTGGGGGGACACACGCTGGTAGGGTTCTCGCAAATTCAAACTACACTGCCCATGATTCAGGACGGGCGCCTCAAGGCGTTGGCCACGACTGGGCCCGAACGCTCGCGCTTCTTGCCCGATGTTCCGACATTAGCCGAACTGGGTTTGCCGGACATGACGGCCACGATCTGGTTTGGCATGATGGTGCGTTCTGATACGCCCGAGGAGATTCAGGCGAAGCTGGTCGAAGCCATGGAACGGGCTCACACTAACCCGGTCATTCGCGAACGCCTCGAAACGGCGGGTTACGACGTCTCTGCCGAAACCGGCAGCAGCTTCGCGGAATCCATTGCAGCGGGGCGTGAGCGCTGGGCCCGTTTAGTCGAAGCAACGAACTTCAAGGCTGAAAACTAAATCCCTCGAGGGCTCAAGGGTTGTAATCGCTTTGGTGCCGCTGCGCACGCGGGCGTCCGCGCGCCCGCGGTGTCACCCGGCGGCTGGCCTTTTGCTCCACGCGGGCAATGAAAGCTGCGCCGCCTAATGCCCATTGACCGCTCAAGGCGGATTCGATCTGGTCAATAGCGGGCCGATTCACCCCCTCGTGTACGAGCCGTTTATAGTGCGCCTGGCGCTCGAATGGCGTGTTGCCGCAACGCCAGTAGTCGGCATGCATGCTCAACCAGGGTTGCACACCGACACCGGTATGTGCCCGTGCGGAAGACCAGCGCCAATGTTCGGGATTGCTCACTAAACCATGGCGCACAGGCGCCGTTTCCAGCCACACTAATGTGGGCAGCACCCAGGCTCCCGGCTCGACGAGTGCCGAGTGATAGCGACCTCGAAAGACGCGTCCTCCGCCTCGTTGGCGTGCAATTCGTCGCCCTAGCGTTTGCATAAGATGACGCAAACTGTCGGCATCGGGAGGCGTGACCAACAACAGAATCTCTGCCGGTATGAACGCCCATCCGTGTACGGATATGCGGCGCTCATTGCTTACTTGTTCCAGCCACTTGGCCCAGGCATCGAGCGTTTGCACGTTAATGGGTTGGCCCGTTTCCAAGCGCGCCTGTAATAAGTGCGGAACATCGGGAGAGTAAAGTCGTGCCAGTCGAGCCATTGTGCTGGATGCACTGCGATGGTTGCTTGCGCGGGGTACGAGCAAGAATTGCTAGACGCGGGGCCGCGCCCGGCCGCTAAACTACCCCAATAAGAGTCTCTCCATGCGCTGGATCGCGGTTTGCAAACGCTCCAGGCTGTTGGCGTACGAGAAGCGCATGTAACGCTCCACCGCGTTAAAGCCGAAGTCCATACCCGGCACCGCACAGACATCCGCTTCTTCAAGCAGGCGGTGAGCAAACTGGTGGCTGTCTTCAGCGTGCGCACTAACATCCGCATAAATGTAAAAGGCGCCATCAGGTTTGACCGGGACGCCTAATCCCAGACGCTCAAATTCAGGCAAAAGGTAGTCTCGTCGCTGTCGAAACGCTTCTCGGCGGTTCTCGAACTCATTCAAAGCTTCGGGGGTGAAGCACGCCAAAGCCGCATGCTGCGCCAATGCGGGGGCACAAATGATCAGGTTTTGAGCGAGCTTTTCGAAAGCGCTGACCATGCGAGGCGGCACCACCAACCAGCCGAGGCGCCACCCCGTCATGTGAAAATACTTCGAGAAGCTGTTCACAATAATGACGTCGTCACCCAGATGCGCGGCAGAACGCGGCGGCTGATCGTAACTTAGCCCCAGATAAATCTCGTCCACGATACAGAATCCGGCGCGTTCACGTACTTCATGCACAATCTCGCCTAATGCGCTGGGCGCGATGGTCGTACCCGTCGGATTGCCCGGCGTCGCGACGATGACACCCGCGGTTTGTGGGGTCCAATGCTCTCGTACCGCCTCTGCCGTTAATTGAAAGCGCTCTTGCGGGCCCGCCGGCACGAGACGCGGCACACCACCGGTCGCCGTCACAATATGTCGGTTGCACGGATAAGTGGGATCGGCCATCAACACTTCGGCATGCTCGTTCAATAAGGCAGTGCAAGCCAGATGTAGTGCCCCTGAAGCTCCCGTCGTGACAATGATGCGCGCTGGATCCACCTGAGCATCGAAATGACTGGCGTAGAAATCCGCGATGGCTTCACGCAAGGTGGGGATACCGACGGCCGCCGTGTAATGGGTGTTGCCGGCTCGTGCTGCACGTTCCAACGCCTCGACCACCGCAGGTATTGCCGTGAAGTCAGGCTCGCCGATACTCATGTGAACGATGTCACGCCCGGCCGCCTCACGCGCCGCAGCACGCTTGACGAGCTCCATGACATGAAACGGGGCGATTTGATTCACACGCGAAGCGAGTTGGAACATAGCAGCTCTCATTAAATTCCGGGGCTCTCCGCTACAGGCCAGCGGTGCGTCGTTGTGCACACCGCTTGTAGCGCTCCCCTGCCACACAATGGACGGGTCATCTGCTTTGTGCAATGAGCGACACCGTCCAGCTTACACAACCTCAGGAGGCTTTGGTGAGCAAGGCCCTTAAGGCGCCCAACCGCTCTTTGGGGCTTAACCCGGCATCAGGGTCGGCGATCGCCTTGTCCTCGAGCCCCATTTCTGCAATGAACCGTGAAGGCTCACGAACCAAGTCTTCGCGAGCGCGACGACGGCGCTTGCACCAACTGATTTGCAAGCTGCGTTGAGCGCGCGTAATGCCGACATACATCAAGCGACGCTCTTCGCGGATGCGCTCAACAAATGACTCAGCTGCCTTTTCCGGATCCCCTTCCTCATCATCTTTACCCAAATGCGGTAACAGCCCTTCTTCAACACCCGCCATGAACACATGCGGAAATTCGAGACCCTTGGCTGCATGCAGGGTCGATAACTTTACGGCATCCGGCTCTTCGTCCTCGCCTCTTTCCAGCATCGTAATGAGCGCCACGTGTTGCACGAGTTCGAGCAACCCAAGCCCGTCATCTTCGGCCTTGCGCTTCAGCCAGTCGATCAGATCACGCACGTTTTGCCATCGCGTCTGCGCGGCGCGTTCATCATACGTGTCGTACAAATAGCGTTCATACCCAATGGCGTTGATCAGGTCGTCCAGAATGAGCCCGGCATCCTCACCTGCTAGGGCTGTCGCACCCGCCGCGGCGCCGCGCCCCGCACGCCATTGCAAGCGGTTAATGAACTCACCGAATTCACGCAGCAAGCGCAGTTGACGATCGGTAAGCTCGGCTTCTAACCCGTGTTCAAAGACGGCCGCAAACAGGGATACCTGACGGCGCGCCGCGTAGTTGCCCAGCGTTTGTAACGTTGCTCGACCGACGCCACGCTTGGGAGTCGTGATGGCGCGAATAAAGGCCGGATCGTCGTCATCGTTCACAATGAGACGCAAATAAGCGAGTAGGTCGCGTACCTCGGCCTTGTCAAAGAAGCTTTGGCCTCCCGACACCGTGTAGGGTATCTTGTGGGTCCGTAAGGCTTGCTCGATGATGCGAGCCTGATGGTTGCTGCGGTATAGAACTGCAAAGTCTCGCCACTGACAGCGTCGTTCAAAGCGGGCTGCAGAGATCCGCAGAGCGATGCTTTCCGCTTCAGCTTCTTCGTCGTCCGCCGACCACACGGTAATTGTTTCGCCCACGCCCAGGTCCGACCAAAGCTGCTTCTGAAATAGTTTGGGATTGTTCGCAATGACCCGGTTGGCAGCTTCCAGGATGCGTTGCACCGAGCGGTAATTCTGCTCGAGCTTGATAACTTTCAGCGATGGATAATCGGTGGTCAGCCGAGCCAGATTCTCCATCGTGGCGCCACGCCAGGCATAAATGGCCTGGTCATCATCGCCTACGGCGGTAAACATCGCGCGCGGGCCGGTCAGTAAGCGTAGCAACCGATACTGGCATACGTTCGTGTCTTGGTACTCGTCGACGAGCAAATACCGCACGCGTGACTGCCAACGTTCGCGCGCTTCTAGGTCATCCTCCAGCAAACGCGTGGGCAGCCGGATCAGATCGTCGAAATCCACCGCCTGGTATGCCTGCAGGGTGTCGCGGTAGCTGCGGTAAATGCGTGCCGCGTCGGCCTCTGTTGCACTTGCGGCAGTCCGTTCCGCCTCTTCCGGCTCGATCAGGGCATTTTTCCACAGCGAAATCGTGTGTTGTACGCTGCGAAGCACTCCTTTATCGGTGGTCGCAAGCAAGTCTTGAATAATCGCAAGCGTGTCGTCCGCATCCAGAATCGAAAATTGCGGCTTCAAGTTCACCAGGTGCGCTTCTTCGCGCAATATTCGTACACCCAGCGAGTGAAACGTGCTAATGGTCACTCCGCTCGAGCGACGACCCGGCAGAACGCTTTGAATCCGCTGGCCCATTTCCAGGGCGGCCTTGTTCGTGAAGGTTAACGCGGCAATACTGTTCGGCGCGTATCCACACTCTGCAATCAAGTAGGCGATTTTCTGCGTGATCACCCGCGTCTTACCGCTGCCCGCACCCGCCAAAACCAGACACGGTCCATCCAGGTAGAGCACGGCCTCGCGTTGGGCAGGATTCAGTCCCGCAGTCGTTGAACCGGGGGCAAACACAGATACAGACATCAAATCTCCAGGGGATCAACTTCGAGTTGCCAGCGAACCCGGTGTGCTGATGGCAAAGTGGGGAGTTGTGCCAGCCACTCTCGTAAAAATTGCTGCAAAAGGGGGCGGCGGAAGCTCTCGATGAGCAGTTGGGCGCGCTCGATATTCTTTACCCTTACCACGCGCAACGGCACTGGATCATACAAGATCACCGGGGGGTATCCAGCAGGAGCCTCGTGGCTGAACCGCAGATCCTGCAACAATGCGAGACCGAGTTCCTTGGCTTCGGCCAAAAAACCCAGGGCGATCGCCAACTCGCGCTCTTCGGCCGTAAGGAGGGCATGATAAGAGAATGGCGGCAGCCCAGCAGAACGCCGTTCACCCAGCAAATGGGCAGCGAATCCCTCGTAATCGTGCCTTAGCAAAGCTTGATACACCGGTTGCTCCGGGTAACCGGTTTGAATCAATACCTCAGCGCCCTGCACGTGTCGTCCGGCCCGCCCTGCCACCTGCATCAGCTGAGCGAACAAACGCTCCGGGGCTCGGAAATCGTGCGAAAACAACATGGCGTCGGCGTTCAACACGCCGACCAAACCCAAATTGCGAAAATCGTGGCCCTTGGCCACCATTTGTGTGCCCACCAGGATGTCGACTTCCCCGGCGTGAACCCGCGCCAAAAGCGCCTCCGCGCTGCCTTTTCGGCGCGTGCTGTCGGCATCAATGCGGGCGATGCGCGCGCCGGGGAAGAGCTCTTGCATATGTTCTTCCACCCGCTGGGTTCCGCGTCCCATAGGCAGCAAGTCGTGATTCCCGCAGTCTGGGCACGCGCGCTTTACCCGTTCTTGCGCACCGCAATGATGACAGCGCAATAATGCGCCGTGGGTTGAACGATGCAGTACGCGATAGGCGGAACAACGGTCGCACTGGCTTACCCAGCCACAAGCAGCACAGTGTAGAACGGGCGCATAACCGCGCCGATTTAGAAACATCAAGACCTGCTGGCCACCCTGCAAACGGTCTTGGATCGCTTCGATCAGTTGCGGCGCCATTCCGTGCTTGAGCTGAAGACGGCGTGTATCGATCAGCCGCACTTCGGGTAAGGCCACCCCGACTGCCCGGGTCGGCAGGGCAAGCAAGTGATACCGACCTTGTTGCGCACCCTGCCAGGTTTCCAGCGAGGGGGTCGCAGACCCCAGCACCACCGGAATGTTGAGGTCGCGCGCCCGCCATATGGCCAGGTCGCGCGCCGAATAACGCAGTCCTTCTTGTTGCTTATACGAGGTGTCGTGCTCTTCGTCGACGACAATCAGGCCCAGCTTGGGTAGGGGGGTCAAAATGGAAAGGCGCGTTCCGAGTACCACCCGCGCTTCTCCCCGTACCGCCCGCAGCCACGCGCGCAAGCGCTCGCCGTCGGACAACCCGCTATGCAGCACAGCCACCCCTTCGGGGCCTGCAATCACCTGCAACCGGCCAAGCAATACCTGCAGCAATTGAGGCGTCAGGTTGATCTCGGGAACCATCAATAGGGCCTGGCGGCCGCGGCGCAAGACCGCTTCAATCGCATGCAAATACACTTCGGTCTTGCCACTGCCCGTCACGCCGTGCAGCAAGAAAGCGGCATAGGCGTCAGCTTCCAGAATGGCGTGGATCGCCGTTTGTTGTTCGGGGTTGGGCTGAATGCGCTCAAGACCCGTGTAAGAGCCTAAGTGTGTTTGGGAACTCGCCAAAGGTGCGGATGCGACACCCTTGGAAAGCGGCGTCGCCGCCGGCAGGCATTCAGCCTGAGAGATTGTCGAGGTTGACCCAAAATTGCTCTCTTGACTTGCTAAGGCCGTGCTGCGTGGACGTCGAGTGCCGCGCTGGTCCACTCGCACCACGGGCCCGCCCGCTGCGCGTTTGCCCATATAGGCCGAGACCTTGCGCAGCGGCGGCGGCAGCGCTGGCAACATGACCTCACCTAAAGGCCGGTGATAATACCCGGCAGCGAATTCGCACAAACGCATCCAGTCGGGCGTGAATGGCGGTAAGTCATCCAGGATGCGTTCAATTTCACGTACCTGCTCGACGGGTATCGAGGGCGAGGAGGGCAGGTCGACCACCACCCCGATCAGCACTCGTTTTCCGAACGGGACGATGACGCGAGTACCGACCGCGACAGGGTCAGGCGCGCGGTAATCAAAAGGACCTGGCAATGGCACATCTAAAGCCACTCTCGCCCAACCTGTATGCACGCTGCCTGCCATCGCCTCAACTTAAAGTGATTTCTGGGTTATTCCGCTAACTATCCAACGTCCCCTCGTACATTGAGGGAAATTTTGGCAGCCTGTGGATAACTTTGGGGAAAATGCCAGAACAACCTTGGATAACTTGTCCTAGCATAAGTGCAGGGGGCTTGAAAAGCCCCCTGAATTTTAATTAAATTAGCTTTTAAATCAATAACTTACAATACATGATAAGTTATTCACCAAGAAACCAAGGGTAAAGCCTAATCCGGGGGCCGCTTGTGCACAATTCGGTTTCTCTTTTACTGGAAAACCTTGAAATTGCTTGCTCAACCGACGTTATTCACAGCAAGAAGGCGCAAGCGTCGC
>CAZMVM010000037.1:0-7477 GCA_964569785.1 uncultured Pigmentiphaga sp. | reverse complement strand
TTGTTGAGTGGTATACAGCCCTGACGACCATGCCGCCCGCCCGGCTTAGTCACCCCGGCATTGGGGGTTAATGCGGGCAAGCGGCAGCGGAACATGGGCACACACCGACCACAGGCCGCACCGGTTGCGCGAGAATCAGCATCAAGAAATGGATGAGACGCACACCCAACACACCCTTTAAGCATCCAGAACGGTCACCGGCGCGCCGCCCCCTTAATGCGCACGCACTTTCCGTCGCATGTGGGCGGTCCCTCCGCCCATGATTGGGCTTAACGGCTATGCAACGTGCGGCTATAGCTATGCACTGTTTCGACCAGTGCCGATACAGATTCGATGGGTGTGAACTGCGATATTCCGTGGCCCAGGTTGAAGATGTGCCCATACCCCTCGGTAACTGGACCAAACGAGTTGAGCACCCGTTTGGCTTCGGCACTTACCTGCTCCGGCTCGGCGAATAAAACCATCGGATCAAGGTTGCCTTGCAGCGCAACCCGTTGCCCCACTTGCTGACGTGCGCGACCCAGATTGACTGTCCAGTCAACGCCCACGGCATCACTGCCTGCCTGCGCAATGTCGTCCAGCCACATCCCACCCCCTTTGGTAAATACAATGGATGGAATCGTCTGTCCGTCGTGTTCTCGCTTCAGGCCGGCCAGTATGCGTCGCGTATATTCCAGTGAAAACGCCTGAAACGCGCCATCGGCCAACACCCCACCCCAGCTATCGAAGATCATCACAGCTTGCGCGCCGGCATCGATTTGAGCGTTCAGGTACTGGGTAACCGCTTCCGCGTTAATGGCCAGAATACGATGCAGCAAATCGGGGCGCTTATAAAGCATGGTCTTGATCATGCGGTAGTCGCGCGACCCCGCCCCTTCTACCATATAACAGGCAAGGGTAAACGGGCTGCCAGCAAAACCAATCAGCGGCACACGGCCATTCAGCGCCTTGCGAATACTGGTGACAGCATCGAAGACATAGCGCAACTTCTCCATATCGGGTACGGCCAGGTCGTCCACGGCCGCTTCGTCTTGCACTGGCCGGGCAAATCGGGGGCCTTCGCCCGTTTCGAAGCTCAAGCCCAACCCCATCGCATCCGGTACCGTGAGAATGTCAGAGAAGAGAATGGCGGCGTCAAAGGCAAAACGCTCTAGTGGCTGCAACGTTACTTCCGTTGCAAAGGCCACATTTTGCGCCAGTTGCATGAAGGAGCTGGCCCGTGCGCGCGTGGCGCGGTACTCGGGCAAATACCTTCCTGCCTGGCGCATCAACCAGACAGGTGTATATTCGACCGGCTGACGCAATAACGCCCGCAAGAAAACATCGTTACGCAAAACGGGATAAGACACGGACAACACCCCTGGTCGATTTCAATCCCACGATTTTACCGGCTCCGGCTTGAAGGCGCCGCGCGACCGGTGCGAAAGTCGGCTGACAGAATTTGATACTTCTTCATCAACTGCCAAAACGCGCGTCGGTCCTGGTTGCCCGCTCGAGCCGCATGGGTCACATTGCCACGGTAGCGCAATAACATGCTGGTGACGTACTCGCGCTCGAACTGAGCCAGAACCCGCGCGCGCGTAGCGCGGTAACTATTATCGATGGGTGGCGGCGCCGTCAGCTGCCTGACCGTCTCGGCGACCATTTCTGGCGAGGGACGGGGGCGCCGCTGTACTCCCGGATCCGCCGAATACGCGGTGGAGGCCGAGCCCGCAGCATCCTGAGCACAATGCAGCCGCGCTGAAGCGCCAACAGAATTTACACGCCCTGCAACGCCCTCCGGGGTTGTGAGCGCGGCATAAGCCTGACTCCCGGCACGACTCCACGGATCCCAACTTGTGATGCAGGCCTTATCACGATGTACCGCATCGGCGTATGGCTGTGCTTGCGCAGATGCAGCGCGGGCAGGGTTCCAGGAACGCCGTGCAAGTCGACCCCACTGCAACAGCCGGGTCTTCAGTTCTTCGGCACTAAACGGCGTGAGCAGAAAATCGGCTGCACCCAGCATGAGTAGATCACGCAATGCAACGGCACTGATATCTCGCACCAATAGCAGCAGCGGTACCGGCAACTGTCTACGCGCATTCGCTAGTGCGACACGGGTCCAGGCAAGTGACGGGGGAACGACCGGGAGCAGACACACATCAAAACGCTGCAATGTTGTGGCCTGCGCCGCCAAAGCCCGGCTTGCCACCTCGTCATACATCACCTGTGGCTCTAGCGTTTGCGCCCAGCTCTCTTCAGGATGCGCAAGCGGCAGCGAATGAAAAAACAGGTTATCAACGGGGTAATGGTTGATGACCTGCTCCGCCCATTCATCAAATAATGGCAGTCGAAATAGAGCGCAATCTATCGTTGAGTTCATGGGAAGTGCTCCCTTGGAAAACCTTCACCGATCAGAACCCGGCAGTTTCGGCTGAACCCGCAGGTGCAACAATTCGTATCTGACACATTGGGTCCAGCACGTAGTGGCTTAGTACTCAGCAGTCGAACGTTGTACGATACACAGTTGCGTCGCATCGCTTCCGCGCGATGTATCAAGCGCTCACTCTCGCCACCTCACATCCTTATTGCGGGTATCAGCCCGCGGTTTGGTTTCGCCGATTTCACCCGCCATGAATAGACTCGTGACCAACATGGTTAACGATGGCAGCCGAACGTCCGATGCCAGCCTTGCCTATCTGGCAGCTTTGGCTGTTGCTGGCGCTTTCACGCTATGGCTCTTTCCCCCCGCATTTCTGGCCGGGCGCGGTCTCTTCTTTTTCGATGGCGACGTTCTCGGACAAATCAGTGCCTGGCGATTCTTTGCGCGGGATGTCTGGCAGTTTCCGTTGCTGTACACGCCTTGGTTGAACTACCCAGACGGTGTGAACATTGCACAAACTAATAGCATTCCCCTGCTGGCTCTCGCATTCAAACCCATTGCCAGCCTGTTACCTCCCTCCTTTCATTATTTTGGTCTTTGGCACGCGCTCGCCCTGATCGGCCAAGCCGTCGCCGCGGTATTTCTGCTCCGAGCGCTGGGTGTTCGATCCATAGCCGGCGCTGCTTCAGGCGCAGTTTTCGCTCTGCTCTGGCCCGCGCTTCTGGCTCAATTCGGACAGCCAGCCCTCTTGGCGCACGGGATTGTCCTGTTCGCTTTGGGCTGCTATTTCAATGGCTTCAGTCAGCGGTGGAGCGCGCCGCGCACCAGCTGGACGTTGATTGCGGCGTCTCAGCTCGCTCTACTCATCCACCCGTATCTAGCGGCGCTGTGTGTTGCCATATTCGTTGCCTTCTTGATCGATGAGGGCTTGCGTTATCGGGCATGGGCCCGACAAGGAGGCAGGCTCCTCTTGGCGCTTCTTATCACCGGGGTTTCCGTTACTGTGTTAGGCATGTGGAACGTCCTGGGAGGCAGCGAGGGGTATGGCACTCATGCTCTGAGCCTCGACGCTTTATGGTGCGGGGGAAGTGCAGCGCGAGCCTGGGGATGCACTCCCGGCGGGCAGGCTAGCGACGGATATCTTGGGTTAGGTGGTGTCTTGCTAGTGCTGGGTGCCTGTCTTGCGGCTTCCTCCCAGGCCTTTGGTCTCAAGGCGGCCCGCGCGCATGCCGGACTTACCTTGGTCTGCGTGTTGTTGGCTCTCTTTGCAATTACCCACCAAGTGCATCTGGGGCCGAATGTGGTCCACACATTCACGCTTCCCGCAGCAATAATCCACGCCTTTGATACATTTTTCTATAGCAGCCGCTTCTTCTGGGTGGTTGGTTATGTTCTGTTATTTGTATCGCTTGCCGTGCTGCTACGCCGCGGCTGGGTTGGCTGGGTCCTGATCGCACTGGCTTTGGGCTTGCAATGGTACGACACGCTAGAAGCACAAACTGACATCCGTCTGGCCGCCAGAGCAAGCGAGAAATTAATCGCGCGTTCTCCCGCCCAAATCACTGACACGATGTCGGCAGCAGCAAAGGACTTGCCCTCGCGGGGGCTCAACAACGCGCAGGCAGCCGAAGCCGTCGACGCGCCCGAGACAGCAGGCCAGGGAGGGCCTTCCACCTATGAAGGGCAGCGCGAAAGTTCGAACGAAAGTTCGAACGAAAGTACGACGGTTGATACCGGCGCAAACACCCAACCACCGTCGACACAAGGAACCCTGCCGACACGTATCGAGGAAGAAAATTCAGCCAATAGGCATCCGGGTGCAAGCGCGAAAACATCGCACGCAAGCTGGGCCGAGGCGTTGCACGGGATTGCTCACGTCAGCATGTTTCCCGCGTATGGCTGCCTAGATATCGATCCGCTGGTGTACCTCCCCGTCCAGTACCTTGCCGCGCGTGTAGGTGCAACGTTTAACACCGTCTATGGCGCACGAGGAGTGAACTGTCAGGACAAACATGCGCGACTCAATCAAGACATTGCCAAAGGCTCACTCGTGCTCGCCCCTGCCAATTTGCCAGGACAGGCCTTGCCTGCGGGCGTGCGCATGGCTGCTCAACACGGGCAATGTACGACCCTAAACGTGATGCCTGTACTGTCGGGAGTCGCCCGCCCGCAAATGTTGTTGGCATGCCGGGCAGAACCGGTGGCCGAATGGGTACACTCGAAGACGACAAAGCCCGCATCCTCGAGTGAGTAGCGGGCTTCGGTTAGAGCAGGCGGTTGTCGAACAACCCACCACCTGCCAAGATAGGTGGTTAGCGGTTGCGCAACTTGCGGATGGCGGCAAGCTGTGCAGCAAGCATGGCAAGCTCGGCTTCCACGACTGCAACTTCGGCCTTATCCTTGGCGTTGCGCAGGGCCTCTTCCGCACGCTTGCGCGCCATTTCGGCTTTGGCTTCGTCCAAATCCTGACTGCGAATTGCCGTATCGGAGAGTACGGTTACGGTGCCGGGCTGTACTTCCAGTAAGCCACCGGCAACAAATACCAGTTCTTCACGGTCGTCCGGCTTAACGATTTTCACGGTGCCGGGACGAATGCGCGAAATGAGGGGGGTATGTCCGGGCAAAATTCCCAGCTCCCCCGCCTCGCCTGGCAGCGTCACGAATTTCGCCTCGCCCGAAAAAATCGAAGCTTCGGCGCTAACCACGTCAACATGGATGGTTGCCATGACGGGCTCCCTTTGCAATTACTTCAGCTGCTCGGCCTTTTCGAAAGCTTCGTCTATGGTACCCACCATATAGAAAGCCTGCTCGGGCAAGGCATCACATTCGCCCTCTACGATCATCTTGAAGCCGCGAATGGTCTCTTTCAACGGCACGTACTTACCGGGCGCGCCGGTAAATACTTCTGCGACGTGGAACGGCTGCGACAAGAAGCGCTGAATCTTCCGCGCGCGTGCAACGGCCAACTTGTCTTCCGGCGACAGTTCGTCCATCCCAAGAATCGCGATAATGTCGCGCAATTCTTTGTAGCGCTGCAATGTTTGCTGAACGCCGCGGGCGACCTGGTAGTGCTCTTCACCCACGATTTGCGGGTCAAGCTGACGGCTGGTGGAATCCAGCGGGTCGACTGCGGGGTAGATACCCAGCGCGGCAATGTCACGCGACAACACCACCGTCGAGTCCAAGTGCAAGAAGGTCGTTGCGGGCGACGGGTCGGTAAGGTCGTCAGCGGGAACATAGACGGCCTGAATAGAGGTAATCGAACCGGTCTTCGTCGACGTAATCCGCTCTTGCAGTCGACCCATTTCTTCCGCCAGAGTAGGCTGGTAGCCCACGGCCGACGGCATCCGGCCCAACAGCGCGGACACTTCAGTACCCGCAAGGGTGTAGCGGTAGATGTTATCGACAAAGAACAGAACGTCGCGGCCTTCGTCACGGACCTTCTCGGCCATGGTCAAGCCGGTAAGCGCGACACGGAGACGGGCACCGGGAGGCTCGTTCATCTGACCGAACACCATGGCCACCTTCGACTCTTCGAGGTCATCCATTTGAATGACTCCAGCCTCGGCCATTTCGTGATAGAAGTCGTTCCCTTCACGCGTCCGCTCACCCACGCCAGCAAACACTGACAAACCGCTGTGCTGCTTTGCGATGTTGTTGATGAGCTCGAGCATGTTCACGGTTTTGCCGACCCCGGCGCCACCGAACAGACCCACCTTCCCGCCTTTGGCAAACGGGCAGACAAGGTCAATAACTTTAATGCCGGTTTCAAGCAACTCGACCGACGGGGACAACTCGTCGAACCGGGGCGGCAAGGCGTGGATGGGACGATGTTCGTCGGACTTGATCGGCCCCACTTCATCGATGGGTCGGCCCAATACGTCCATAATGCGTCCCAAGGTGCCGGGACCTACCGGAACGGTGATCGGTGCGCCGGTGTTGACGACTTGCATGCCACGACGCAAACCATCTGAAGAGCCCATTGCAATGGTACGCACAATGCCGTCGCCCAGTTGCTGCTGGACTTCAAATGTTAGACCTTTTTCCGCGTACGACGACTCATCCTCGACCAGGGTAAGGGCGTCATACACGTTAGGCATGTGTTCGCGGGGGAACTGAATATCCACCACGGCGCCAATGCACTGAACGATGGTTCCGTTGCTCATGTCGATTCCTTGAATGTTGAGATGCGTTGCTTGCAGCCGCGCACCCTACAGAGGTTCCTGTTTGCTGACGGAGCGCTGACTCAAACGGCCGCCGCACCGCCCACGATTTCCGAAATTTCCTTGGTGATGGCAGCCTGGCGCGACTTGTTGTACACGAGCTGAAGTTCGTCGATGATCTTCTTGGCGTTGTCAGAGGCGGCCTTCATCGCCACCATACGGGCCGACTGCTCCGACGCCATGTTCTCCGCCACGGCTTGGTACACCAGAGCTTCGACGTACCGCACTAGAAGTTCGTCGATCACGGTCTTCGCATCGGGCTCGTCGATGTAGTCCCACGCGTAGCTGAGTTTCTCTTCTTCGGTCTGATCGAAGCGCTCTGACGACAACGGTAACAGCTGTTCGATCACCGGCTCTTGCCGCATGGTATTGATGAACCGGTTATAGGCGAGATATACCGCGTCGATCCGACCGGCGGCGTAATCGTCGAGCTGCACTTTAATTGCGCCGATCAGCCGATCGAGGCTCGGCGTATCACCCAGGTTGATTTCCTGCGACACCAGCTTGGCGCCCAAGCGGGTCATAAAGGCCAAGCCCTTATTGCCGATTGCAGTCAATTGAACCCCCGCCCCCTGTGCTTCGAACTCTTGCATGCGATTAAGCACAACACGCAGGACGTTGGTGTTCAGGCCGCCGCATAAACCCTTATCGGTCGTGACCACGATCATGCCCACGTTTTTAATGTCGCTGGGCGTTGTCAGGTACGGATGGGTGTAATCCGGGTTGGCCTGCGACATATGGGCGGCAATGTTTCGTACCTTGTCAGCGTAGGGACGAGCCGAACGCATCCGTTCCTGCGCCTTGCGCATTTTGGATGCGGCGACCATTTCCATCGCCTTGGTGATCTTGCTCGTGTTTTGCACGCTCTTGATCTTGGTACGGATTTCCT
>CAZMVM010000036.1:19948-24280 GCA_964569785.1 uncultured Pigmentiphaga sp. | reverse complement strand
TTGATAGGGGCAAGTTTCATTCCAAAGCAAGTGCCCAGATGGTGGAATTGGTAGACGCACTAGTTTCAGGTACTAGCGCCGCAAGGCATGGAGGTTCGAGTCCTCTTCTGGGCACCAAATGCATCACTTGGCGTCATTTCCAGACATGCTAAGTGACTCCTCGGAAAGAGCAGCATCCCGTTGCCCTACGTTCGCCATAGCCAGTAAAACGCGATGGCTGCAAGGTAAGGCAACCCAGCCGGTTCACCCTCCCCCAATTCGCGTCACACCGATAAAGCTATAAGCCAGTATCGGTAAGGCGGCTATGTGTGCGATCAAGCGACACGTTGCTCGAGTTTTCAATGGGGCTTGAGGTGCAACGCATGGAGGAACTGGATTGCTATGTGGTTTCGCATACGCGCTTACCACAGAAAGCGTTAGCGCTGCGTCAACAAGGATGCTCGCTGAATACTTTGCATTCCGAGGTAGCTAGTTTTTGTTGATGGTACGAGTTTAACGTTAACTTGCTTGCCCAAGCGCCCGTATCGGGCTAGAATTTTGGGCTTTGCATTTACATTTTGCCACCGGGTACACATGGCCAATACAGCACAAGCTCGCAAGCGCGCCCGCCAGGCTGCTGCTCGCAACAAACATAACTCCAGCCTGCGTTCGATGTATCGTACGTACATCAAGCGGGTACGTCAGGCTATCGCCGCAGGCGATCAAGCTGCTGCCAACGAAGTGTTCCGTAAGGCGTCCAGCGTCATTGATCGCGTTGCTGACAAAAACGTTATTCACAAGAATAAGGCAGCTCGCCACAAGAGCCGTCTCGCCAACGCAATCAAGGCGATGTCCGCCGAAGCTGCCGCCTAGTCAACGCTTTATCTACAGAAAAGCTAGTAAAAGCCTCGCGCCGGACAAGCGCACCTTGCCTGCTCAGCGCAGCTCGTCTTTGACACTCGGGGCTGCGCCCGCACACCGACAGCCAGGCACGTAACGATTAAGCGACATAAGCTGCCAGTTGCCGGCCTGGCGCGTCTAACGACATTCGATTGCCAGGCCCTGGCGGCCGACGCGCTTACCCGCGGTAAGCCCACCGCCTTGGTCACAGCTTGATGGCGCAGCAACAGGCATCAGGCGGCCCCTGCATATTGCCGACCGCTCGTCGATTCTTCACGCTCTGTGCGCAAATCAGATTAAACGTCGCGACCACACTAGACGCCTCCGGAGCGTCGTTGATTGAGACTGAGCGCACTACCCCCGACGTCCCACGAAAACCCGATTTCGGCACGCACACTTACTGAGCGCATCCCAGCGGTCGCTTAAACACGAGAGTTACGGTCTGTGGACGCGACCCTCATGGTAGGGTCGCGCCGAGACACTGGTCGCGGCACGCGACCAACGAACTGCGCCCGTGCCCTCTAGCGCCACCGTGTACAAAACTCATGGCCACGCTCGAGACCGAGCCGCCACGGCAACAGCGCGCGCTTCGACTGAGTGCCGTCGCCGCGAGGCGTCGCTATGCCCCGCAGGCGCTTGAACCACAAACCTGACTTGCGCTCAGTTCTAGCCACGTAAGGAAAGACTGATTCAGGCTGCAAACTGATTCAGTATTAACCACGCAACAATGCCCACCACCGCCAGAATCGACATCAATTGAAGAATCGTCAACCCACGCGACGGCGGCCGGGGGTAGCCGGATCGCGTCAATGACTTGCCCGCGAGGCGAGTGTCGTTACTGATGGCTTTCGTGTGTTGTTGAGCTGCCTTGAAACGTGAAGTGGACATGCTACCGTTGCGTGGGGTCAAGAGGGATTCTCCTGGCGCTGCTTACGCCTATTAATTAGAAACCAGCCTAAAGAGATAACGAAAAGCGCTCCGATCACTTCTGCCGTGTACCGCAACTGCAGAGTCGGGGCGCCGAAGTACTTCACCATGAGGACGTCGGTGATCATCATGCCCCCTGCGATCCATCCCAGGAGTCCCGCACCGAATGTCACCACGATGGGGAACCGGTCGATCAGCTTGAGCACCAGCGTACTTCCCCAAATAATGATAGGAACGCTAACCAAGAGCCCGAAAATTACCAAAGCCATTTGATGGTCTCCTTCCGCACGCTGAGCGGCGCCCGCAATCGCGATGACGTTGTCCAGGCTCATGACAAAGTCAGCAATTATGATGGTGCGAATGGCGGACATCAACGTGGTACCGCCATCTAGATTATGGTGCCCCTCATCTTCGGGCAGCATCAACTTAACACCAATCCACAACAAAAGCGCACCACCGACTAGCTTCAGCGCCGGCAACTTCAAAAGCGAGACCGCAAAAAATATCAGAATAACGCGCAGGATGATGGCTCCGACTGTGCCCCATAAGATCCCCTGCATTCGCCTATTACCGGGTAGATTGCGACACGCCAATGCAATCACCACCGCATTGTCGCCGCCAAGCAGTATGTCGATCATAATGATCTGAAACACTGCTCCCCAATGGATCGACTGCAGGAACTCAAGCATGGTGAACTCCTCAGAGCAGTATCGCCGCAATCCTACAATACGTGCTGAGCACCGATGGCACAGGCAACGGTCGGGCTGCGGGCCGCGTAGCGTAGCGCCACTTGGCCCTGGAAGCGGCCCAGTTCCGGCTGTGTCCTCCTGGCTGAGCAGGTGGCATCAGCGTCCTGCGGGGGTTAGTCTTTTCCCGCCGATAATTTGCGATCATACTCGCAACTCATCCATGTGCAATGCACTGATGGGTGTAAATCCTTTCTATAAGGCAAACAAATCTGGCAAACAAACGCAGCGCTCGCTGTCCGGACTCGGCGATGTCCCCGGACCCGGTCGCCCCCTGTCATGCGTTAGCAGCGAGCAGCAATGCGTGCTTCACCACTCCCTCGCCTGGAAACCAAACCAGAAGCAAGCGCAAAGTTTGAGACGCTATCGTTCCGTCCTGTGTGGTCAGGATGTAGAGACAAAATAGCGGGAGCCCGCAACCCGGCAGACTCCCGCCAATCTCCTGAATGAACCGTATGTCGGAGCGATTAGCCCAACACTGACTTCATCAGCTTGCCCATCTCAGAGGGGTCGCGCGTCGTGCGGATGCCGCACTCTTCCATCACCGCGAGTTTTGCGTCAGCCGTGTCTGCACCTCCGGAGATTAAAGCCCCCGCGTGCCCCATGCGTTTTCCAGGAGGCGCGGTAACGCCGGCAATAAACCCGATGATAGGCTTCTTCATGTTGTCTTTCGCCCAGAGCGCCGCTTCCACTTCGTCGGGGCCACCGATTTCGCCGATCATGACGACGGCTTCGGTTTCGGGGTCTTCGTTAAACAGCTTAAGTACGTCGATGTGCTTGAGGCCGTTAATTGGGTCACCCCCGATTCCAACTGCGGTCGATTGGCCCAAGCCAAGCTCGGACAGCTGAGCGACCGCTTCATAGGTGAGTGTCCCCGAGCGGCTCACGACGCCAATCGGCCCGCGCTGACAAATATGAGCCGGCATAATACCGATCTTGAGTTCATCTGGGGTGATCAGCCCGGGGCAGTTTGGCCCTAATAATAAGGTGCGCGAGTTGCGCTCCTTCATGCGTGCCCGTACCTCGAGCATGTCGCGAACCGGAATGCCTTCGGTAATGCAGATGACCAAGTCGAGGTCTGCTTCCACTGCTTCCCAAATGGCCGCGGCGGCACCGGCCGGAGGAACATAAATGACCGAGGCCGTAGCACCAGTGGCTTCCTTGGCTTCGGCAACGGTGGCGTAAATGGGTATCCCTTCGAAATCTTGGCCTGCCCGCTTTGGGTTGACGCCGGCCACGAAGGACGCTTGACCATTGGCGTACTCACGGCACATGCGGGTGTGGAACTGGCCGGTTTTACCGGTAATACCTTGGGTGATGACCTTGGTGTCTTTGTTGATCAGAATCGACATTGAGCGAGTCCTTTGCGGGTTACTTGGCAGCAGCAACGACTTTGGTAGCAGCCTCAGCCATGGTGTCTGCGCTGATGATGGGCAGCTTTGATTCGGCAAGCAGTTTCTTGCCCAGCTCTTCATTCGTACCCTTCATGCGCACCACGAGAGGCACCTGCAGGTCGACTGCCTTGCAAGCCGCTATGACGCCTTCTGCGATGACATCGCACCGCATGATACCGCCGAAAATATTAACGAGAATGGCCTTGATGCCGGGGTTCTTGAGCATGATCTTGAAGGCCTCGGTGACCTTCTCGGCCGTGGCGCCACCCCCCACATCGAGGAAGTTGGCGGGATCGCCGCCGAACAGCTTGATGGTGTCCATAGTGGCCATGGCCAGTCCCGCACCATTGACCAGGCAACCGATGTTACCTTCGAGTTGGATGTAG
>CAZMVM010000036.1:0-19938 GCA_964569785.1 uncultured Pigmentiphaga sp. | reverse complement strand
ATCGCGCATCTCAAGGATCTCGGGCTGCCGGAACAGCGCGTTGGAGTCGAAATTAAACTTCGCATCCAGCGCAATAATGTCACCACTGCCCGTAAGAATCAGCGGGTTGATCTCGGCGAGTGAGGCGTCGGTGTCCCAGTAGCACTGATAAAGCTTTTGGAACTGATCGGCGGCTTGCGCAACCGAGGCTTCAGGAATGCCAATTCCGCGTGCGAGTTCGGCGGCTTCTTCCTGGGTAAGTCCCACGAGCGGGTCGACAAACACCTTCAGGATTTTCTCTGGCGACTCGGCGGCAACCTCCTCGATCTCCATGCCCCCTTCGCTGGAAGCCATCACGCATACCGTCTGGGTTTTACGGTCGGTGACGATGCCTACGTAGTATTCCTTCTTGATGTCAGCTCCCTCTTCGATCAAAAGGCGACGTACCTTTTGTCCTTCGGGCCCGGTTTGATGCGTCACCAGCTGCATCCCAAGGATTTCCGAAGCAAGCTGGCGTACTTCATCGATGGAGCGTGCGAGCTTCACACCCCCACCTTTACCCCTTCCGCCCGCATGAATTTGCGCCTTAACCACCCAAACCGGGCCGCCGAGGGTTTCCGCGGCCTTTTGCGCTTCATCAACGGAAAACACCGGAATGCCGCGGGGCACCGCAACACCGAATTTTTTCAGGAGCGCCTTGCCCTGATATTCATGGATTTTCATGCGTAACCTTATGAATCGCTAGAAGAAGAAATGGTAGATACCGGTTGTTCAAGTGAGTCGGCTGAATCATTGGGCGGAGCCCCTTTGGGCACCTTGTACCAACGCGGCATGATTTCGCGCACGACCGGCCCGTCATTGCGCAAAGCGTGACAACCGTCGAGCGAGAACGGTCGGACGTCAGAACGCTGCTCCTCGGTCCGACGACGTTGTCCTGCCCTGGCCTGTATGGCGGCGGTTGGCAACACCAGCGCAAGCTCGCTCATGTGCGTGCAGCCCTGCGTTCCACCGAAACGCTCTTTCACGCTATGTCGGAAACCACGAGCCAGGTTCATTCCAACTAGATCGGCGTACTGAATATCGATTTGCGAGCACGCGAGCCCGTAAGGAGCTGCTTCAAATGAGGCTCGTGCTTCTACAATCGTGTAATCGGCATCGTAGGTTACGCGCAGCAGCATCTTGTGTACGGGCACGCCTGCTTTATGTGTGCCTCCTGCCCGTAGCGGGAAGTCGTAACCTTTGACGTCGACGAGCTCCGCCTCAAGATCAACGAGGTCATCCTCACGCGCATAAGCCCGAACGCGTATGGAACGGTCGTGTAAAAGTTGACGAGAATCGTTGGAAGATTCGGGCATGCCGGACAAAGCTAACAAAATGCGTACGATTTCCCGTTAGCAAAGATCGTCCCCAGCACTACGCAAGAAACGACGGACACGTGGGGTAAGGTACAGCAAGCGCCTACGCCGTACGTAACAACTAACGCCCGCTACGCTCGCGCGTCTACGGGTTCTAGACCCCATCGGCAAAAATGCGAGTCCGGATTGCTGACTTCGCTCGCACGCGATAAACCGTGAAAGTATAGCGCAGCCGGAGGCGCCCAATCCGCGCCGGTCGGCCATGAGATAAAATCGGGCTTTCTTTTGATGGAGAACAACATGGCCGAACGCAAACGTACGCGTCGTAATACCCTTGAGCGCCGGTGCCTGGGTAAGCCCTTCAAGCGCCTTTTCAAGAACTCGCCCAAAAGCGTCTTCAAGATGCTCGAGAAGGTCAAACGCGCCTAAGCTTTCAGCTTAGCGCTGCACGAACGGGCCACGAACAACAACGCCTGATGACCTGCTGGGCAGCGGCACTGCCTAGCCAACGCCAAGCCCAGCCTATCGTTAAAACAAGGCCTGCTGCCGCTGTGTGCGGCGCTAGAGGCGCTGCGGCCGCAGCGCCCCCTCTCGCCTCAAGCCTTTCAGCCCGCATCAAGCACCGGCCATTCCGGGTACGACGATCGAGAACCCGGCATCCACGTGCGTAATCTCACCCGTAATTCCCGAGGCAAGGTCAGAAAGCAGGAATGCCGCTGCATTCCCTACGTCGTCAATTGTTACATTGCGGCGCAAGGGGGCATTCTGCTCCACGTAACTCAGAATTTTGGAGAAGTCCTTGATGCCACTGGCGGCCAACGTTCTGATCGGCCCCGCAGAAATCGCATTGGCACGTATTCCGAGGGGACCCAAGTCGTTCGCCAGGTAGCGAACCGACGCCTCCAGGGCGGCCTTCGCCACTCCCATCGTGTTGTAGTTGGGTACGACCCGCTCGGACCCAAGATAAGTCAGCGTCAGCACCGAACCCGCGCGCCCGTGCATCAAGGGCAAGGCAGCCTTCACCAAGGCAGGGAAACTATACGCCGAGATATCGTGTGCGGTGGCAAAGGCTTCTCGCGACAAGCCGTCTAGAAACTGACCTGCAATGGCCTCCCTAGGGGCGAACCCAATGGCATGCACCAAACCATCGAGACCATCCCAGCGGTCTTTCAACCCCTCGAAAACGGCTTCGATCTGCGCATCGTCCGCCACGTCGCATGGCATCACGATATCGCTGCCAAATTCTGCGGCGAACTCGGTCACCCGATCTTTAAAGCGATCACCCACATAGGTGAAAGCGAGTTCCGCGCCTTCGCGGTGGCAGGCCCGGGCAATTCCGTAAGCAATTGAACGATTGGATAGCACCCCAGTGATCAGGATGCGCTTGTTGGCAAGAAAGCCCATGACGTGTCCTTCGTGATTGAAGCCAAAACGAGAAACAAAACGACCAAGAGTGTAGACGCCAGGATCATCCGAGTCCGGACCAAACGTAGCAAACTGTGCGCGGCAAAAGCTTGCAGACCGAGAGCCGCTAGTGCCGCAATTCGCAGGTGTCTGTAGGTGAACGTTTACCGGGTGATCGTCACGACGGGTGAGTTGACGCGCTGGCGCCCCTGCTCACGCATGCATACAACCCGAACCGGCTATCGCCTCTAAGGCTGCCGCATCTTGCGCTTTCAACATTTCATCGCACCACGAACCGGGAAAGCGTCACTAGCTTCTGCCGTCGGGCACGCGCAGCGTCTGTCCCACCCGTATTCGCGGGTGCTTGAGCCGATTCAGCGCGAGCAACGCTTTGACCGTGGTGCGATAACGGTTGGCCAAGCCGTACAACGTGTCGCCTGATTTCACCTTATGCGTACGGATCCGATTCGTATTGCCGACCTTGGTTCGCCGGGCGTTGTCACCCGTGTGCGCTAGTTGAACCGGCTTCGAGACCAATGGGCCGTCATACTTGGCAAGGTTCGCCAAGAATTTCTCGGCATGACCCACTGGCAACAACAGGCGGCGTTCGTCGGTACCACGTACTATTCCGCGCTTATAGGCAGGATTGAGCGCCAGAAATTCCTCCAGCGGCATATCTGCCAGCTTCGCAGCCAAGGTGACGTCAATGTCGCGCTCTTTGGGGATCACTACAAAATATGGCTCGTTCTGAAGGTGTGGCAAAACGATGCCGTAACGCTGAGGCTGAGCGACGATGTTCTTGATGGCCTGTAGCTTCGGCACGTAGTTGCGCGTTTCGTCAGGCATCGAAAGAGACAGATAGTCGGTGGGCAGCCCCGCCTCTTGATTCTTCTTGATCGCCCGCATGACGGCGCCCTCGCCCCAGTTGTAGGATGCAAGCGCGAGATGCCAGTCGCCTTGGAACTCGAACAAGTAACTGAGGTAATTAAGCGCGGCGTTCGTTGACGCGACCGGATCGCGCCGTTCGTCTAGCCACTCATTCTCACGTAGCTGGTAGTATCGCCCTGTACTCGGAATGAACTGCCAAAGCCCTGACGCTTTAGAGCGCGACAAAGCAACAGGATTCCAGGCACTTTCGATGAAAGGCAGCAAGGCAAGCTCCGTCGGCAAGCGCCGGCGCTCGATCTCCTCGACGATGTGATAGAGGTACCGGCTGGCCCGCTGCATCATGGTGTTTAGCGATTCGGGACGTTGTACATAGTACGTTGTCCACCGCTCGACCTCGGGTGAATACAAATTGGGAATGGCAAAGCCGCGCCGAATGCGCTTCCACACGTCGCTGGCCGGCGACACGAGATCGACTGTAGCGATGGTAGGAGGAGGTGCGTACTGCTCTCCCAAGCCGTCGGCCTGCCGCGAACGATCAGAGACGCTGGCACATCCTGAAACGAGCGCCAACGCTAGCACAACGCCCCAGCGCACCCGACGCGCCAGCAAACGAGGGTGGGCCAAGAATATACGGAGATGCGAAGATTGAGCCGTTGCCTCGGGGCTCGTTAAGGGTGGTAACGGGTTGTCAGACTCGATACTCAACGGAAATTATCCTTCCATGAACGCAGGGCGCCAAAGGCATCGACGCCTGCTTCGACCGGACGACCAACATAACGTGCAACCGCTTCGATGACTGCCGGCTCGGTTGCCCGCAAAAAGGGATTGACCTTACGCTCATGCCCCATTCGCGTGGGCACCGTCGCCTTCCCGGCATCCCGCAAAGCAACCGCTTCCTCCGTCCAGGAAGCGATGTACGGATTGTCAGGTTCGACTGCCTGAGCCCAGCGTAAGTTGGATAGCGTGTATTCGTGGGCGCAATACACGCGGGTCTCGTCGGGCAAAGCCGACAGTTTACCCAGCGAATCATACATCTGCTCGGCAGTACCTTCGAACAGCCGCCCGCAGCCTGACGCAAACAGCGTATCACCGCAAAAGAGCACGGGATGCTGCCCGGCCGCCCGCCCGAAGTAGGCGATGTGGCCGGCGGTATGGCCGGGTACGTCGAAGACTTCCATATCGAGAGCTACTTCGGGCAATTGGACGCGGTCTCCCTCTCGCAAACGGATGTCGCAGTGGGGCAGCTTTTCGTTAGCTGGACCATACACGGGAACCGCCGAGTGCGCCAGCAGAGCCTCTACTCCACCGACGTGGTCGCGATGATGATGCGTCAGCAGAATTGCCGCAAGCTTCCACCCGCGGGCCTCAAGTGCGCGCACAACCGGCTGGGCATCGCCCGGGTCGATAATGGCAACTGCGTCACCGTGCTGAACGGCCCAAATATAGTTGTCCTGGAAAGCCGGCAGACCATGTATGCTAGAAAGTATCCTTGCATTCGTTTCCATTAGCACCTCCCGTCACCAATGTCATCCAAGCCGCTTGAGGGCGAAAATGCCGCCATTGTAAAGCTCGCGCAGTGGTTCCAAACCCCCGCAGGGCAATACATACACCAGTGGGAGCAAGCTCGCCTGGACGCGGCGGTAGACGATGTCTTTGGCTACAACGCCGTCCAAGCCGGTCTACCCGTCTGGCCGGCACTACGCAAAAGCCGCATGCCGTTTCGCGCATTTGCCGGCCCTACCATACCTGAAACGGGGATGCAGGAGCACTGGAACGCGTTGGTGACCACCGCGCTTGAAGACCTTCCATTTGCCAGCCAGAGTCTAGATCTTTACGTCTTACCGCACGGACTCGAGTATTCGCACAACCCGCATCAAGTATTGCGGGAAGCTGAGCGCGTCTTGATTCCTAAAGGACGTTTGGTCATTACGGGGTTCAACCCGTGGAGCTTATGGGGGCTGCGGCAACGTGTGCGCGGGTCGCAATGGATGCCAGATTGCGCCCGCTTTATCTCGATTGCACGTTTGAAAGACTGGCTGACCTTGTTGTCTTTTGACCTGGATCGGGGGCACTTTGGCCGCTATGCGCTACCGGTCAACTCGCAAAAGTGGTTGGATCGCTGCGCATTTTTGGAAAAGGCGGGAGACCGCTGGTGGCCTGTCGCCGGCTCGGTTTACATCGTTTCCGCCGTCAAGCGTGTCCATGGCATGCGGCTGGTCGGGCCGAGCTGGAAGACCGAAACCAACCGTGCCAAACGCGGCCAAATGGCTGTGCATCAACGGGTAAAGCGGTCCGCATCGCATTTCCCACCTTGCAATCGCTGATTTCGTTTCCCTCTAGTCTTCATCCTCTTCACTCATGAATTCTGTCGTTGAAATCTGGACCGACGGCGCCTGCAAGGGCAACCCGGGGCCTGGCGGCTGGGGCGTGTTGTTACGCTACGGTCCGCACGAGAAGACGCTTTACGGCGGTGAATCGCACACGACGAATAACCGCATGGAATTGCTCGCCGTGATCAATGCCCTTACCGCTTTAAAAAGGCGTGCCCGGGTCATCTTGCACACGGATTCGCAGTACGTGCAGAAAGGGATTACCGAATGGCTGCCGAACTGGAAGAGACGCGGATGGCGTACTGCAGACAAAAAACCCGTAAAGAACGCCGATCTTTGGCAAGCGCTGGACGCTCTGTGTCAACATCATGAGATTGAGTGGCGGTGGGTGCGCGGCCACGCCGGTGACCCAGGAAACGAAATCGCCGATCAACTTGCCAATCAGGGAGTGGCCGAGGTTCGCGCGGGCCAATAGTGCGCCGAACCAATCTGTGGTCCAGTGGTCTTACCCGAAAAACAGCGTCTATGTTTAGAACACGACACCAGCCATACCCCGTACAAAAGTGGTACATTCTGCAACAGCCCGCGGGGTGACCGTCGCACGCCCCCAATCTACTCTGCCTGCTACCCGGCGACTGCTTCGGCCCGTTCCATGCGTACCCGTTCAATCATTGTCGTAATCGTCATCACGCTTGTTACCGGTCTCATCGCCGGCTATTACGTGTCGCAAAAGCAGCCGTTTGAGGCTTTCCTGCCCCAACGGAACTCCCAAACCTCCTCTGCTCCTGCTTCGCCCCCCCGGCAAATTCCCGTCGCGGTGGAAGCGGTTGAAGTCTCGTACCGGCCATTCGCCCGCCGCCTGAGCGCAGTCGGAAGCCTGGTCTCTGAAGAGTCGGTCATGGTGCGTCCGGAGATTGCCGGACGGGTGGTGGAAATCGGGTTCACCGAGGGCCAGCGAGTCAAGCAAGGGCAGCTCTTGTTTCGTCTGGATGACGACGTCTTGCGCGCTGAACTGAAGCAGGCCGAAGCCAACCTAGGACTCGCCCAGACGAAGTACAAGCGGGCTGAGGAATTACAAAGGCGTGGATTTCTAAGTCAGCAAGCTCGCGATGAGGCCCGCAATGATTTGCAAGTGCAACAGGCTAATGTCGCGCTGGCACGCGCACGTCTCGATAAGTCGCGCATTGTTGCGCCATTTGACGGCGAAATCGGCCTCCGTTATGTCTCGGTGGGTGATTACGTATCAGCCGGACAAGACCTGGTAACCCTACAAGCCACTAACCGCCTAAAGGCTGACTTTCGCATCCCTGAAATCTACTTAGGACAAATCAACATTGGGCAGAAGCTCGAGGTGCTCGTCGACGCCATACCGGGACGCGTATGGTCGGGCACGGTGACCGCGATTAGCCCTCTGGTTGATGTTGCGGGGCGCGCCCTGGTGATGCGCGCGATCATCGAAAACGCCGAAAATATCTTGCGACCAGGACTATTTGCCCGTGTCAATGTCTTGCTCGATGAATCCGACGCGTTGATGATCCCGGAGACCGCTCTGGCGCCACGCGGCAATCAACAATTCGTCTTGCGGGTAGAAAACGATCGCGTTCGAGAAGTCGCGGTGGAAATTGGACAACGCCGGCAGGGCATGGTCGAGGTCATTGCGGGACTACAACCCGGCGACAAAGTGGTCACCGCCGGTTTGCAAAAAGTCACGGATGGCGCACTGGTAGCGGTTACTCTGGTTCCATCCAGTTAGGCGCCCGACCATGGTCATTTCTGAAATCTGCATCAAGCGACCGGTTTTCGCCACCGTTCTCTCTCTGATCCTCGTGCTCATTGGGCTCATCTCCTATGAGCGCCTGACCGTGCGGGAGTACCCCGCCATCGATGAGCCCGTGATTTCGGTCCGCACGACCTATCCGGGCGCGTCTGCCGAAGTGATCGAATCGCAGGTCACGAAAGTGCTGGAAGACTCGATTTCCGGAATTGAGGGCGTGGAGTTGATGACCTCCACGAGCCGTGCCGAACGCAGCAATATCAATGTCAGGTTTCAGCTTTCCCGCGACCCGGACGCCGCAGCAGCCGAAGTCCGCGACAAAGTGGCGCGGGTACGGCAGCGCCTTCCCGACGAAGTCGATGAGCCGGTTATCGCGAAAGTAGAGGCCGATTCACAGCCGGTGCTTTACATCGCCGTTGAGGCGGGGTCAATGAGCACAATCGAAGCGTCCGACTACATCAACCGGTACATTAAGCCGCGCTTGTCGGTATTGCCAGGCGCCGCCGAAGTGCGTGTATTTGGCGAACGCTTACCTTCGATGCGGATCGATATCGACCGTGACAAATTGGCCGGTTATGGCCTGACGGTGCAGGATATTGAGACGGCGCTGCGAACCCAGAACGTGGAAATCCCCGCTGGCCGCATCGAATCAGACGCGCGCGAATTCGCCATCGTTGCCGACACTGGGCTGCAAACCCCGGAAGAGTTCGGAAACATCATCCTGGCCACCGTCAGCGGCTTTCCCGTACGGTTGCGCGACGTCGCAAGCGTAGCCCTCGGCCCTGCCGATGATCGAGTCATCTCCCGCTTCAACGGTCGCCCGGCCTTAAACATTGGCCTGGTGCGCCAATCAACTGCTAATCCACTCGACCTTTCTGCCGCCGCTCGCGACGAAATCGCCGCCATCAACGAAAACTTGCCGGCCGGAATGCGCTTGAACCTCTCATACGATAGTTCGACTTTCATCGAACAGTCGATCAAGGCAGTGTTCACCACCATCGTCGAGGCCATCGTGCTGGTGGTACTGGTCATCCTGCTGTTCCTGCGCAGTTTGCGAGCCAGCTTGATTCCTATTGTCACGATCCCGATCTCGCTCATTGGCGCCTGCGCCATCATGTACGCGGTTGGGTTTTCCATCAACACCTTGACGCTGCTGGCCATGGTGTTGGCCATCGGTCTGGTGGTTGATGACGCTATCGTCGTGCTCGAAAACATCTACCGGCACATCGAGAATGGCATGCCGCGGTTTGAGGCGGCCCTGCTGGGCGCACGCGAGATCGGTTTTGCTATCGTGGCCATGACCTTGACGCTCGTCACGGTCTACGCCCCACTTGCCTTTGCTACCGGGCGCACTGGGCGATTATTTATCGAGTTTGCACTTACTCTGGCCGCCGCAGTGTTGCTGTCCGGATTCGTCGCCCTCACGTTGACTCCCATGATGTGCTCTGTGCTGTTACGGCACGAGAAACGGCACGGCCGCTTCTATAACGCTGTTGAGCAGGCACTTCAGAAGCTCACCGCGGGCTACCGACGTTTGCTAACTGTCGCGTTGAAGCAGCGCGCCGTTGTGGTCGTAGTGGGGCTGTTGGCAGGCGGTGCCATGGTGCCACTGTTTTACACCCTGCCCAGTGAGCTGGCTCCCACCGAAGACCGAGGCGTCATCTTCACTCGGCTCAGCGCCCCGGAAGGGTCCACCGTGGCGTACACGGCCAGTTATCTGGAACGCGCCGAAAGCTTTTATGACGACATTCCCGAGCTGAATGCCCATCAAGCCTTTGCCGGCTTCCCCACGGTCACTGATGGCACCTCCGTGTTGCGCCTGAAGCCTTGGGAGGAGCGCGATCGCTCGCAACAGGAGATTGCTGAGTCTTTACGACCTAAATTTGCTACGCTGCCCGGGGTAAGGGCCATCGTTTCCAACCCGCCATCGTTGGGTCAATCTCCACGCTCCTCGCCGATCGAGTTCGTCATCATGAGTCAGGTGCCCTACCCTGAACTGGCCGACATCGTGAGCCGTTTTATCAATGAGATCAGCACCTATCCCGGCATTCGCAACATCGATTCTGACTTGCGATTGAATACGCCCGAACTGCGCGTTCTCATGAACCGCGACAAAATGGCAGACCTCCAGGTCGACGTGGCCACGGTTGGACGCACCCTGGAAACCATGCTGGGAGGTCGACAGGTGACGCGCTTCAAGCAAGATGGCGAACAGTACGAAGTTATCGTTCGTGTGGCGCCGGGAGATCGCACCACCCCAGGCGATATTTCGAATATTTACGTACGCGCGAACAATGGCGAAATGATACAGCTGAGCAACTTGGTCGAAGTGATTGAGGCCGTATCGCCCCAGTCGCTCAACCACTTCAACCGTTTGCGCGCGGCCATCATTTCCGCCCAGCTCTCACCGGGTTACTCGTTGGGGCAGGCACTCGAGCACATTCAATCGGTCGCCGACGCCACGTTGCCGCCAACGGTGCAGACGGACTTAAACGGGATATCCCGTGAGTTCCGCGACTCGTCGGGAAGCATTTATCTCGTGTTTATGATGGCACTAGCCTTCATATACCTGGTCTTGGCCGCTCAGTTTGAGAGTTGGCGCAATCCGCTCATTATCATGATGTCGGTTCCTCTCTCACTGGCTGGCGGCTTATTCGCGCTGTGGCAAACCGGCGGCACGCTGTCCATTTATAGCCAGATTGGCTTAATCACACTGCTGGGCCTGATCACCAAGCACGGCATCCTTATTGTCGAGTTTTGCGACCAGCTGCGCGCACAGGGACTAGAACGAACCCAGGCGATCATCGAGGCCAGTGTGATGAGACTGCGGCCGATTTTGATGACGACGGGCGCCATGGTCTTGGGTGCGGTTCCGCTTGCACTTGCGACAGGCGCGGGGGCCGAGTCACGTCAGCAAATCGGTAGGGTCATTGTGGGCGGAATGACCTTTGGGACGCTAATGACACTGTTCGTGGTACCCGTTGTCTATAGCCTGGTCGCTTCGCGCAAATTGAGCCGGGCCGAAGTGTCGGCCCACGACCACCGCTCTGCCAGCCTCTCAGACACTGCCCCGCATACCCCGTTGCCTCAACCCAGTGTGCCTAACGATGCTCCTGACTCGGGTCAATCAGGCCCGATAATATCGGCACAAAGAAACTGAACTACGGGTGCAGCGGCACCGATGGGGATGACAACGGCGGTCGCGTGGGCGTGTACACTCATGGGTTTAATCGCTTGCCTGCGCCACCATGCAGTATGCTTGACGCGCTGGCATTATACGCACGGCGTGCGTGGCGTGTGTTGTACTAGGCCGTCTCATCATCCTGTCACAAAGTCTCTATGCGTCATATCGTTCTCGACACCGAAACCACTGGCCTCGAACCTGAACTCGGTCATCGCATCGTGGAGATCGGTTGCGTCGAAATCGTGAATCGGCAACTGACGGGGCGTAACTTCCATACCTATCTCAACCCGGAACGAGACATTGATGAAGGTGCCCTCAGCGTGCATGGGCTATCGCGCGAATTCCTGGCAGACCACCCCTTGTTCGAGCACAAGGTGCAGGAGTTTCTGAAGTTTGTGCAAGGCGCGCGCATCATCATTCACAACGCGGCATTCGATATCCGCTTTCTCGACGCAGAACTCGAACGGCTGCAGTATCCGCCGTTCACCCAGCACTGTGTAGAAGTTATCGATACGCTGGCCCAAGCCCGCGAGCTTCACCCCGGCAAACGCAACTCGTTAGATGCTTTGTGCGAGCGCTACGGCATATCAAATGCGCACCGCACGTTGCACGGCGCCTTGCTTGATGCCGAACTCCTGGCTGAAGTCTGGCTGGCGATGACGCGAGGGCAGAATGCCCTGCTGATCGATCTGCAAGAGGACAAACTTGTTCTTCCGGGTGGCGCCGCGCAAACTTTCGACTACGCTCAGCTGCCCGTGCTACGCGCACATCCCGACGAAGTCTCGGCCCACGAAGCCTATCTTGATAAGCTGCAAAAGGAGGCCAAGGACGGCAAAGTCCTGTGGCGAGAGCTAGAGTTGCGGCAGGCTTCAGCTGACGCGGTCGAGATGAAGCACGTAGGTCATCCTCACGAAAGCGTGATAGAATAACGCCTCTTTGGAACGCACCATGTGCGTTTACCCTTTTGCCTTGTCGATTCTGACAAGCAGATCGGGCGGTTAGCTCAGCGGTAGAGCACAGCCTTCACACGGCTGGGGTCACTGGTTCGATCCCAGTACCGCCCACCATGCAATGTTTGCCTTCTCTCGGGAAGATATCTATTCGCAGCGATCTATCCCGCCGCGGCATTCCCTCCCCTCTTCGTTGGCCAATGGGCAACCCCTCGATGGCGGTGGCAACACCAGCCGGCCCATGCCCTTGCCGGAATTAACGGCATTCTCTTCATCCGGCCGTTGAATGAATCAAAGTGCATGCTACGCTGAGCCGGAAACCGAAAGCCGCGTGCGACGCCCCTCGTACAGTTCTTTGTTTGGACAATCCATCATCCTCGCGGTCAACGATCGGCTCGGCGATTGAAGTCATGTTCGAGATCTGAATCATCGAATGGCAGCTTCCGGCCTAGCTCGGCAGGACCGTTGGCGCTCGAATGAATTATGAGGTTTCACCGTTGAGAAAGTAGTGATCAAGGAAGTCCAATTGTTCTCTGCGGTGGCTTTTATTCATTTCAACTCGATCACCGAACTCCAGAAAATTGTCATCGTGCGCATCGAATGGGCTCCAGTACGGAGCTTTATCGTGGTTAGGGTCACCGGTTCTCGCGAAGTTTACCCAGGCGCTCATGATTTGGTGCGACAAAGCGCGGTCGAGATCATCGCATAATGGCTGCTCGCCGGGGAATGGGGCAAGTAAATTGCCAAAAACATAATGTACTTCTTGACCATGATGGGGCCCATCATTTCGATGCGCGCGTCGGCGAGTAAACAAATACTTCCATACCGGTCCGCCCTGCTCAGTCATCGCACGGGCCAATAGCCGTGTACCGTAATCAAACTGTGTATCGCCAAACAATTCGGCCACACGCTGTTTGACCTCGCGCTCGTGTGTCGCAGGGTAGAGAGCAAACGCCTCTTTAGCATGCGAACCAAAATTGTCGGCCAATAATGTGCGATATTGTGCCAACGTATTAATCGGCCAACTCTTGGTTGCTTCAGTTCCTTCGTCCAGGTTGGTGCCCACGATGAGTGGCATACGTGTCAATTTTCCTTGCCGGTACGCGTCGGGTTCATCGTGCTGAATCAACCATCCGTCTCGTATCGGGCGCAGAACGCGTGGGGTCGTCAGCCCCCTTACCTTAGGCGTCAGCAAATGCGTGAGTTTGAGTAGCTCTACAGTACTTACCTTTCGCAATTGACCGATATTGCTTCCTAGTACCGCACCGGCGTCTTCAGCCTGCTGCAGACTCGCTAATCGGCGCCCCGCACCCGGACTCTCCAAGATGGCTTTGTGAAAGAGTGCGTGAGCCTTTGAGCAGGTCAGCAGCAAGGCAATCGATGCTGCCCCGGCCGAGACGCCAAAGGCGGTCACATTGTCAGGATCACCGCCAAACGGGCCAATGTTGTCCCGAACCCATTGCAGCGCCAAGATTTGATCCATCAGACCATAGTTGCCGCTGACCTGATGCTCTGACTCCCGCGTGAGCTGGGGATGGGCAAAGAAGCCAAATACGCCCACACGATAATTGAATGTGACAACGACGACGTCTTTAGAGGCGAGTTGGGCCCCATCGACCCGATGCTCGGAGCCGCCGCCATACAGAAAGCTTCCTCCGTGAAACCATACCATCACGGGCAGCGACGCAGGTCGCGCATCAACGGGCGCCCAGATATTCAGGTACAGGCAATCTTCACTTTGGACACCGGCTCGGCTGTTAACATCTGTCGCCTGCGGGCAATCGTGTCCAAAAGAGCTTGCATCCAGCTCGCCTTGCCATGCGCGCACGGGCAGTGGTGGCTTCCATCGCCGCTCTTCCACGGGAGGTTCAGCATAGGGGATGCCCTTAAAGACACGAATCCGATCGTTTGCTAACGCGCCGCGCACGACGCCGAGCCGCGTTTTTACTCGCATTGGATTCTGTTGCTGGCTCAAAGTAGTACTCCCCCAACATCCTTAACTTTCTCTGTTTCATGATGGTAAGGCGCCCACCGACTTGCCGGCCCTGGGTTAACTGCTTATACCAACAAGAATGCAGCGCCTGCGAACGCTGTCGATCCGATGCGTTCAAAGCGGCAGCAAACATGGCATTGAACGCCAAAGATAAGGACGGCTACGCCGTCCGCGCTATCCTTCCCTGCCCTGAACAGCGGGGTTTGCCGCGCAGCGGCTCAGCGACGCGCTAGTACGCTGTGCAGTGAGTTGAAACTTTAATTCTGGTTCATCAGGGCGCTGCGGATCTCACGCGCCTTTACTGTTAGCATTTCGGCCAGCTTTGGCACCAAGGTGCCAGTCATTCGGTGGTTCACTGCAGCGATGCTAATGGCCGCGATAGGTTGATCGAGCGAGTTGAATAAGGGAACCCCTACAGCGCTGACACCTAACGACACCCGATCACGAATAAAGGCATGGCCTTTAGCCCTACATTCTTCAACGCTCTGTCGTAAGATGCTGCCTGCCATGACGCCTTCGGTCGTTACCCTTTTTACCACGGCGTCAATAACTTGGTCACGTTCGCCATCTGGCAAGAAAGACAAGATGGCGAGGCCGCCAGCGCCCTGGCCTAACGGACGACGGCTGCCGATCTCGAGCGTAATAACGCGAACCGGAGACGGCCCCTCGTAGCGATCCTCGCAGACGCCCTCGAGCCCGCTCCTCACGGTTAAGTACACTGTGTCGCCAACCGTTTCCGCTAGCGCACGTAAAGGTGCCCGGCAAGCGTCCCGTAAATCGTACATAGAGCTCGCAGCCAAACCAAGCTCAAAGGCCATGCGGCCAAGACGGTAACGTCGCGTTGATTCGATTTGGCTCACCATGCGTTCGTTGCCCAATTGCTGCAAGAGCCGATGCACAGTGGGATGCGGCAGTTGGGCTTGGTGGGCGAGCTCTGTCAAGCCAAGCCCACGGCGGCCGGCCGTTGCCAGCAGGCGCAACAACTGGATGGCACGCGGGAGCGTACCAACTTCTACGTTCGAAACCGACAACTTCGGCAAAACAAGTTCTCCGTAACGGTTCCTTACGGCACCGCCGCCACGACGTCCTGCGATTAAGCCTGCTTACGTTGATAGCCGGACCGTGCGCCAAAGATTTCCTCGCGGCGCGACCAATCGCGCGTCGGCTCCCATACCTTCAACACGTCCATGGCCTCCTCTTCGAACATCTTGCGCTGCTCCGGCGTGGAAATGTCAGCACTCAGTTCGAGACGATGTCCGGAGGGGTCGAAGAAGTAGATGGAGATCAGAAAATCGTCGTGATTGGTGGGACCCACAACATGAATGCCTTTAGCCTCGAGACCGGCTTTGGCCTTCATGAGCGTATCGACATCAGCCACCCGGAAGGCGAAATGTTGCACCCAATCGGGCGTGTTGGGATCACGGCCGGAAGGTTCTCCTTCATCTTCGGGCAGCTCGAAGAACGCAATACAGCTGCCGTCTTCCATTTCAAAGAAAATATGAATGTGAGGACTGTACTTCCCGGTCGACGGTACGTGGTCCTCCCCCATCGCGTGAGAAAACTTCAGCCCAAGCACTTTGGTGTAGAAATCAACCGTTTCGCGGGCGTCTTTACAACGAAAAGCAGCGTGGTGCAAACCTTTACACAACATAGCCAACTCTCCTGATTCACAAGAGGGCGTGCGAATACGAGCACGCCCTGCGGTTTGTGCCTGCTTATTTTTTTACCCTAGACAGACCGTGCCTGATAGGGCGCAACGGTTTGTCGAATGGGACCGAAAACGCTGCGCCCTTCGGTGTCAAAGTGCTCGATATGAATCTGATCACCAAACTTAAGCAAGGGAGTACGCGGTTCACCGTGCTTGATGGTCTCCAACGAGCGGATCTCGGCCAGGCAGGCACACCCGGCTGCCTCGTCCTCATTAGACACTGTGCCCAAGCCGACAATCGAGCCTGGCTCCATCGGGCGGGTTTGAGCAGCGTGAGCGATCAAATCACCATATGTGAAAGGCGTATCCCGACCCGTGTCGAGGTCACCAACAAGCGTGTCGCCCACACGGCACTGGATCCGGCCATGTACGAGGCGGCCGTCCCAAAGATTACCTAACTCATCAGGCGTGACAGCAATCGGCCCCAAGCTGGACGCAGGCTTACCGGTGAGGAACCCGAAGGTTCGCTTGAGTTCAGCTGGGATCAGATTACGTAGCGAAATATCGTTGAGCAGGACAAACAGCCGGATGCGATCAGACGCCTCCTGCGACGTTGCGCCCAGAGGTATCGCGTCGGTGATGGCGGCGATTTCCGCTTCGAAGTCTATACCATCTTCCTCTCGGGGTAACGCGATATCGTCGTTCCAAGCGAGGAACCCATGGGAAATGCCTTGGTACATCAGCGGTTTGTCGTAAATGCCGGCTGGTAAATCCTCTCCTCGTGCAGCCCGGTTACGTGCAATGTGGCTGATGTAAGACGCTCCATCCAAATATTGGTAGGCGCGCGGCAGGGGGGCCGCAAGCTGGGACATGTCGAGCTCGAATGCGTCCGTTACCGCGCCGGCGTTGAGCTGCTGGTAGACCTCCTGTAGCTTAGGAGCAAGCGTCGCCCAGTCATCCAGCAACTGCTGCATGGTGTTGGCAATTTCAGGTACGGTAACAGCCCGAGATAAATCGCGACTGACGACGATCAGCTTTCCATCGCGACCAGCGCGCAGTGATGCAAGTTTCATGTTTCGGAGTAATTAAAATAAAGTGCCAGGGGTAAAAAAATTACTGCAAAGGAATGCCGGCATCCGCTACCACTTGGCGCCACTGCTTGATGTCGTTATCAATGCGGTGACGCATCGCCTCGGGTGTCGAGTAAGCGGTTGCACTGCCCAGTCCCGCCAACTTGGCCTTGACGTCCTCATCGGCCAGAATCTCCCGCAAGGCCGCATTCAATGCCTGCACGATGTCGTTCGGCGTTCCCGCCGGCGCGGCAATACCCAACCAGGACATCACCTCGAAGCCGGGCAAGGTCTTAGCCACGGGCGGGACGTCGGGCAGCTCGGGCCAGGCGTCAGCACTCGTTACGGCCAATGCCCGCAATCCACCCGACTTGATGTGCGAGCCGGCCACGGTCGCCGTATCGACGAGTAAATCCACATCACCCGCCATCACAGCAACCACCGGAGCACCACCGCCGCGATATGGGACATGCAACATGTTGCCCTGGGCTGCCGCGGCCAGTAGCTCTCCAGTCAAATGTTGCGTAGAGCCTACGCCGACGGAAGAGAACGTGATGGACTTCTGTTGATCGTCACGTGCCCGTTTGACAAGATCATCGGGTGATTGCAGCGGGCTCTTGGCGCTGACAGCGATCACGAATGGAAACTGCGTCACCGTGGAAACCATGGCGAAGTCTTCAACCGGGTCATACGGCAGCGATTCACGCATTGCTGCGGATGCCGTATGACCGCCGGTGAGAAGAATGAGCGTGTAGCCGTCGGGTTCGGCTTTTGAGACATAGGCTGAGGCGATCGTGCCGCCCGCGCCTGTGCGCGCCTCAACGACAAAGGGTTGGCCAAATTTCTTCTCAAGCTCGGCGGCCATGAGTCGCGCCACTGTGTCCGCATTCCCACCGGCGCCGAAGCCGTGAACCAGGGTTACGGGTCGGTCGGGATACGCGGCTGCCGCAATTCCGGTTAGCGTCAGACTGCCGAGAACTCCAGTGGCTAACTTGAAGATGGGCTTTATCCGCTTCAGGAAATTCATTCTGCACCTCCGGTAGTTATTCAACTCGCCTCCTCCGACCTTGGTGAGCTCCGACGTCGTGTCCGTTACCCCGGCTATCGACTCACGCGCAACGGTTAAGCCCGCAGCTGGGTGACGAGCGGACAATGTTTACCGTTCCAGACCGTTCGAAGAGAAGCTAACGAAGCACTACGTTCAATCGCGCATCCAGGTTTTACTGCCCGAGAAAGGAGAATAGCGCGGAGACTTTTCGGCAGACATGTATGTCCGTTTATCGGACATCATTTAATCGGCTTGAGTAAGCCCACGAATTGGAGTGAAGTGAGTGGCCTACGCGCGCGTAGCCTGGCAATCGGAGCGTGCTTGGGTGCCGTGGCTGGATAGGGATGCATTCATAGAATCAGCCATCCCACTGTCTCGCGTGAGTCGTCCGCCCATGAGCGCCAATTGGCGCTCGCAACGTTGTGCCAGTGATGCATCATGGGTCACCATCACCAGAGTTGTTCCATACTCCTGATTAAGCTCGAACATGAGTTCGATGACTGCCGCTCCGGTGACTGCGTCAAGACTTCCAGTGGGCTCATCGGCGAAAAGTACTTGCGGACGCACCACGAAGGCACGCGCCAAAGCTACCCGTTGCTGCTCACCTCCGGACAAGGTGCGCGGATAATGATGAAGGCGCTGATCCAGACCGACCCGCCGCAGCATATTAATGGCGGCATCGCGAGCAGGCTTTCCGGCGAGCTCTAACGGTAAAGCAACGTTCTCAAGTGCCGTCAGATGGGGGAGTAGTTGGAACGACTGAAACACAAAGCCGACATAACGAGCCCGTAACTGTGCGCGACCATCTTCATCGAGACGCGTAAGATCGTGTCCGAGCAATATGACCTTGCCCGCTGTCGGCACATCCAGGCCGGCAAGTAGCCCAAGTAACGTCGATTTGCCTGAACCAGAACTGCCCGTAATAGCCGTAGTCTGACCTTGCGGAATGCTGAAACTTACGCGGTCGAGAATGGTCAGCGTACCGGCGCTATCGTGCGCGCGTAAGCTAAGCTCCTGTGCTGCCACAACGGACTGGTCGTCCATTTCCGCCCCTTTGCTCCTGGAGTCTCTATGCAAACCATACCTCCGATGTTGCCTGCTTGCTTACTGTCTTGGGTTTGTCATGTCCGCTGGTTGGTTGCCAGCCTGCTCAGTGTAGTCTCATGTTTGACTGCTTACGCAGACACCACCGTTAACGATGTGGATGCGGCTCCCACCATACTCGTGATGGGTGATAGTCTTTCTGCAGAATACGGTTTGCGACGCGGCAGCGGCTGGGTAGCCCTTCTGGAAACAAGGTTGCGCGACAACCAATTCAATCATAGCGTTGTCAATGCCAGTATCAGCGGTGAAACTTCGGCCGGCGGTCGCAGCCGCTTGCCTCAACTGCTACAGGAACACCGGCCCGACATCGTGGTACTCGAACTCGGGGGCAATGATGCACTGCGCGGACTGCCCCTAGATTTAACGCGACAGAATCTGCTCGACATGGTTCGGCTGGCTCACGAATCCGGAGCTCGTGTCTTGTTACTGGGTATGCAAATCCCGCCGAATTACGGTCGACGGTACGCCGAAGAATTTCGCGCCATCTATGCCAGCATTGCGTCGCAAGAGGATATTGCACTTGTGCCCTTCTTACTTGAGGGGATCGGCACAGACACGCGCTGGTTCCAGCCGGATCGCATTCATCCCACTGAAGCCGCCCAACCCTACCTGCTGGATAATGTGTGGCAGCACCTGGCACCGTTACTAAACTACGGCGAGCACCGTGTCGGACGAGGGCACGCCAAGCACCAGCACGGCAAGGCAGGGTAAGCGCAGTCACCCTCGCTCGCGCTCCTTGTAACTGCGGCGTTGCCGATGCTCGATACCGTATAAACGACAGTGACCAGGAAGAAAACTAACGATAACGCAACGGGACACTAAGGCGGCGCTTCATACAAGGAAGAGTGAGGCACCAGCCAATACATTTGAAAGGCGGCTACTGCGGATGCATCAATGAGTAGCGCCCCGGTAGAGCCGCCCGCCTCGCAGCAACATCTACTGCGAGGCGGGGGTAAACGAGGGATTAGGAGGCGAGACTTTGCCAGGTTTCGATAACAGTATCAGGGTTTAACGAAATCGACAAAATTCCCTGATCCCGCAACCACATGGCGAAGTCGGGGTGGTCACTGGGGCCTTGTCCGCAAATGCCCACGTACTTGTTGGCCTTGCGGCACGCATCGATGGCTTGTTTGAGCAACACCTTAAGGGCAGGGTCGCGCTCATCGAAGTCGTCCGCAAGCTGCTCCAAGCCCGAGTCGCGGTCGAGCCCT
>CAZMVM010000035.1:23482-24343 GCA_964569785.1 uncultured Pigmentiphaga sp. | reverse complement strand
ATTAGTGAAGAAATTTTCCAGCTGGAAATGGAGAATCTCTTTACGAATGCGTGGGTTTATGTGGGGCACGACAGCCAGGTGCCCAAGCCAGGCGACTATTTCACCACGACCGTTGGTGATCAACCGGTGGTCATGGTTAGACATTCTGACAATTCGGTTCACGTACTGCACAACCGATGCTCGCATAAGGGCACCATGGTCGTCACCGATTTGCAAGGCAACACTGGGCGCTTTTTTCGATGCCCGTACCATGCCTGGACCTTCAAAACCGATGGCAGCCTGCTGGGTATTCCGCTTCGTAAAGGCTACGAAAATACAGGGCTGGAAAGCACCGAAGCCATGAAGGGAATGTTGCCCGTGGGGGCCCTACACAACCACCGGGGGTTTGTTTTTTGTCGGCTGAACCCCGAAGGCGTTTCCTTTGCAGAGTTCTTCGGGGATTCGCTCTCCACACTCGATAATATGATCGACCGCTCGCCTGAAGGCAGGCTGGAGGTCGTACCCGGCGTCTTGCGCTACATGCACCATTGCAATTGGAAAATGCTGGTCGACAATCAGACGGACACGTGTCACCCCATGGTGGCGCACGAATCGTCAGCAGGCACCGCCGTGAAGGTGTGGGAAGAGGCCGGGGCGAACACACCAAAGCCGATGGCTGTCGAAGTATTTGCGCCTTTTATCAGCCCATACGACTTCTTCGAAAAAATGGGAATCCGGATCTGGAAGAATGGGCATGGCCACACCGGCGTCAGTGATTCGATTCATGCGGCGTATTCTGATATTCCGGGCTACTGGGAAGCCATGGAGGAGGCGTACGGCGAGCAGCGCGCGCGAGAGATCCTGGGAGATGTGCGCCATAAC
>CAZMVM010000035.1:0-23472 GCA_964569785.1 uncultured Pigmentiphaga sp. | reverse complement strand
TATGGTTAAGGGGCCCATCCAGACTTTGCGCATATTCAAACCTCTCGCAGCGAACCGTACCCTGGTAGAGTCATGGGCGTTTCGTCTGGTGGGGGCTCCCGACAAGCTGCTGGAGCGCACGCTTATGTACAACCGGCTGATTAACGCGCCGACTTCGGTCGTGGGGCACGATGATCTCGAGGTATACGAGCGGGCGCAGCGCGGGCTGGAAACGCGTGCGCTCGATTGGGTGAATGTGGCACGTTTGTATGATCCGGCTGAAAAAGACGCGACCAATGTCGTCGTTAACGGTACCAGTGAAGGTCTGATGCGCAGCCAGTACCGAACCTGGGCACATTACATGACGTCCAGCATGGAGGCATCGAAATGAGTACGGTGACCGACCACGAACTCATCGAGTTTGTCTATCGCGAAGCCCGCTTGCTCGACGAGCTTCGATTCGACGATTGGCTCAATCTTTTCAGCGACGACGGTTATTACTGGATGCCCTTGCTGCACGATCAAACCGATCCGGTCCTGCAGGGATCGTTAATGTACGAAGACAAGCTGCTGTTGCGGGTAAGAATCGAGCGGCTACGAGGGCAGCGAACGTATTCTCAGCAGCCACGTTCCCGCTGCCATCATTTATTGCAGCGACCGGAAGTGGTGCACGATCACCCTGATTCCAACCCGGAAGAAGGGCGCCATGTGGTGCGCACAGCGTTTCATTACATTGAAAGCCGGGGCGACGATCAAACGCTCTACGCCGGTTGGGCAACGCATGTCCTGCGTGATACCGTCGATGGGCTGCGTATTCAACTGAAGCGCGTCGATCTACTCAATTGTGATGCGGCCTTTGGCAACATCCAAATGTTCATGTAAGGAAGAACCGGTGGTAGCAACCGTTGCCCAGGCATTTGACCACGCAGCAAAGCGTTGGCCTGATCATCCATTTTTATGTGTTTTGCCCGAAACTGCAGAAATCTACGGCATCGAGGCGGGTGAGCTGTCCTATGCCGAGGTGCAGCGTCAGGTGCATGAACTGGCCGCTGCCTACGCCGCCGCAGGCTATGGCCACGGTCATCGCGTCGGTTTACTGCTCGAGAATCGTCCTGCATTCTTCTTGCATTGGTTCGCCCTGAATCGTCTTGGCGTCTCGGTGGTACCAATCAATGCAGATTTGCGTGCAGCAGAGCTCGAGTATCTCATCGGGCACTCAGAAATCGTCCTGGCCGTAGCGTTGTCACAGCGGCATGACGACCTTCTCGCCGCCGCGCGACGGACGGGTAGTCCGTTGAAGGTGATGAGCGCAGAAGACGCGCCGCCGCCTGCGGCGAGTGCACCGCCTCTGGCGGCAAACCCAATTGACGATGGAACCGAATGTGCCCTGTTGTATACCTCAGGCACAACAGGGCGGCCCAAAGGCTGTATCTTGTCGAACCGCTACTACCTGGAGGCCGGGGACTGGTATGCGCGGATTGGTGGTTTAGCGGAGTTGCACGAAGGGCGTGAGCGCATGCTCACGCCGCTGCCGCTCGTGCATATGAACGCGATGGCGTGTTCGACCATGGCCATGGTGGTTACCGGCGGTTGCCTTATCATGCTGGACCGCTTTCATCCCCGGACGTGGTGGGAAAGTGTGCGCCAGGCACGCGCGACCGTCATCCATTATTTGGGCGTCATGCCAGCCATTCTCATGAAGATGCCTCCCAGCGATCTCGATCAGCAGCACGCGGTACGTTTCGGTTTTGGGGCCGGTGTGGATCGTAATTTACATGCGGCGTTCGAGGACCGTTTCGGGTTTCCTTTGCTCGAGGCGTGGGCCATGACCGAAACCGGTGCCGGAGCCTCCATTATTGCCAATCACGAACCGCGTCATGTCGGTACAAATTGTTTTGGCATTGAAAGTCCGCAGGTCGAAGTGCGTATCGTCAACGACAACGGGCAGGCAGCGGCGTTGGGTGAGCCGGGCGAGTTGCTGGTGCGACGGGCTGGCAGCGAACCGCGTTATGGATTTTTTTCGGGGTATTTAAAAGACGAAACGGCCACCCGTGAAGCCTGGGAGGGCGGCTGGTTTCACACTGGGGATATCGTGCTGCGGGAAGCGGACGGTGCGTTACGCTTTGTGGACCGCAAGAAAAACGTGATACGCCGCAGCGGAGAGAACATTTCGGCCGTGGAGGTTGAAAGCGTTCTGCAGCAACACCCATCGGTGAAGTCGGTAGCTGTGGTGGCTGTGCCCGACGAACTGCGTGGCGATGAGGTCATGGCTTGCATCGTGCCTGCGACAATGCCTGCACCCGACGCGCGCGCCGCGGCTGCGCAAGAACTCGTGCAATGGGCGCTGACACAGCTTGCCTACTTCAAAGTGCCAGGCTACGTTGCTTACGTTGACGCACTTCCACTGACTCCCACCAATAAAATTCAACGGGGCGAGATGAGAACGCTGGCGACCTATCTACTGGGCAATCAGCTTCATGTCGATACGCGCTTCCTCAAGAAGCGTCAGGAGAGCGCCTCGTGAGCAAGGGATTCCGGAAGGGCTCACGACAGGGCTATGACGGGGTGGCGGTGACGGTACCTGTGACCGTACCCTATGTTCGCTATTCGATCCGTGCGGCACATTGGTGGTTGGGCAAAGTATTGCGACAATTGATCCGCACGGCGGGTATCGACAAGCAGGAAATCGACGGTCTTTGCGTATCCAGCTTTACGCTGGCCCCCGACTCTGCCGTGGGTTTAACCCAACATTTGGGCGTGAGTCCGAGGTGGTTGGATCACATCCCGATGGGCGGTGCAAGTGGTGTGGTGGCCCTGCGTCGTGCTGCCCGCGCCGTGCAATCAGGTGACGCGCACGTTGTGGCATGTATCGCGGGCGACACCAACCACGTCGACTCGTTTCGCCATACCTTGAGTCAGTTTTCCCGGTTCGCTCAGGATGCCGTTTATCCTTACGGTGCGGGCGGACCGAATGGCAGCTTCGCCTTGCTGACCGCTCACTATATGCGCACCACGGGAGCCACACGCGAAGATTTTGGCAAGCTTTGTGTGGCTCAGCGTGAGAACGCGTTGCGCTTTCCTCATGCACTGATGAAGAAACCGCTGACACTTGAAGATTATTTAAATGCACGTGTCATCGCAGAGCCGATTCACCTGTTCGACTGTGTCATGCCGTGCGCTGGGGCTGATGGCTTTCTCGTGATGAGCGAGGAGCGTGCGCGTCAACTAGCGTTGCCTTATGTGCGTGTGCTTTCAACCATAGAGCGACATAACGCCTTCATCGAGGATCCCATCCAGATGCGCGGCGGCTGGGCGGTAGATCGCGAAGAACTATACGGTGTGGCAAACATTGGGCCCGAAGATATCAGCTTTCTACAAGCCTACGACGATTACCCGGTGATCAATGTGCTGCAGATTGAAGATCTGGGATTTTGTGCCAAAGGGGAAGGTCCCGAGTTCATACGACGACATCGCTTCACCATTGATGGGGATTTCCCCTTCAATACCAGCGGTGGACAGCTGTCGGTCGGGCAGGCCGGCGCGGCGGGCGGGTTCTTAGGTCTGGTCGAGGCCATCCGACAACTAACCGGCACCGCCGCAGCAACGCAGGTTGAGAATGCCCGGTTTGGTTTGGTAAGCGGCTTTGGAATGATTAATTACGACCGCGGGCTATGTAGCGGTGCGGCCATCCTGGCAAGGAGTGACGCATGATTCAACCCTTGCAGCCGCCGCGTCGAAAGAACCCAGTAGCGCGCACACGACAACCCACATTGCCGCCCGCGGTACGTAGCCGGACAGCGTTAGGATTGGCCGCCGTGGCCGCCGAAGGACGCTTCGAGTTGCAGGTGTGTCTGGAGTGCGGCACCGTTCAATACCCGCCGCGTGACGTCTGTGTGAATTGCTTGTGTGAACATTTGCGATGGCAGCCCATATCGCCCTGGGGCCAACTGCAGGCCATGACCACGCTCCACCACAGTAACGATCTCTATTTTCGGGAAAGACTGCCGTGGCGGGTGGGCTCGGTCCTTATGGAGGCCGGGCCGGCAGTGGTGGCACACGTGCATGAGGCCTGTACGGAAGGGCAGCGCGTGCGCCTCGAATTGCGGCTCGACCGAGCGGGTCAGGCGGTCATGGTGGCTTTGCCCGAACAAGACATCCCCAATCTTATGGATACGCCGCTCATGCGCGAGCTCTCTTGCGACCCTAAATTTCGTCGAGTCCTCGTGACCGACGCCAAAACCGAGGTTGGTCAGGCGATCGTGCGTGGTCTCCTGGCGGCCGGGGCTTCTTTAGTGTTTGCTGGCGACCCCCAAACCTGGAAGCGTTCTGCAGGGTACGATGCTTTGTTGGCAGACGAGCGGGTGAAGCCTGTGCAGCTCGATGTAACCGACACCGATTCTGTCGACCGTCTCGCGGGTCAGATTGGGGGCAAGGTAGACATTCTTATCAACACAGCCGATATGCAGCGCGATGGCGGCATCATGTATCAGCGTGACGTCAATGTGGCTCGTGAGATCTTCGACGTCAATTGCTTTGGTCTGATGCGATTGGCTCAGGCTTTTGGGCCTGCCATGTGCGCTCGTACTGCAGATGGTGTCAATAACGCGGTGGCGTGGGTAAACGTGATGTCCGTTTATGCTCGTGCGAATCTGCCGGGGCGCGGCATATGGTCGGCAGCAAATGCCGCTGCGCTTTCTGTCAGCCAATGCCTGCGTGCCGAGATGCGTTCTTCAGGGCTACGGCTGATGCAGGTGTTTGTTGGTCCAATCGAACAAGAGTGGGAGCAGCGTACCCCACCGCCACGCGTTACACCGGCGAATCTGGCGCGGGCCATTGTGCAAGCGTTACAGCATGGAAATGAAGAAGTCTATGTGGGAGACGTGGCCCGCGAGCTGCGTGAGCGGCTGGCTGATAACCCCAAGGCCGTCGAGCACGAGCTGAGTCGCAGCTGATACGCAAGGAGGCATCATGAGTACGAACATACTCGCGCAGTTCATGAGCGCTTTTGTAGCGGGGCAAATTCGATTGGTCGATCTAACAGAAACGCTGACTCCCGAGTTTCCCACGATCGTCTTGCCGCCCGAGTTCGGACAAGCCTGGCCATTTCGTATCGAGGAAATCTCGCGTTACGACGAGCGCGGACCGGCGTGGTACTGGAATAATTTTTCGTGTTCAGAGCATACGGGAACGCACTTCGACGCACCCGTGCATTGGATTAGTGGGCGCGACTTGCCGAACAATACGGTTGACACGATTCCTATCGAAGCGTTTATTGCGAGTGCGTGTGTCATCGACTGCTCCGCTGAAGCGCGCGAAAACCCCGACTTTCTTTTAACCATCGATTTTGTCAAGCGGTGGGAAGAGCGGCACGGACGGATTCCCGCTCGTTCTTGGGTGCTCATGCGTACCGATTGGTCGCAGCGACAAAAGCCAGAAGCCTACTTGAACATGCTGGACGATGGTGCCCATTCCCCAGGGCCCGACCCCGAAGTGGTGCCGTGGTTAATCGAGCAACGTGATGTTCACGGATTCGGCACTGAGTCAGTGGGTACGGATGCTGGTCAGGCGCAACATCTCGACCCGCCATATCCCTGCCACTATTTCATGCACGGTAATAACCGATATGGGCTGCAGTGCCTGACGAACCTGCATTTGTTGCCGGCCACTGGCAGCGTCATTTTTGCAGCGCCGCTTAAAATTCGGCGGGGCTCGGGCAGCCCTCTGCGCGTCATGGCGTTGGTGCCTACGCCTTAAGTGTCAGCTCTTTGATATTGGGGAGAAAGAGCATGGAGCGACAACACGTTGCGGTGGTAACGGGAGGCAGCACGGGGATTGGCGCCGAAATCTGTCGGATGTTACTGGCAGCAAATTACGAAGTGGTGTCTATCGCGCGGCGCGATCCTTCCTGTACCCATCCGCACTTGCATTCGATTCGAGCCGATCTGCTGGATGCAAAAGCAACTGCGGTGGCGGCCAATGAAGTGGCTAATCAGTTCAAGGTCACGCACTTTATTCATAATGCGGGCGTGATCTGGCCCAATCTTTTGCCCGATGTCAAACTTGATGAGCTGCACGGGCTCACTCAACTGCACCTCGGCGCCGCCATTACTCTGACACAAGCGGTGTTGCCCTCCATGCAGCAGCAGCAGTTTGGCCGCATTGTGCTGTTGTCGTCGCGCGGTGCGCTGGGCCTACAGACACGCACAGTCTATGCTGCGACAAAATCAGGCATGTTCGGGATGGCCCGTACATGGGCACTAGAACTTGCCCCACAGGGCATTACCGTGAATGTGGTCGCCCCGGGCCCTATAAAAACCGATATGTTTCATGAGGTGGTGCCGGCGGGGAGCGAGCGAGAAGCTAAGGTGGCAGCGGGTATTCCGGTGGGGCGGGTGGGTCAACCTGATGATGTTGCTCGTGCCGTCATGTTCTTTTGTGATCCCGCTAATTCGTTTGTTACCGGGCAAACCCTATACGTGTGCGGAGGAGCAAGCGTAGGCAGTTTGGTCATATGATGGCACGATAGTTGTGCTGGCGCGGGATTTTAAGGCACTTTGTGTCCTCAGACATGGACGCCAGCACTGCATTCTGGTGGGGTCACCAAAGGTTTCAACCGGAAGCAAGCTGTATCTACAATAGCTAGTTGTACGCGTTTCAACACCAAGGAGGCACTCAAATGATGTCCAAGAAGTTCACCCTGGCGGCACTTGCGCTTGCCACCGCACTAACGGCGGCGCCAGCGCTGTCGCAGGTCAAAGTTGGCGTAGTGACGTCTTCTACCGGTCCAACCGCACTTGTCGGTATTCCTCAACGCAACACGGTGGCCCTATTGCCGAAGCAGATCGGCGATCTCTCCATCGAGTACATCACGCTCGATGATGCCAGCAATTCAACGGCTACCGTCACCCAGTTCAAGAAACTGATTAGCGAAGAGAACGTGGATGTCATCATAGGCCCATCAGGTTCGCCGAATGCGATGGGCGTGATTCAGTTCGTCGCGGAAGCCGAGGTGCCCATGTTGGCGCCTGTGGGTACGGCCGCTGTGGTGTTGCCCATGACCGAGCAAAAGAAATGGGTATTCAAAACCACGCAGAACGACGAAATTATTGCCGATGCACTGATTAAGCACATGGTGCAGTCTGGGGTCAAGCGTCTCGGCTTTATTGGTTTGAACGACCCCTTCGGCGAAAACTGGCTGCGCGTCGTTAGCGAGATGGCCAAAGAAAATGGCATCGAACTGGTAGCGGTGGAACGTTTTCAGCGCGGCGATAGCTCGGTGACCGGACAAAGTCTGAAAGTGATCGCGTCCAATCCGGACGCTGTGCTGGTTGCCGCAGCGGGCGGCCCGTCGGTATTGCCGCACACCACGTTAGTCGACCAGGGGTACAAAGGCCCTATTTATCAAACGCACGGCGCAGCTTTGCCCGATTTTCTGAAGCTGGGCGGGCGGAAGGTCGAAGGTACCATCCTCGCTGCTAGCCTGATGTTGGTGCTCGACGAGGTTTCCGACGACCATCCCTCCAAGAAGGTCGCGCACGAGTACATTGAAGCCTACAAAAAGTTATACGGTGAGGTGCCGGCCACGTTCGGCGCTAACGTGTACGACGCCGGTCTGCTATTACAGGAAGCCATTCCCGTTGCGGCCAAGGCAGGTAAGCCGGGGACGCGGGAGTTTCGGGCCGCACTGCGGGATGCTTTGGAGCAAACCACGGAAGTGGTGGCCACGCAGGGCGTTTACAACATGACGCCTGAGGACCACAGCGGATTCGACGAGCGTGGTCGTGAATTGATCACGGTGAAAGACGGCTCCTGGACTCTGCTGAAGTAAATGTCAACACCTTACCCGGTGTTTAAGGGCGCCGCGCCGCGCTATCTAACGTAAGGTGCGGGCGCGCTCCATCTTGGCATGGGGCGCGCATTTTTTGTCGTTTTTTGGCCCTTTCAGGACCAATCATTCATGAATGCCCAGATAGTTTTGCTCCTGGGGCAGGATGGCATAACCAATGGCGCCATCTATGCGCTGCTGGCCCTATCTATCTTGCTAGTGTTCGCAGTTACCCGGGTTCTGTTTATCCCTCAGGGTGAGTTTGTTGCATTTGGCGCGCTCGCCATGGGGGCCATTCACGCAGGCAAGCCGACGGCGTTGATCTGGTTGGTAGTGGCCATGGCTGTGGTCGAGGCGCTTCTCGACTTTTGGCAACACTTTCGCAAGCCCAATGCACGGCGAGTGCCCTGGAGCTCTCTGCTGAAGTTGGCGTTCCCATTGGTGGTGGCGGCGCTGCTACACACTTTGCCCTTGGCTGAATTGCCGATGGCGGTTCAGGCACTGCTGACCGTTGCGCTGATCGTACCCATGGGGCCGCAACTGTATCGACTGTTCTACCAGCCAATCGCCTCGGCTTCAACCTTGATGTTGCTCATCGTGTCGTTTGCGGTGCACTTGGCGATGGTAGGGCTGGGCCTGTTGATATTTGGCCCTCAAGGAGTCAGAAATCCACCGTTTTCTGACAAGGTTTTTCAGATTGGTCCGATGATGCTGAATAGCCAGACGCTATGGGTATTGGCTGTTTCCATCGGGCTTATCGCGCTGCTGTACCTTTTCTTTGAGCGCACGTTATATGGTAAAGCCCTGCGTGCAGTTGCCTTTAATCGCGTTGGCGCCCGATTAATGGGCATACGTCCTACCTATGCGGGCAAGCTCACATTCTTTCTTGCCGCGTTAATTGGCACCGTCTCCGGCATTCTTATCTCGCCGATAACCACGCTTTACTACGACTCCGGGTTCGTCATCAGTTTGAAGGGCTTTGTAGGTTCTATTATCGGGGGCTTGGCCAGCTATCCGATAGCCGCAGCCGGAGCGCTGCTGGTTGGGCTGCTGGAAGCCTTTTCTTCTTTTTGGGCCAGCACCTACAAGGAAATCATAGTATTCACGCTCATCATCCCCTTCCTGTTGTGGCGGTCGCTTACCAGCCACATCATTGAGGAGGAGGAAGAAGAATGAACCAACGCGTGTCACTTGTGCAACCCCGCCTGGTAAACCCGCGCAGCGTGCTTGCCGTTTTCGTTGCTGCCCTGCTGGTGGGGCCACTGTTTCTATCTCCGTTCTACATCACGCTGCTGAATTACATTGGGCTTTATGCCATGGTAGCGCTCGGGCTGGTGTTGCTAACAGGGGTTGCCGGGCTTACCAGCTTTGGGCAAGCAGCGTTTGTGGGCTTGGGGGCTTACACCACGGCGATGTTGACCTCGCCGCAAACGCTGCCGCAGTGGATAGCATGGGCGCAAGGATCTCCATGGTTGGCATTAGTCATCGGACTGCTGATTACGCTGGTCGTGGCCCTGATATTGGGTGGTTTGACCCTTAAATTGTCAGGTCATTATTTACCGTTGGGCACGATTGCGTGGGGCTTAAGTTTGTACTACATATTCGGCAGTGTCGAAGGTCTGGGTGGGCATACAGGCATCACCGACATTCCCTCCATTTCGCTATTCGGATACCGGTTGCACGAGGGCAGCCAAATCTATTACCTGATCTGGGCGATTCTGCTGCTGGCCATGCTCAGCGTCAGCAACTTGCTGGATTCGCGGGAAGGGCGGGCGATTCGCACGCTTAGAGGCGGCATGTTAATGGCCGAAGCCATGGGCATCAATACAGCGCGTTCACGCATGATTGCGTTTGTAATTGCAGCCCTGTTGGCCTGCGTATCCGGCTGGTTGTATGCACACATGCAGCGCTTTGTGAACCCCAATCCGTTTGGCTTGAACATGGGAATTGAGTACCTGTTCATGGCTGTCGTCGGTGGCGCGAGCTATGTGTGGGGGGCAGTGGCCGGTGCGGTGGTGTTCACGGTGCTCAAGGAATGGCTCCAAGACATTTTGCCCCAGCTGCTTGGCCAAACCGGTAACTTCGAGATCATTGTATTCGGCGTAATGATGGTGCTCGTGCTGCATCGAGCGCGCGGCGGATTATGGCCGGTCTTGCGGCGACTTGTTCCGGCGCTGCCTCGTCATCATGACGTCAACCTGAACGCCGAGCCGTTGCCGCGCCGGGCCATGCCGCCCCGCGGCGAGGTCATTTTGCAGGCCAACGAGGTGACGCGTCGTTTCGGAGGCTTGATTGCGAACAATCGCATGAGCTTGGAAGTGCGGGCAGGTGAGATTCTGGCGCTGATCGGGCCCAACGGCGCGGGCAAAACGACCATGTTCAACCAGATATCCGGGGTGGATCAACCCACCTCTGGGGACGTCGTGTTTTTGGGTCAAACCATTACCGGGCGGCCGGCGCGTGAAATTGCCAAGCTCGGCATGAGCCGCACGTTTCAGCATGTACGGCTCTTGGCGCGGATGAGCGTTCTTGAGAACGTGGCCATCGGTGCACACCTGCGTGGTGAGCGTGGGGTGTTGGCGGGAGCCTGGAGACTCGACCGCGCCGAAGAAGCACGCATCCTGGCCGAAGCGGCGCGACAGGTCGAACGGGTAGGGCTCGGAGAGTATTTGCATGAAGAAGCGGGCGCACTTGCTCTGGGGCAGCAGCGTCTGCTTGAAATCGCGCGCGCGTTGGCATCCGACCCATGCCTGCTCTTGCTCGATGAGCCTGCAGCCGGTTTGCGCTATCACGAAAAGCAGGCACTAGCCCAATTGCTAAGCCGCTTGCGTGACGAGGGCATGGGTATCCTGCTCGTGGAGCACGATATGGAATTCGTTATGGGCCTCGTCGATCGCGTCGTCGTTATGGACTTTGGAGAAAAAATTGCGGAGGGGCTACCCCAGGAGATTCAACAGCATCCTGCCGTTCTGGAAGCCTATCTGGGTGGGGTGGATGAATGAGCGCAAATCTTCTTGAAGTGCGTGATTTGACCGTTGCGTACGGGCGGGTCACGGCCCTGTTTGGGGTTGATCTCGAAGTGGGCGAGGGGCGCATCGTGACCGTCATTGGACCGAACGGAGCTGGCAAGACAACGCTGTTATCCGCAATTATGGGATTGTTACCGCGTCAAGGCTCGGTCTATTTCAACGGACGTTCGCAGGACGAGTCTGAAGTGGAAGAAATGGTGGCACAGGGTATGACCCTGGTGCCGGAAAGCCGGGCGCTGTTCGCTGAAATGAGTGTTGAAGACAATCTGCGGCTCGGCGCTTTTTATCGTTACCGTACTGGGAAGCGCGACCTGACGGCTACTCTCGACGAGGTCTACGATATTTTCCCTCGCTTGCGTGAGCGTCGCGCTCAGTTGGCGGGCACGTTATCGGGCGGAGAACGACAAATGCTGGCGGTGGGCCGTGCGTTGATGGCGCGTCCCAAGCTGCTGATGCTGGACGAACCGAGTCTGGGGCTTGCCCCCCGCATCGTGCGCGAGATCTTCCGCATTATTGGAGACCTGCGCAGCCGGGGTGTTTCCATTTTGCTCGTCGAACAAAACGCCCGGGCCGCCCTCCAGATTGCAGACTACGCTTATGTTCTCGAAACGGGCGACGTCACGCTACATGGCCCTGCATCGGAAGTGGCCGGCGATTCCCGGGTGGTCGAGGTGTATCTGGGCCTCGGAGGCACTGCCCGCAGTCTCGTCACGTGAATGTTTTGTTTCGTCACCTTAGGCCCACGCCTGGCGGCGTCGAGCGGTTATGATCGTTCGACGAAGGCCATACACCCTTCGTCGTGCCCGCTGTCTCCCCATACCGCAGGTGGCTGCCGGGTACGACTGTCTGCAGCAATGGAGAGACCGCATGCTGAAACAACCCATCTTGCGCCATTCGTTGGCAACCCTGTTATGTGTTGCCTTGTCCGTAGCCAGTGGTGCGACTTTGGCGCACGACGATAGCCATCGACCAGGTAAAGACGCTCGCTATCCGCGTTTGTCGCTACAAGCGGAGGCGGTGTCTGAAGTACCCGAGGATACGGTGGAAATCACGCTTGCCGTGGAGATCGAAGGTACTGATCAAACCGAAGTCGCACGTCAGCTCGCCGAGCGCCTTAACCCCAGCATGGAAGAGGCAAAAGAACAAAGTGAGGTCAAGGTCCGTAGTGGCGGCTTTCGCGTGTGGCCGAGTACCGATCGGGACGGGAAGATCACCGCTTGGCGAGGGCGCGCTGAACTTATCCTTGAGTCACAGAACATACCTGCTGCCTCTGAGCTGGCAGCTCGTCTGAGTCAGGGTATGGTCATTTCGAGCTTGAGCTTCTCGCTGTCACCCGAGGCGCGAGCGGTTGAAGAACAACGGCTGCTCAAGGAGGCAGCAGCGGCTTTCTCCCAACGAGCTACCGATGCAGCCAAAGCGTTTGGCTTTGATGGCTACCGCATTCACACGCTGAATCTAGGTGGGGGCGGCACCGTTTTTAGCCAGCGCCCCGAGACGTTGATGGCGCGTGCAGCGTTCGCCAGCGATGCAGCCATGCCCGCACCTCAGTTAGAGCCGGGGCGCGCCCGCGTCACGGTGATGGTTCAGGGCGAGGTTGTTTTAGAGACCACGAAATAGTGACACACCCGATGACCACCATGGGCAGTGACAGCCATTGTCCCATGGTCAGCCCGGCGGCCAGCAGCCCCAGGAAACTATCAGGTTCGCGCGTAAACTCGACGCCGAAGCGTAATACGCCGTAACCTACCAAAAACACGCCACTGACCAAGCCTAGCGGCCGTGGTTTGCGGGCGACGCACCACACGATCGCAAACAGCAGTATCCCTTCCAGGGCAAACTGGTACAGCTGGGATGGGTGGCGCCCGATTCCATCACCGGCAGCCGGAAATACCATAGACCAGGGGACGTCGGTGGGTCGACCCCACAATTCACCATTAATAAAGTTACCCAAGCGGCCGGCGGCAAGGCCGAGCGGCACTTGAGGGGCAACAAAATCCGATACCTCGAAGAATTTCATGCCGCGACGGTGGGCGATCCACACGAGCATCAACAGGACGCCGACCAGCCCGCCATGGAAGGACATGCCGCCCTCCCACACTGCGAAGATCTCCATTGGATGAGATAGAAAATAGGAGGGCTTATAAAACAACACGTACCCCAGTCGTCCCCCAACAATCACCCCGAGAATGCCATAGAAGAGAATGTCTTCGTGATCGCGGCGATTGATACGAGTGACGCCACGGGCGATTAACCGACGGCCCACCAGCCATGCGAGCGCAAACGCCAGTAGATACATCAAACCATACCAATGAATGGCGATGGGGCCGAGTTGCAGGGCAACAGGATCAAACTGAGGATGGGTCAGCACGTTAACGAAAGCTCCTTTGGGGATCGCATATAGCCAATATATAAAATTGGTCGATAATAACCCCTGTGTAGGCTTGTTAGCATGTGTAAAACGTGTGCAAAAGCTCTTTATATAGGAAGGAGCAAGCGTGCCACGCGAGGCACCCACGCGCGTGGTCCGTTTACAACAAAGGGGTGCAAGTGGCTGGTGGTGAATGCTAAATGAGTATCCAATTGGCGCGCGTATATCGGGCTTGCAGAACACGTGCAGGCAGTCGGCTGAAGATCACCGCGAACCGGCGCACGATGACGCAGCAAGGGCGTACTGATCGCAACCTACAAATACGCGATTACTTGCGTGCCGCAAGTCGCTGGGTTTGGGCAGCAAGCCTTCCTGGTCTGCTGTTCTTTTCAGTGGGGGCATCAGCACAGACACGGGTCGCAGCGGAAGACGCAGAAACGGCGCAGGTTATTCCAGAGCAGCCCGTTGCCCCACTGCGGCTTGCTTTGGCAGGTATCCGGCAAGGGGCAGACCTAGCCAAACAATATGCCTGCTTGGCGTGTCACCAGGTCGATGTTCGTCGAGTGGGGCCGCCATTTCTAGAAATAGGGCGGCGCTACGCGTCCAGCTCCAATATGGAGGAGACCGTCGCCTATCTAGCCGATACGATTCGCAAGGGTGGCAAGGGGCGCTGGGGTGCCATCCCGATGCCCGCCCAGCCCCGTGTCGGCCCGGGTGAAGCGCGTATACTTGCAGAGTGGATCTTGTCGTTCGCTCAGGAAGAGCCTTCTCCATGACCCTGCAGGGCGACTGGTCTGTGGCCACCCACTCGGAAGACCGCTACAACAGCATGGCCCGGCAGCACAGGCCACGATGCCTCGATATAGGCGGGGCACCGTCGCTCCGCTGACAACGGGGCGAGCGGTCGGTGCGCCTGGAGTGGGCAGCCTTTGCTTGTACTAATGAATGTTCAGGTCGTGCATTGCAGGGTAACGTCGCTTGCAAGACGTTTGGCCCCGTGGTCGAGCTCATGCTGTATCACAGGGGGTAGCGCCGCGACGCTGTGTGGGCAAGACGACTTTAACGGGAGGAGCGCACTGGCCATCGGTTTTTTTTGCCGCAAGAGTTAAAGGCTGAGCACGGCCTCAATCAGGAGAGATGCAATGTCTACGCAAAATGAAGTCGCAGTGTTGGGCGGGGGCTGTTTCTGGTGTACCGAGGCGGTGTTCCAACAATTGCGGGGCGTGGTGAGTGTACGGCCAGGGTATGCTGGCGGACACGTTGCTAATCCAACCTACGAGCAGGTGTGCCACGGCGATACGGGGCACGTCGAGGTCATCGAGGTGGTTTTTGATTCTGCCCAGATTCAATACCGCGAAGTGCTCCAGGTGTTTTTTGCCACTCACAATCCCACCACCCTCGACCGCCAGGGTAACGACATTGGCCCGCAGTATCGATCGGCGATATTTTGTCAGAACGAGGAGCAGCGTCAGGTGGCAGAAGAAATCATGCGTGAGCTCGAAGACCAAGGGGTGTTCGACGCGCCCATCGTTACCCGTCTGTACGGCGCCGAACAGTTTTGGCCGGCCGAGAAATACCACCACAACTTCTTTCGGAATAATCCCTTCCAGGGCTATTGCCAGGCCGTCGTTGCTCCCAAGGTGGCCAAGTTCAGACAGCAGTTCGCCCACAAGCTGATGGATTCCGCTCCATGACGTAGTCTCTCCTAGTGCGCCGCGTGGCCCCGGGCCAACAGGTTGCGCATGGGGGTAGTATCTTAAAGACGCTAGTAGCGCTTAAAGCTTGCTTGTCATCTGCACGACAAGCGTCTCGTTTGTCCCTCGTTGGTTGTCAAACATTTCTTCGAAGATTCGACATGAGATCTTTTTACTCGTCCCGTCGCGGCTTCTTACATCGCGCGGTCAGTTTCAGTCTGACTGCCTCAATTGCACTGTGTTCAGGCATCGGCTTGTCCAGCGCGCATGCCGGATCGGCCAGCGAGACCGAATGGCCGAGCAAACCCTTGCGCTTTGTGGTGCCCTATCCCCCCGGCGGGCCTCTGGATGTGATGGCGCGTCTGCTGGCCGAGGAAGTTCGTGAGCCGCTGGGTCAGCCAGTCATCGTGGAGAACCGGCCCGGGGCGGGTGGCAATATTGGCGTGGCGCATGTGGCCAAATCTGAGCCCGATGGCTACACACTGGTCATGGGGGCGGTCGCAACGTTCGCCATCAACCCCTGGCTGTTCAAGTCGCTGCCGTACAACCCGTTGACGGACTTTGCGCCGATTACATTGGTCGCATCTGTGCCGAACGTCTTGGTGGTGAACCCAGAGTTTGCCGCGAAGAACGGAATTGCCACCGTGCAAGACCTTATCGAGTATGCCAAGCGCAATCCTGATAAGTTGAACTATGGTTCCGGTGGCAACGGTAGTGCAGGGCATCTGGCAGGTGAGCTCTTGAACGCACGTGCTGACATCGTGAGCGTGCACATTCCGTATCCTGGCGCAGCCCCTGCGCAAACTGCATTGTTAGGCGGTCAAACCCAGTTTATGTTTGATAACCTGGCTTCTGCGGCCCCGCAGATCGAAGCAGGGAAGCTGCTGGCGCTCGCGGTCACTTCGAGCGAACGTGTGGAGACTCTGCCTGACGTACCCACCATGGCGGAAATTATCCCGGGTTTTGACTTAGGGACCTGGTTCGGTATTTTTGCGCCAGCCGGTACGCCGCACGAAATCGTAGAGCGGCTGCACACCGTATACGCCGACGCGCTGCGTTTGCCCAAGGTACGCGAACGCTTGGCCCAAATGGGGTCGACTGCAGAGCCGAACTCGCCCGAAGAGTTCGCTGCGATGGTTAAGGAAGAACTGGGCAAGTACCGTGAGATCGTATCGATTTCGGGAGCTCAGTTGTAAGGTGTTCGTTCGGGCACCCGTCGATGATGCAGTATCGCATGCGGGTGCTGTACCCGCGTGCGAACGCACACGATTCACGCCCGATCAGGTGTTGGGGGGGAGGGAGCGAGCTCTGGCGCAAGCGGCTCGTCGAACGAGGGTGGACGATGAACAGGGTTACCACACGAACGGCAGCGTTGCGGGTAAGACGGAATACCAAAGCGCCGCGCCGCCGGTTCGTGGATGGTGGGCCGGGTGGAGCGTACCGATGGCGTCTGCGGTGCGGGAGTTGAGCCCGAACCCGAGACGGCGTGTTGGTACACGAGAGCGATGAGCTCGACGGCGTTGCGCACGCCCATCTTTTGAAAAATGCGTGAGCGGTGCACTTCCACCGTTCGCTGCGAGATACCGAGCTCGTAGGCCGTGAGTTTGTTCGAGCTGCCGGCCAGGATGAAATCGAGTATCTCGCGTTCGCGCGGAGTAAGTGCTGGACGAGGTGATGGATTGAATTGATTCATCGATTAACAGCTGATCAAACAATGCAATCCATTGTGTCACATTAATTAATATCTTGTAACCTGTCAGAACTATCAGGGTGAAATGTCCCTACATGCGTGAAACCAGCTTTATTACCCGTTACGTGATCCCCGGCATCATCGGCTGTGCCCTTCTGATGCAAATGCTGGATTCCACCGTTGTGGCCACTGCCCTGCCAGCGATGGGTGAGGCGTTCGGCACTACCGGTGTACGCATGAACGTCGCGATTACGTCGTATTTGCTCGCGGTCGCTATTTTTGTGCCGCTCAGTGGATGGGCAGCCGACCGTTTCGGCGCTCGTCGCGTATTCACTGGTGCAATCATCCTGTTCACGGTTTCGTCGGTTTTTTGCGCCCTTGCGCAATCGTTGGTTCATTTGGTCGTTGGGCGGGTCCTCCAGGGAATGGCCGGCGCCATGATGGTGCCGGTCGGGCGGGTCATCCTGCTGCGGGCAGTGCCCAAGTCTGAGCTCGTGCGCGCGATGTCGTTTCTCACGATTCCCGCTTTACTCGGACCCATGCTTGGGCCTCCTTTAGGCGGGTTTCTTGTCACCTATGCTTCCTGGCATTGGATATTTGTGGTCAATGTACCCATCGGCCTGGCAGGTATCTTTCTTATTTTCAAATTCATTCCTAAGGTGACGGCGGAAGAGCCCGATCGGCCGCTGGACTTCATCGGGTTTGCATTGACGGGGCTGAGTTTGGCCGCCATCGTATACGGGGTGGACGCGATTGGAAATAAGGCGGTTTCAAACTTACTGGCTTTTGGGGTTCTGGGACTGGGTATCGTGTTGGCGATCGTTTACGCAATTTATGCCCGTCGTGTCGCGCACCCCATTGTCGATTTAAGCCTGTTATCCATTCCTACGTTTCGCATCTGCAGTATTGGTGGCAATTTGTCGCGTTTTTCCATTGGTGCAACGCCATTTCTGCTGGTCATGTTGTTGCAGGAGGTATTCGGCATGACGGCCTTGGCCGCCGGCATGATTACCTTCGTTGGAGCCGTCGGTGCACTCTTGCTGAAGCTGGTGGCGGTACCCGTACTGCGCACACTCGGGTTTCGTAACTCGCTCATTATCAACGCGGTGACCACGGGCTTTTTTCTGGCCGTGTGTGCGTTCTTTACGCCAACGATGCCCGTTTGGGTCATGCTAGTTGTGTTGTTGGTGGGTGGCTTCTTCCGATCGTTGCAGCTTACCGCGGTCAATACATTGACTTACGCCGATGTCCCCCATGAGCTCATGAGCCGGGCCAGCACGTTTGCAGCGATGGCGCAACAGGTGGGTATCAGCTTCGGAGTGGGGGTGGCGGCGGTGACACTCAATTTGAGCATGGCGGTACGCGGTGTAAACCAGCTCGGTTCGTTCGACGTGGGCGCAGGGTTTATCGTTGTTGGCCTCTTGGTTTCGTTGTCGGCCCTGTCGTTCATGCGGCTGGATCCACACGCGGGTGCAGAAGTTTCCGGCCGAACCCGCTGAGCACACCCGGTGCCTATAGCTACGATAAGCGCACGTTCGGAGGTTGCGGCATAAAACCTGACACGTCGATAGCCTTCGTCGTTTGAAGCAGTGCCCGAGCGCCCGTTAAGAGCCACTAAGACCATTAAGCGTAATCAACTGCCGTTGCGTCTGCCTTGTCTTCGTCCTTATTGGGCAGGAAACCATCGGCCTGCTGTCTCCACAAGCGCCAGTAGGTGCCATGCCGCGCTAGCAATTCGTCATGGGTACCGTCTTCAACGATGCGTCCTTGATCGAATACCAGGATGCGGTCCAGGTGGGCAATCGTTGAAAGTCGGTGCGCAATAACGATGACTGTCTTGCCGGCCATCAGCGTATCGAGGCTGTTCTGAATGGCATTTTCCGTGAGCGAGTCAAGACTGGAGGTGGCCTCATCCATAATGAGAATGGGCGCATTCTTTAAGGCAACGCGTGCTATAGCAACTCGTTGGCGCTGCCCTCCAGAGAGTTTGACCCCGCGTTCGCCTACAAGTGAATCATAGCCTGCAGGAAGCTCTTGGATGAAATCATCCGCACTGGCTTTCGTGGCGGCCTCTTCGACTTCCTCGTCGGTCGCGTGCAAGCGCCCATAACGAATATTTTCGAGCAAGCTGCGATGAAACAGGCCTGGTTCCTGAGGAATGTAGGCAATTTGAGAGTGTAGAGAATATTGGGTCATATGGCGAATATTGACGCCGTCGATGTGAATGGTTCCGCTTTGCGGCTCGTATAAGCGCAGAATGAGGTTCACTAGCGTTGATTTGCCCGACCCTGAAAAGCCCACCAGCCCCACCCGCTGACCTGCAGGTATATGCAAATTAAGGTTTTGAAACACCGGCCGCGATGGGTTATAGCCGAAAGTGACATCGCGCAACTCGATGGTACCGTGCTTGATGGCGATGTCGCGAGCTTCGGGCAAGTCAGTAATTTCGTGGGGTTGCAGAATGGTTTGCACGCCGTTGGTTATATTCCCCGCATATTCGAACACTTCGACAAAGCGTCTCCCGATATTGCGTGCTTCACTGATGATCATCAACGACAAACTGGTGCTCATCACGAATTCAGCCACGCCAATTCTGCCGTCCCGCCACAGAATGAAAGCAAAATACAGCGTACCGACTTTAAGAACGAGGGCGGCAGACTGTTGAAACCATTGCAACTTTTCGTTGAACCACATCGATTTTCGGCCTTGCGCGATCTCCTTGGCCTGTATGTTGCGAAGCCGCTCGTACTCATAGCCTGATTGGGCGAACAGGCGGACACTGCTGAGGTTGGTGACTGCGTCGACAATATGTCCGGTCGTCTCGGCGCGGGCTGCTGCATGGCGATGCGCCAACGGGCGTGCATGCCGCGCGAACCAATAGGAAATCAGCACAAATGCCGCCGACCATGCCAGCGTGAACAGCGCCAGGCTGAAATTTGCGTGGTACAGCAGCACAATGGACACACTTAGCGTGACCGCGAGCGGGAGGAAGTCGAACATGAAGGTGGCGATGATCATGTTCACCCCCACCGCGGTCTCGGATATCCGTGAGGCTAGAGCGCCGGCAAAATGATTGGTGATATAACGATGCGAATGGTGCTGTAGATACCCGAATAAACTGCGCGCGACGCTCGTGCGTTGTAAAGGTGAGGCTATGACGCGGCATGCCCCGCTCGCCCGATTGAACACGAGCTCTCCCAAACTTAGGCCCACGAACAGAAGCAGTGGGCCCATAACCAGTGCGTGCAAAGATTCCAGCGATCCGGATTGGGGGCGCATGGCTTCACTGACGGCGCCCACAATTTGCCCCACGGCATAGGGCATTAAGATACTACTGACCGCCGCCGCGATTTCAAACAAGATGATCAGCGCGTACCAGCCCCTCAGTTTCCAGAAAAAGTGCCAGACAAATCGTAACGGCGTCTCGGGAAGCGACGGAATAGGTTCGTTTATGTGTGATCCAGATTGGTCATTTGTGCGGGCACAACCCATTGTGAGAACTCTTCCTCAGTAACAAAGCCCAGCTGCAGCGCCGCTTCTTTCAGAGAAAGCCCCTCTTTGTGCGCCTTCTTGGCAATCTGGGCAGCTTTATCGTAGCCAATGTGCGGATTGAGCGCGGTGACGAGCATAAGCGATCGGTCGACCAGCTCGGCAATGCGCTCGTGATTGGGCTCGATGCCCACCGCACAATGCTCATCGAAGCTGCGCATACCGTCGGCTAACAGGCGGATGGACTGTAATACGTTGTGAATAATCAGCGGCTTAAACACGTTAAGTTCGAAATTTCCCATTGATCCGCCAATATTGATGGCCACGTCATTGCCCATGACCTGGGCCGCCAGCATGGTGAGCGCTTCGCATTGAGTCGGATTGACTTTGCCCGGCATGATGGAGCTTCCCGGTTCATTTTCCGGGATCGAGATTTCTCCTAGCCCAGACCTCGGACCACTCGCAAGCCAGCGGATGTCATTGGCGATTTTCATCAAGGCCGCCGCTAGCGTCTTTAACGCCCCGTGTAGAAACAGCAATGCCTCGTGTCCTGCCAAGGCCTGAAATTTGTTGGGTGCGGATACGAATGGCAGGCCGGTGGCTTGGGCTAGATCTGCTGCCACTTTCTGGCCGAACTCAGGATGGGCGTTCAGGCCAGTACCTACGGCCGTGCCCCCAATTGCCAGTTCATAAACCGCTGGCATTGCCGCCCGGATTTGATCCTGGCAGATAGCGAGTTGCCTGACATAGCCCGAGATTTCTTGACCCAGTGTGAGAGGCGTGGCGTCTTGCAGATGCGTTCTGCCAATCTTGACGATGTTGCGAAACTGCTGGCTCTTGGCCAATAGAGTGTCGTGCAACTGCTGCAGCGCGGGCAGGAGCTCGCGTTCAACCTGCAGGACTGCTGCAACATGCATCGCCGTGGGAAACACATCGTTGGACGATTGACCCCGGTTGACATGGTCGTTGGGGTGTACCTTGCGCCCCTCACCACGCGGCCCGCCCATAAGCTCCGAGGCCCGGTTGGCCAGAACCTCGTTCATGTTCATATTGGTTTGTGTGCCGGATCCGGTTTGCCACACGGCGAGCGGAAACTCATCCGGCCATTGCCCGGCGATGACTTCGTCAGCTGCTTGCACAATGGCGTCAGCGATCGCTGCGTCGAGTTGCCCCAGCTGCGCGTTGGCGTGTGCCGCCGCGCGCTTAACCCGCGCCAGAGCGTCAATCAGTGCGCGCGGCATTTTTTCACTGGAGATGGCAAAGAAGTGCAAAGATCGCTGAGTTTGCGCGCCCCATAAACGTTCACTGGGAACCTCGATCGAGCCGAAAGTATCCACTTCGCGACGAGTACTCATTGGACAGTCTCCCTAGAAGGCGTTGGACGCGGATCAAGTTGAAACCTTGCACCGCTGCCGCTCGCCAGCTCAGGTCGCGCGACGGCGGCGGTGATATGGATTTGGCGGGGGCAGGTAGGTGGTCGGGTATCGACGATGACGGACACACAGCAGGGCACATGCCGGTCGAACAGCACGCCTGATCTTTGGCCCCGCTGCTACGCCCCGCGATGCATTGGTTGCTGCTTTGACGGTAGTCGTCCAACAGGCGATGGCCGCCTGGGTTTCTATGAGCGTTGTTACTGCGTTCGAGATACGTGCCACCGTTTGCGAGGTTGTGCCCCGTTTTCGAAATGCAGTCTCGTCGGCTAGCTTAGCAGAACTCGTAGAATGCAGGTCAAAGGCGCGCGGCCTTGATCAATCAAGCAGGGAATACATCGAAGACTTGGTAGCAGTCGCATCGCCGGCGTCGCTATACTTCATTTCCATGAGTCAAAACTCCTATTCCGATGCTCACGCGCGTCGTAATGCGCGTGTCTTGGCAGGCGCGCAAGCGCTAGGTGGTGCCATTGCGCCTATTGTCGTGTCATTAGGCGGGGTGGTGGGACAAATGTTAACCTCGATTCCCGCCTTGGCCACATTGCCAGTCAGTATGTTCAACCTTGGGATGGCCCTGGGCACCTTGCCCGCTGCGTTGCTCATGCGGCGTTTTGGGCGGCGCAAGGGTTATCTGTCCAGTGCCATCATCGGTGTGGTTGCCGGCTTGGGCGCTGCCTACGCCATCGCTCAGGCGTCCTTCCTGTTGTTCTGCTTGGCCACTTTGCTCGCAGGAACGTACTCGGCTTACGTACAAAGCTATCGGTTCGCCGCTACCGATGGTGCCAGTCCGGACTTTCGGCCGCGCGCGATTTCCTGGGTCATGGTGGGCGGCCTGGTGGGGGCTGTGGTTGGGCCGCAAACGGTCATTTATACCCGCGAGTTGTGGCCTGCGATGCCCTTTGCGGGCAGCTTTGTTGCCCAGGCGGTGCTGGTGTTGCTTTCGCTTCCCATTCTTTGGATGTTACGTGATGTTCGCATGCCGGTAGAGGCGACGGAAGACACCGCCGGTGGACGCACCGTGTCAACGTTCTTGCGCACGCCGCGCTTTCTTCTGGCAGTCGGTGCGGGCGTGGTTTCGTTTAGCTTGATGAGTCTAGTCATGACTGCGGCGCCCTTGGCCATGGTTGCTTGTGGCCATACGGTGGGGCAGGCCACGATGGGAATCCAGTGGCATGTCTTGGCGATGTTCGGCCCCAGCTTTGTCACAGGCCGCTTGATTAACAGCTTCGGCGCGGAATGGGTAACGGCATGGGGCCTGGTGCTAAGCGGCAGTGCGGCAGCCGTCGCTCTCATGGGGCTCGACCTGGCCCACTTCTACGGCACCCTCGTCCTGATTGGGGTGGGCTGGAACTTTGGCTTTATAGGTGCGACGGCGATGGTGGCTGAGCTTTGCACTCATGCCGAACGCACACGCGTACAGGCCCTGAACGATTTCCTGGTGTTCGGCTCGGTTGCTGCCTCGTCGTTTCTGTCGGGTATTTTGCTCAACGTTGGGGGGTGGGAACTGGTGAACATGCTGGTGTTCCCCGCCGTCGCGGCTGTCCTTGTGCCCTTGTTGTGGTCGATGGGCAGAGAGCGCAGGACGGCCAGCTAATGCCGCCTGCGCGATCCAGGAAGCGCTGTTGCCCGCTTAGATTAACGCTGTTGCTGCAGCAAGCGGGCAGCCTCCAGGGCAAAGTAAGTCAGAATGCCGTCGGCGCCGGCGCGCTTGAAAGCCAGCAACGCCTCTAGTACGACCTTGTCGTGCTCCAACCATCCGTTCTGGCTGGCGGCCTTGAGCATGGCGTACTCGCCGCTCACCTGGTACACGAAGGTGGGAACGCCGAACTCGTCTTTGACCCGGCGCACAATATCGAGATAGGGCATGCCGGGCTTCACCATGGCCATGTCGGCGCCTTCTCGAAGGTCGAGCGCTACTTCCCGCAATGCTTCATGGCTGTTGGCCGGATCCATCTGATAGGTGGC
>CAZMVM010000034.1:0-24394 GCA_964569785.1 uncultured Pigmentiphaga sp. | reverse complement strand
TGGAAGGGCAAAATTGAGGGTGACGAGGAAATTCTCCTCATGATTAAATCCACGACCCAACAGCAAGACGCTCTGATCGACGCGATCAAGCGCTTGCACCCCTACGAAGTCCCCGAAATCCTCGTTGTTCCAGTTGCCGCGGGTCTGCCTGCCTATCTTGATTGGGTACGAGCAGAAACCGGAAATCCTCTTTGATCGCCGCGCAGGGCGGTGGTGTGGCAGTGCTTGATCTTCGTATGTTTGATTCTTTGCGACAGTCCAATCGGCTCGCACTCCTTGGCGCACTTTTGCTGCTGGTGTTCGCAGTCGTCTTGTTCAGTCGCCCTGCCGCAGGCCTTTCTGAAAGTGACTTCCTTCCGCCCGAAAAGGCCTTTGCCCTTTCTGCCGAGCTAGTGGCGCCCGACACGCTCGAGCTTACCTACCAAATTGCGCCTGGCTATTACATGTACCACGAGCAGTTTGGCTTTGAGTCCGACCCCCCTGGCGTTGTCGGTAGGCCCGAGCTGCCGCGCGGTCAGGTAATTTTTGACCCCATCTTCGAAAAGGATCTGGAAACCCATCGCGATCGCATCAGTATCCGCGTACCGCTTCATGGTGCGCCCGACGCCGTCACCCTTTTGGCGACGAGTCAGGGATGCGCCGATGCAGGGTTGTGCTATCCGCCGCTCACGCAGAAAGTCGCGCTTGATCAAGGCGCCCAGGGCGGCTGGGAAGTGGTGGCAGCGGATCTGGGCCGCGAGGGCGGAAATGCAGGCGAATGGGGTGCCTGGCTAACCGCCAATGATGTCAGTCTTGCTGATGCCCTGGTCGGCTCCGCGTTGTGGCAAACCGCAGGTGTCTTTTTTGTCTTGGGTGTGTTGCTGTCGTTGACGCCTTGCGTATTACCCATGGTGCCTATCTTGTCGTCCATCTTGGTGGGCGACTCGGCTGTTCAGGTTCGCTCGCGCCGCATGCGGGGGCTGGGGCTGGCTGCCGTTTATGTTTTGGGCATGTCTTTGGTGTACACCGCTGCAGGTGTGGCTGCCGGGCTTACGGGGGCCAGTTTGGCAGCGACCTTACAAACCCCTTGGGTACTGATCACCTTCGCGCTGCTGTTGGCAATCCTGGCCCTTGCCATGTTTGACGTCTTTACAGTGCAGGTGCCGGGTGGGGTACAGGCCCGTCTGTCTGCCTGGGCGAATCGGCTTCCTGGCGGTCGTTTCACCGGAGCCTTTGGGATGGGGGCGATTTCTGCATTGATCGTCGGCCCCTGTGTTGCCGCACCGTTAGCCGGAGCACTGCTTTATATCTCGCAGACCGGCGACGTCTGGGTCGGGGCCGTAGCCTTATTCGCGCTGGCGTGGGGGATGGGCGTCTTGCTCTTGGTCGCGGGCGCCTCGGCTGGCGCATTGTTACCCAAGGCAGGCGCCTGGATGGACGGGGTGAAGCGCTTCTTCGGCATGCTGCTGTTAGTGGTGGCGTGGTGGACCTTGCTCCCTGTGCTTCCAGGATGGGTACAGATGGCCGGTTGGGCCCTCCTGGCCTTGTTTGCCGCAAGTTTGTTGCGTGCCTTCGATAGCCTGCCTGCCGAAGCGAGGATTGGCAGGCGATTCACCAAGGGGCTGGGGTGGGCCTTCGCCTTGATTGGAGTGGTTGAAGTGGTGGGCCTCGCCAGCGGTGGACGGGACCCCTTGCAGCCGTTGGCCCATCTCGCGGCCGTCCAACAAACGGCCGCGCCCTCTCCATCGGCCTATGTAGGCGCCCCACAACCCCGGGAAGGACACGCGTCAGCGTTCTCGGACGTGTCCTCATCGGGTAGTACGGCGGCGAGCACGGACAGCTCCTTCATCGAGGGTAGCAACCAAAACGGGTACGTCTTCGGTAGTACCGCCTCCAGCGCGGGGGCCGGCGGCCTATCGTTTGCCAGCCGGGTCACCGCAGATGGTGTGCGAGCCGTGCCGGGTGCGCCAGGAGTCAACTTTTTGCTCGTGAATTCTCTTGGTCAGCTGAACGACGTGATCAAGCAGGCACGCGGGCGGCCCGTTATGCTCGATTTCTACGCCGATTGGTGCGTCTCGTGCAAGGAAATGGAGCGCTTTACGTTCAGCCAGCCGGAGGTAGCACAGCGCATGGGGCAAATGGTGCTGGTCCAGGCGGACGTAACCAAAAACAGCCCGGAGCACCAGGCCCTATTGAAGCGGTTTCGGTTGTTTGGTCCCCCCGGGATCATCTTCTTTGATGCGAACGGTAACGAACGAACCGACGCCCGAGTCATCGGCTTTCAAAACGCGCAGCGCTTTAGCGCCGTGCTGGATACCGTATTGGCCGGTGGGTAAAGCGGCTGCGCGGTCGCGTTCTTAGCGCAAGCCCTTCGTCCTCTGGGGGTGCTCGGCGCTAGAAGACATGCGGTGTTTGGAATAAGTACGCAGCGGTACCCGTCAGCCGCGTGGTGCTTACGCCCTGATCAGAGGTGCCGAGATCTCTAAAACGGGGACTTTTCTGCCCCCGGCTTCGTGGGGCCGGCCTGAGCGGCCTTGCTGCGGGCGTTGTCCACAACATTGCGCACCACGGTCACTGGGTGCGGTTCAGGGTAAGTTTACCCGTGTGAATGCGAAGTTACTGCGGCTCGATGCCGGCGGCTTTGATCAGCTCTCCCCAGCGCTTGGTATCGCTTTGGATCAGCTGGGTCAGGCTGTGGGGGCTGCCAGGATAGGGCTGGATGTATAAGTCGGCTAGAAACTTCTCTGTCTCCGGATTCGCTAACACCCGATTGGTAAGCTCAGACAGTTTGTTCACGACCGGCTCTGGGGTGTGTGCCGGAAGCACCAGCCCTAGCCAGGCGACGAACTCGTAACCGGGCAAACCCGCTTCCATAATGGTAGGAATATCGGCCGCAGCGTCCAGGCGTTGCGCTGACGTTACGCCTAATGCCTTTACCTTTCCGCTGCGAGCGTGGTTGATCCCGGCGCCAGCATCCGTAAACAGGTAATGGAGCTGACCGCTGGCCAAATCAACAATGGCTTGTGAGGTGGTCTTGTAGGCAATATGCACGGCGTCCAGGTCGGCTACGTCGTTAAACGATTCCGCCGCCACCCGCCCGGTCGCACTGGAGCTACCGTAGTTGTATTTGCCCGGGTTGTTCTTGACCAGATCGATAAGCTCTTGCACCGTACTGACGCCTAGCGTAGGCGAAACCACCAGCACCTGCGGCACTTTCACCAAGGTGGTAACAGGGGCGAAGTCGGCAATCGGATCAAAAGGCAGCTCCTTGAACAGATGCTGGTTGGCGGCGTGAGTGGAATTAGCCGCCAGAAACACGGTGTAGCCGTCGGCAGGTGCTCGCGCCACATACGCCGCAGCGATGTTTCCAATCGCACCCTGCTTCGGTTCAACGATAAACGATTCTCCCGTTAGCTTGTTTAATTGTTCGGCAATATAGCGAACGGTGTGATCGTAGGAATTTCCGGGCCCAAAAGGAACGACGATTCGTACGAGTCGTGACGGATATTCACTTTGTTCTGAGCTATTGGCAGAAAACGGCAAAAGCAGCAAGACAGGAAGTGCTGCAAGCAATATCCGTCGCCAAACATTTTTAAACTGGCCAATCATCGTTGTCTCCAATAAGGCGCAGGTTGTTTGTCGTGCTGATACGTGCGCGCATGTTTGTTCAGGCAGAATAATGTTCGAACAATAAAAACTACAGGTATCCGTGTTCTCGGTAATATCGTTCCGCTCCTGGGTGCAACGGTGCTCCGGCGTGCAAGGGCATCTTCGCAGGGTCGATCGGGTAGGTTAGCGGGCTTTGGCTAACTGGCATGTGTTGAAAGCGTGCTTCGAATTCGGCACGCTCTTCAACCATAACCGCAACGAGACGGTAGGCGAGCTCTTCCGGCATATCATCACGCACGAATACCACCCAGTTTGACCAGTCGATGCAGGGGATGTCCTCTTTGTTGTTTAAGCGTCCTGCTTCTATCACGTTGGGCCGGAGCCCATACTCGTTCACCAAGCGATCCATAGCGGTGTCTTCGATCGGCACAAAGCGCATGTCGTGGTTTTCTACTAACTCGCGCCATTGCGACACCATAATAGCTTCGTTGAACACCGCTTGAGTTTCGCCCTGGATGGCAGTGCGAATGCAAGCGCGCGGGTTTTCATGTTCGACGAAACGACCGCCCCAGCGGGTGAGGTCCCCCGGTGGAATGCCATGCGCCTGAAAGATCAGGTCGATTACGTAACTGCATAAGTTGTCATAGTCGCGGGTTGGAGTTGCGACGACTAGCGGATACTGACGTTCGCGGATGTCGGCAAACGACGAAATGCCGGTATCGGAACGCACGGCCAAGGTAAGGCGGTCGTCCTGAGGCAAAACAGCCAGGACGCGCAGGTTGGGAAAGGCTCGACCACCGTAGAAATGGCGACCCTCAACGGCCCAGCGTATTCCCATATGGCAGGGCGTCGTAATGGCCAGGTCGGCATCGCCCCGGCCTACCGCTTCGACACCATCGCGGTAGGCGCTGCCTGTTTTTATGGTGAATTTCGATAGTGGAGCCGAACGCCACCGCATGTGTGCAGCGATCCAGCCGAGTATCGTGTGAAAATTGGCCGTCCCCCAATCGCCGACCATGGTTAGGTCGACCCTTGGCCCTTTAGTGGTTGTCATCGCCCCTCCTGTGTCAATTGACGGTTCTAATGCGTATGGGTTAAGTGGTAAGAGAAAACTGTCACCCGTATTGCGACTCAATGCTCCGCTTAATGTGCCTACAATAGAAAGCAGGTTGTCTGCCCGGTTGCCGGTGCGCCCCTGCTTCCGGAAGGTGGTCGCTCAATGGTCGCAATCGCGGTGCAATCTATGCAATGGCTCCTTGGGCACGTAAGTTGGCAATGTGCCCGCTGTCGTAGCCCAGCAAGGTGGTTAACACGCTGTCGGTATGTTCACCGGGCGCCGGCGGACACGTTGGGTTGAAAGTATCTGCACCGTTCAATTTAATGGGATTGGCAGGCATGCGAACGCGTTCGCCTGACTTCAATTCCACATCGACCACCATCTTACGCGCCACGACCTGAGGGTCCGACAGCGCCTGGGCGAAGTTGTTGACCGGGCCACAGGGTACACGCGCCTCAGTCAGGCGTTTCAGCCAGTATTGCGTCGTATTAGATTGCAAATGACGCGTCACAATGGCATCGATGCGGCCTTTGTGGGCATATCGGCCGGGTTGGGTTGCGTAGGCGGGATTCCGCAATTCGGGGTCGTCTAACACGTCGATGATTCGTTGGAAGAAGCTGTCGCCAATGCACGCTACGATAATGTGTCCGTCCTGTGTGGGGTAGGTGTTGTAGGGCACATGGACGAAGTGACCATTGCCCACCCGCTCTGGCAGGCGGTTCGACATGAGGTACATGGTGGCCATGTAATTCAGCAACGAGATCTGGGCATCCAGCATCGAAATGTCGACGTGGTGGCCCTGGCCGGTGACGCTGCGCGCTTGCAACGCTGCCAGGATCCCCAGGGCGCCAAATGTGCCGCCCGTAAGATCACCGATAGGAATTCCGGAACGCATAGGCGGTTGTCCCGGTTCGCCGGTTATCGACATACCGCCGCCCATGGCTTGCACCACTTGATCGAAAGCGGGGCGATTCGGTATGGGTCCCGTCCCTCCGAAGCCGGTAATCGAACACGTGATAATCCGTGGATTCACAGCCTTCAGGCTGTCGTGGTCAATTTTCAGGCGTTGGGTCACCCCGACGCCGTAGTTATCGATAACGACGTCGGCCTGGCGCACCAGATCTAAAAACACCGCGTGGCCCTGCGGGTGTTTGAGGTCGATGCAAACGCTTTGCTTTCCTCGATTCAAGGTCAAGAAATAGGCTCCCATGCCCTCGCGAGAATAGTGCGGATCGTCGCGCAGCAGATTGCGAGTTGCTTCCCCGCCCGGCGGTTCCACCTTGATCGTACGAGCACCAAGATCGGTGAGAAGCATGGCCCCATAGGGGCCGGACAGCATGTGCGTGAGGTCAAGAATAACGATGTGTTCTAAAGGATGCATAGCTGTACCGTGGATCAGTTGGGTACATTGATGCGAAATGCATGCCAATTTGTGCTTGAAGTGAAGCCATGCGCGTAATGCATTGAAGTGCTGATGTTTTTTGAAGACAGCGACCTATCCGGGGGTAAGTCCTAGGTGTTCAGGGTCGGGAAAACCGTTTCAATGAAACAGCTCATGAAACAGCGCATGTGTTGCAGCGAGACAGTAGGTGAAACGGTAGCGTTGCACACGGCAACCACCGGGATGCGCCAGCGGCTTTCGGCGTCTGCCGCTTTGAACCTTTGCCGGTAGCCCTGTCTCATTGCGCCGAGCTACAGGAACAAGGAGTTGGGCACCGGATCGTCGATTGTCCCCTCCGAACTTCAGCGCGTTTCAGTCTCTTCGAGCATGCCTCCCTTGGGCGGGGGAAAGTACGGCCTACCGCTCCTTGCATCACCAACCTGTAGTGAAGTCTTAACTATTGACCAATCGCTCAGCTCTGCCGGCTTGCTGCTATGCCAGAACCCATTGCCTCAGCGTTCGCGCGCCCCTTACGTCTATGCTTTGTAAGTTACTCACACTTGACCGCGCTGGCATCCAGTCTCATTCGCCGTTATATGGTGCACGCCGAGATCGAAGCCGTGGACGCAGCGTTTGGACAAGCCTTGAGCATTGCACGCGCGCGCGAGAGTGAAGGGCGGGTTGACGCTTTCATTAGTGCGGGTTCGAACGCGGCATTGCTGAAGTCGTCCGTGCGTACCCCGGTCGCTACTGTCAAGGTGGGAGGTTATGACATCCTATTGGCGCTCTTGAAGGCGCGAGCGTATGCGGACCGCGTGGGTGTCGTCACCTATGGGGAAACCATAGCCGAGCTGGATGCCGTCAAGGATCTGCTCAACATCGACGTCGTGCAGGCCACATACCGTTCGGCAGAAGAGGCTCGAACCTGCTTCTTTCGTCTTGCTCAGCAAGGGTGTCAAGCGATCGTGGGCTCAAGTATTGTCGTTGAGTTGGCGGCGCAACATGGGCTTCCTGGAGTCCTTACGTATTCCGAAAGCGCGGTACAGCAGGCGCTCGACGACGCTCTCGAAATGGCTCGCAAAGCGCGCGCTGACGCCGCCCGTTACGACCAGCTTGCAGGCGTGCTTCACAACCTGCAAGAAGCGGTGCTGGCAGTGGATAACGAACATCGGGTGATTGCTGCGAACCCGGCGATGGAACGTGTGCTAGACGTGTCGCGTGCCCGTCTGCTGGGCAGCGCGTTGGACGACGTGGATTCTGCCTTATCACTACGCGAGGTATTGCGCGAGGGCAAGGAGGAACGGGATCGCATCTTGTTTTATCGGGGCCGTGAATGGGTGGCCAACATCACTCCTATTCGGGAGTACAACGCAGTGGTGGGCGCAGTGATGGCGCTGCACGATGCCAATCTCATTCACGCTGCCGATGGCAAGCTACGCGCACAGCGTAAGTACCGTCGCCAATTATTAGCGCGTTACCGCTTCGACGACTTAGTGGGCATGAGTCGCCCGTTTCAGCGCGCCCTTGCCGCCGCCCGGCGGTACGCGCAGTCAGATGCCACTGTCTTGATACTGGGCGAAAGCGGCACCGGTAAAGAGTTATTCGCCCAGGCGATTCACAACGCCGGAGCGCGTGGAGGGGGGCCCTTCGTGGCTTTGAACTGCTCGGCCATGCCGGAAGCGCTGCTGGAAAGCGAGTTGTTCGGGTATGAAGAGGGCGCCTTCACGGGCTCGCGCCGGGGTGGCAAGCCAGGTTTGCTAGAGGTCGCGCACGGCGGAACCTTGTTCCTGGATGAGATTGGCGACATGCCTATCCAGTTGCAGACTCGGTTGTTGCGCGTGGTGCAGGAGCGCGAGGTGTTGCCGCTTGGTAGCGACCGGCCCGTCCCGGTCGACGTACGCATAGTCGCGGCCACGCATCAACCCCTGCCGGCATTGATTGCCGAGAAGCGCTTTAGAGCCGACCTGTACTACCGCCTGAATATCTTGCGCCTGGAGTTACCTCCCTTGCGCGCACGCGGCGAGGATGTTGTTTTGTTGGGGCAAGTATTGCTCGCACAGGCTTTGCGCCGCCTGGGGTCGAACTTGCCGGCCCCGCAGGTACTCAGCCCGTTAGTTCCTCGCATGCGCGCCTACGATTGGCCGGGAAATATTCGAGAACTCGAGAACGTCTGCGAGCGGCTGGCCGTTTTCTTTGCGCAGTACGATTCGCCGGCGACAGTGGATGACACCCAGTTGCCCTACGAGTGTCCCGAACTGTATGCCGTTTCATCCATGGCACCGTCGCTGGCGACCGACGCAGCTTCCCTACAAGCGGTGGTGGATGCGTGTGGTGGCAATCGATCTGAAGCCGCACGCCGACTCGGCATAAGCCGTTCCACCTTATGGCGGCGATTGCGGGCCGAGGAAGCCGGCAGCGGATCGACCGCACAGGCATTGCCCGCCGCGAAATCGGCCGCGCCGCGCGCTGCTCCATCTTCCTAAGCGCGCGAACAACCCTATATTCCCGGTACAATGTGGGAGCTTCCGAGGAGCGTTGCAACGGGTGTCTGACGCGACCGCACCCCCTGCCAGGGTACGTATTGCGGTCTTGGCGAGTCACCCGCCAGGCTCGGAACCAGATCAATAGTCGCCGCCGATGCTCGGCGGTCTGTTGTAACGGCGCTCGTTCATCCCTGCATCATGCGTGGGCTGTGCGAGCACTCAAGCCCGGCGCAGGTGCAGGTTCAAGGAGTCAAAACATGAACGCTGTAACCGAAGTCGCCAAACAGGCCGATTATCGTATTGCCGATATCTCCCTGGCTGCCTGGGGGCGCCGCGAAATTTCCATCGCCGAAACCGAAATGCCCGGTCTGATGGCAATTCGCGAAGAATACGCTGACGCCCAACCGCTCAAGGGCGCCCGTATCGCCGGCAGCCTGCACATGACCATCCAAACTGCGGTGCTCATCGAAACACTGAAGGCGCTGGGTGCCGAAGTGCGTTGGGCGTCGTGCAATATCTTTTCCACCCAAGATCACGCTGCCGCCGCCATTGCTGCCTCCGGCACACCCGTGTTCGCCATCAAAGGCGAATCCCTGGAAGAGTATTGGCAATATACGCACCAAATCTTCGAGTGGCCGGACGGGCAATACGCCAACATGATCCTCGATGACGGGGGCGATGCAACCCTGTTGTTGCATTTGGGCGCGCGCGCCGAGCAAGACCCCGACGTGTTGAAGAATCCCGGCAGTGAAGAAGAAAGCGTGCTCTTTGATTCGATCCGCCAGCAGCTGCAGCGCGACCCCACCTGGTATTCGACGCGGTTGGCTAAGATTCGTGGTGTCACCGAAGAAACTACTACAGGCGTCAACCGCCTGTATCAAATGGCAGAACGGGGCGAGTTGGCGTTTCCCGCCATTAACGTGAACGATTCTGTCACGAAGTCGAAATTCGATAACTTGTACGGCTGCCGCGAATCGCTGGTTGACGGCATCAAGCGGGCAACCGACGTCATGATTGCGGGCAAAATCGCCGTAGTCTGCGGTTATGGTGACGTCGGCAAGGGCTGTGCGCAAGCGCTCACCGGGTTACGCGCCCAGGTGTGGGTCACCGAGGTCGATCCCATCTGCGCCTTGCAGGCAGCGATGGAAGGTTACAAAGTTGTCACCATGGAGTATGCAGCGGACAAGGCCGACATTTTTGTGACGGCCACTGGCAACTACCATGTGATCACCCACGACCACATGCGCCGCATGAAGGATCAGGCCATTGTCTGCAACATTGGCCACTTCGACAACGAGATCGACGTAGCTTCCTTGAAGCAGTACACCTGGGAAGAAATCAAGCCTCAGGTCGATCACGTGATTTTCCCCGATGGCAAGCGCATTATCCTATTGGCCGAAGGCCGTTTGGTGAACCTGGGTTGTGCCACGGGCCACCCATCGTTCGTGATGTCGTCGTCGTTTGTTAACCAGACGCTGGCTCAAATCGAGCTGTTCACCCGTAACGACCTTTACCAGCGCGGGCAGGTCTATGTGTTGCCGAAGAAGCTCGACGAGAAAGTGGCGCGATTGCACCTTAAGAAACTGGGCGTAGAGCTGACCGAGCTCACCGAAGAGCAGGCGCGCTATATCAACGTACCGGTCGAAGGCCCCTACAAGCCAGATCACTATCGGTACTAAGTGCACGATTGCCATGTGCTGCATACTACGTCAAACGTTATCCCCTACCTAAACGTCTCGCGTGGTCGTAAGGGGGCCACGTCGAGGCACACCCGGAGGAGTAAGAAATGCTGGCTTTGTTGCTGATCTGGCTGTTAAACGCGATTGCCCTGCTGGCTGTTGCCTACGTTTTGCCCGGTATTACCGTGGCGAGCTTTGGTTCGGCCCTGGTTGCAGCATTGATATTGGGTTTGATCAATACATTGATTAAACCCATTCTGGTGTTTCTTACTCTGCCCGTTACGATCCTCACCCTGGGCTTGTTTTTGCTCGTGATAAACGCCTTGATTTTTTGGTTTGTTGGGTCAATTTTGGCGGGCTTCAAGGTCGAGGGGTTTTGGTGGGCCATGGCAGGCGCGCTGCTCTACAGCATAATCTCTAGCGTTCTCTCGACGCTATTCATTTAAGTCCTAACATTTGATGTCAGATTCTGAGCGCCTCGAGCTTAGCTTCGAGTTTTTTCCTCCGCGCGACGTCGTTGCGCAGGAGCGGCTGGTGCGTACCGCCAAACAGTTGGCGGCATTGCACCCCCAGTACGTAAGCGTAACCTTTGGCGCTGGCGGCACGACCCGGGAGGGTACCGTTGCGGCCATCCGCCTGCTGCAGAACATGGGGTTCGATGCGGCGCCACATTTGTCTTGCATAGGCGCAACCCATGACAGCATTCGCGATTTACTCGCTGGCTACAAAGAGATGGGAGTCCGTCGCTTAGTAGCGCTGCGAGGCGATTTGCCTTCGGGTATGGGGGGCACCATGGGCCCGCTTCGCTATGCCAGCGACTTAGTGGCCTTCGTGCGTCAGGAAATGGGTGACTGGTTCGACATTAAAGTCGCCGCGTATCCGGAAATGCACCCGCAGGCATCCGACCCCGGTAGCGATCTCGAGCACTTCGCACTGAAGATGCGAGCAGGAGCAAACGGGGCGATCACGCAGTACTTCTTCAACGCTGATGCCTATTTCGACTTCGTCGACCGGGCCATTGCCAAAGGCGTTACTCAACCCATCGTGCCCGGCATTATGCCGATCACCAATCACACCCAGTTGCTGCGCTTCTCGGAAATGTGTGGTGCAGAGGTGCCGCGGTGGATCCGTTTGCGCCTGGCAGCTTACGGTGACGACCGCGCTTCAATTCGCGCCTTTGGGGCGGACGTGGTAACAGGCCTGTGTCAAACCTTGCTGGATGGCGGGGCTCCTGGGCTGCACTTCTATACCTTGAATAACGCGGATGCGGTTAATACCATCTGGTCGCGTCTAACGTTGCCGTAAACGACTGGCGGCAAGCTGAGTGATAAGCCATCGACATTGTGCAGCCCTTTCTCAGAGGCAGGGTGTGCGCGATCTGAACCCGTGGCGACGACCGTGCCTGAACCCTTAATCTTGCCGGTTTTGGGCCGGAATGGTCCATCCCAGTTCGTCGACCACCGCGTCGAGATCGACGTCGTGATCGGCTGCCGTATGTTCATGCGGCTGCAGACGGCCGCATGCGTACGCAATGCCAATGGTGGCATGTGTTTGCCCATCATGACGAAGGGCGTGCAAGGTGCGATCGTAATAGCCACCGCCGTAACCGATGCGCTCACCTTGCGGCGTGAACCCCAGCGTTGGCACCAGTACCACATCGGGTATGCACGTTTCGCTGGTGTCGGGTTCTGGGATGCCGTAGCGCCCGGTCCGCATGGCTGCCCCCGGCAGCCAGGGGCGAAACACCAGGGGCGCATTCAGCTGGTCGACACACGGCAGTGCCAACACGTAGTGTTCCTGGCTAGCCCAATGATGCAACAGGTGCCGCAAGTCCGGCTCATCGCGAATGGGCCAAAAAGCGGCCACTACGGCGGGTCGATCATGAAGCCCGCGCAAAAGCTCGCCTGCAGGGCTAGCGTACCAGCCGCTTTCAAGGTGCCGGATGATGGCCGCATTGGCCGCTGCACGCTCCGTTTCCGTGAGTGCGGCGCGCGCGTTCAGTAGGCGGCGGCGCAACTTTTCGGTATTACCAGCTGATGCGGCGACCCTATCCGCGGTATCCTGTTGCGTGTCGCCCTGGGCCGGTTGGCGCGACATTCGCGTGAGCCGTGGCCGGCCCCGATCTTCCGTTGCATTCATAGGGTTAAGTCGGCAATGACGATAGGTAAAACATTTCGGGCGTTGCAGCTGGTCGCCGGGCAACGCGTATTTCGATTGCTTGCCGGTGTCAGCGCCAGCCTGCTTGTAGCCCTGCCGGCGGCGGCTCAAACAACTGAACTGCCCATTGTGGCCGCGCGCCAGGCACTCGACGCCAAACTTTGGGATCGCCTCGCCAAGCTTGCCACCGCCGCCAGTCATGATTTGCTGGGCGCTTATCCCCAATACTGGTTGCTGCGTCAGCAAGTGCAGGATACTACGCGTCCGTTACCCATGGCCGAGATTACCCAGTTCCTGCAGACGCAACGTGGCACCTATTTAGAACAACGGTTGCGCTCTGATGCCATACAAGCGGGCGCCCGCCGCGGCGACTTCGAGAGCGTGCGCCGTTTGGCCGATGGCTATGTCTTGAATCACCCTCAAGCTCAATGCGCGATTCTACACGCGCAACATGCTGGAGGAATCCAGGTATCAGCAAAGCAGGCGGCGGCGGTGTTCCGCCCCGGGCCTAACTGCTGGGCCATGTACGACACGCTAGTCGCCGGCAATATCGTGCAGTTCGACACATTGTCCATACAACTGCGCGATGCCGTAGATGTTGATGATCGTCGTACCGCACGGGGGTTGGCGCAGTACATCGTGGGCGCCCAGCGGCTGAAAGACTTCGACGCTTTATGGGATAACCCGCGACCCTGGCTCAAGCAGCGCGAAGGCCAGCGGTTAAACCCTTACGAGCGGGAGCTTGTGCTCGTTGCGCTGGCACGCTTGGCGCGTAAAGACATGCTGCCGGGCCACCAGTATTTTCGGAACACCTGGGCCTCTGTGCTGCCCCCAGCGGATACTGCTTGGGTGCAAGCGCACTTCGCACTGCTGGCGGCCCTGCGTCAGCAGGATATCGCCGATGTCTGGTACCGCGATACTATTTCTGCCCGCATCAGTGATTACAACGCCGAATGGCGTGTGCGCGCTGCCTTGCGACCGGCGCAGATCGACTGGAACTGGGTACGTGAAAGCATTGAGTTGATGCGGCCCGAGTTGCGCGCACGATCGGCGTGGCGATATTGGCACGCTCGGGCGCTGGCCGCTACGGGCAAGCCACGTGAAGCGCAGCGGGAATTCGCCAGCCTCGCCGAAAGCTTTGAATATTACGGCCAGCTGGCGGCGGAAGAGTTAGGGCAGCTCACCACGATTCCACCGCGGGCGACGCCGCCCACTGCAGAGGAAATGGCCGAGGTGCGCGCCCATCCGGGTCTGCGGCGTGCATTGGCATTATTTGAACTGGGCTGGCGCTCTGAAGCCGTGCCCGAATGGAATTTCGCCTTGCGTGGTATGTCCGATCGGCAACTCCTCGCCGCGGCAGAGCTGGCTCGCGAAGCTGGCCTTTACGACCGCGTCGTGAACACCTCCGAACTTACGCGCGAACAACACGACTTCACGCAGCGCTTTGTGGCTCCCTTTCAGGGGCGGGTTACAGCCAAAGCCCGTGAGCTGGGGCTCGATCCGGCCTGGGTTTATGGGTTGATCCGCCAAGAGTCGCGTTTTGTCACCGTGGCCCGGTCGGGGGCAGGGGCCTCCGGCCTCATGCAGCTCATGCCGGCAACCGCGCGGTGGGTTGCAAAGCGCATCGGCATGACCGACTTTCATCCGTCGCGGGTCAATGACTTTGACGTCAATACCACGCTGGGCACGCATTATCTGAATATCGTGCTGCAAGATCTCGACGGGTCGCAGTTGTTGGCGTCTGCGGGTTACAACGCCGGACCGCGCCGACCGGTAACGTGGCGCTCCACGCTGCGCCGGCCCATGGAGGGCGCCATTTTCGCCGAGACCATCCCCTTTACGGAAACCCGCAACTACGTACAAAAGGTGCTTTCAAACGCCACCTATTACACCGCCTTGTTTACCGGCAAGCCTCAGTCGTTGAAAGAGCGTCTAGGCGTGGTTGTGCCGCAACCCATGTACGTAACCAGCACGCCATGACATTGCCTTCCCTAGCTGCGGATGCACTCACCGACCCGCATGTTGCGGGATTGGATGTTTATGTGGTGGGCGGGGCGGTGCGCGACGCGTTACTGGGTTTGCCTGCCGGCGATCGCGATTGGGTGGTGGTGGGCGCCAGCCCCCAGACCATGGTCGACCGGGGATTTTTACCGGTGGGCGACGATTTTCCGGTTTTCCTGCATCCGCGTAGTCGTGAGGAATACGCCCTGGCGCGTACCGAGCGCAAGTCGGGGAAGGGCTACCGTGGTTTCGTGTTCTATGCAGGCCCCGACGTCACGCTCGAGCAGGACCTGCAACGGCGTGACCTGACCGTGAACGCCATTGCCCAAGCACCAGACGGCTCCTTGATCGACCCGACTGGAGGTCGGCGTGATCTCGAAAACCGGGTGCTGCGTCACGTTGGCCCGGCGTTTGTTGAAGACCCGGTGCGCGTTCTGCGGTTGGCACGCTTCGCCGCGCGTTTTCCTGATTTTCAGGTCGCCCAGAACACGCTGTCTTTATGCCAACAAATGGCCGCCGACGGTGAAGTTGATGCCTTGGTGCCAGAACGAGTGTGGAAGGAAGTCTCGCGCGGAATTATGCACGAAGTGCCCTCGCGGATGTTCGTGGTACTGGATCAAGCGCATGCGCTGGAACGGGTGGCTCCAGAATGGTACCGGGCGTTGCACGCAGCGCCTGGTCCGGGCGGCTTTCTCGAGCTCGTCGATGCGGCTGCCGAGCGCGAATTTGGTTTACCTGCCCGCTACGGGGCGTCATGCATCCACGTTGAAGATGCCGAGCCTTTGAACCGTCGCATGCGCGTTCCCAACGAATGTGCCGACTTTGCCCGTTTGTTGAAAGTCATGCTCCGTCATCTGCCTGCGGGAGACGCAGATGCGGTATTGGGTTTAATCGAGCGGTGCGACGGCTTACGCAAGCCGGACCGCTTTATGTCGTTGCTGGCGGCCGCCCAATTGTGTGTGCCGGTTGACTTAACCCAATGGCGCGACTGGTTGCGGGTGGTACGAGAGGTGGATGCAGGCGCCGTGGCGCGTGCCCATCGAGATCATCCCGCCGGCATTCGCGCAGCGGTTCGACAAGCACGTTTGGCGGCGCTGCAAGACCACGGCGTCAAATCCAGTAGGCCGTCGTCGTCATCACCTTCGACATAGCGCGCATCGCCATGCGCACTGGCCGCGGTAACGGCGTGCCGCCCGCGTACTCCGCTGTCTTCTGATGGTTCGATTCATCGATGCGCATTTGCTCGAGGATGCGGCGTGAGCGGATGTCGTTGGGTGGCAACTTGCGCAAATGGTTATCCAGGTGTGCCGTAACCTGCTTTTCCGTCTCGGCCATGAACCCGAGATTAAAGGCCTCTCCAGCGCGTGATGCCGCAGTGCCCAGGACGAAAGCCCCGGCATACCACAAAGGGTTTAACAGGCTCGTGCGGCCATCGAGCTCGCGTAAGCGCGCCCTGAGCCAGACCAGATGATCCACCTCTTCCTGGGCGGCCCTTAAGAACAGTTGTCGAACGGCCGGGTCGCGCGCACACGTGGCCTGCCCGCGATACAGCGCCTGAGCGCAGATCTCTCCCACATGGTTCACCCGCATCAAACCCTCGACATGACGCATTTCCTGTGGCGTTAACCCATCGTTTACCCCAGGTCCGTCGGCGGCAGGTGCAGGGGTTGGGCCCGCATCGGCGGATATGGTTGCGGCGGCTTTCGCGGCCGAAGGCTCCACGGCCGGAGCGCCTAGCGCCTCAGCGGGAGAGCGAGGCTGGGGGGCGGTGGCATCAGGGGCGGACGGTGCCGAACTGCCGAGTTCCGTTGCGTCCGCTGGTGGCTCGGAGGGGGAGGTGGCGGTGTAGGTCAGGGCAGGCGGCGGCACGTCGGCCGGATTGGGACGCGTTGCGTGAGCCACGTCAGTGAGTACTTGTAGCGCACGGTTGGCTTCCGCCAGCAGAGCATCGAACAAGCTCATGCGGCGCAAATTCGATGTCGGATGAGTGTTGGCAGTCGTCATAGCAGCGTGGAGTGTGACGGTAAGGATACAGGCAGTGTAGCAATGAGCATGCGTCGCGCGAGTGCATGAAACAAATGGGTGATTGCCCGCGGGGATTTTTCGTGTCGCATCAAGGTCAAAGCGGATTGGACAATCTCCCACCTCGGAGCGCGGAGGCGCGGGCACACCGTGCTAAACAGCCGCATCCCTAGGGTTTGTTGCTAAGAAACGACACTTGTTAACCTAAATAAAGGGAAAACCCTAGTTTTATTAGCATAAACCCTAGTTTTTTGTTGAAATAACCTCAGGCTTTCTTTCTGAAAGCACAAGGCCTGCCCCGCCGCACTCTTTCCTCAGCAAATATTTCGGCCGTCGGGCAAGCCTTGCAATTCGACTGGAGAATGTCCATGAAGAAGACTCTATTAGCGGCTGCGTTGCTTGCCGGATTTGCTGGCGCAGCGCACGCTCAGAGCTCAGTAACGCTGTACGGTATCGTTGACATCGGTATCGTCGGAACCGACAAGAAATACCAATCCAACACCTTGGGCATGGAAAGCGGTGTGCAGTCTGGCTCACGGTGGGGGTTGCGCGGCTCGGAAGATCTCGGGAATGGTCTGCGGGCCAACTTTCAATTGGAAAGCGGTTTTTCGTCGAACACTGGGCGCAGTACCCAAAACGGCCGCTTGTTCGGCCGTGAAGCCTGGGCTGGTCTGTCCGGTGGTTTCGGTGAGATCCGTGTAGGCCGTCAAGTGACCGCTTCCTCGCAGTACTTCGAGTTTGCCAGCCCCTTTGGCGATAGCTTTGGGCAAGCGGGTCTTGGTCAGGCCTTCAACGGCGCCAGCACCAACCGTGCTGACAACACCATTGCTTACTTCACGCCTAATTACAGTGGCTTCCAAGCGGGCTTGAGCTACAGCTTCAATTACGATGGTGGCGCCAGCACCCGTTCGGGTTCCGATGACTTGTTCAGCGTCGGTCTGAAATACGCCAACGGCCCGTTCGAAGTCGCCGTTACCTACGAAGGCGTGGATCTCGGGTCGTCGAACGTCGACAGCGCCTGGAACGAAGGTATTCTCGCGATGGGGGGCGAGCGACGCGATCCCTACAACTTCCAGATTGGTGGAACCTGGGATTTCAACGTCGTGAAGGCCTACGCTGCGTACTCGCAGATGAAGCACGGCTTCACCAACCCGGAAGCGGGTGATGTCTTTGGCGTGACCGGTAGCAGCATCGAAACCGGTACCATCAATTACTTCCCGGGTGGCAAGGTCAACGCCTATCTGCTGGGCGTGAGCGGCAACGTTTCACCGAACGTCACGTTGCTGGCTGGCTGGCAAATGACCGATCCCTCGGGTGGCGTGTTTGACCGCGTAGGTGCCAACAAGCAAAACGTTTACAGTCTTGGTGCCACCTATGCCTTGTCGAAGCGTACCAACCTGTACGCCTTCTATAGCTACGCCGATGAAGCGTGGTTCGACGACAACTGGAAGAGCCAGGTCGCCGGTATTGGTATTCGCCACCGCTTCTAAGCATTAAGACAACGAGGGCAGCTGGTCCTCCATGTCTGATGTAGTTGGGCAGCGTCTGCAAGGGCGCTGCCCTTTTTGTCGTCCATAAGCACATCGCTGATTCGAATGGAGATCGGTGGATTCGGCGGCACACCTCCCCGACCAAAGGGGTAGGTCACGCACTTGAACGGGCTGCAAATCACTTGAATGTGATGCGGTTGACGACCCCACGTACACCGCTCACGTTGCGCACCAGCTCTTCGGCCAGCATACGCTGTTGCGGGGTGCTCACCGCACCCTCTAATACAACCACGCCATCATTCGTGCTCACAAAAATGTCCAAAGCGCGAATAGTGTCTTCAGCGACCAGTGCGGTTTTAACCTGCGCGCTGATCCACGCATCGCCGGCAAACTCATTGGCGGCCCGAGTGCCTTTACGTATTTCCGCGGTCACTTCTTCTGCGCCTTTGCGCAGGTCCGCGCCCAGTTTCCCGGCGTGTTCGCGTAGCCCCTCGCCCAATTCGGCCGCCTTGTCCCGCCACGGCTTTTCAGAAGGTTGGGCAGGTCTTGCTTCGTCGTTAGGGTCAGCTGTGTCGTCTTTCGAGGGCTGATCGGATCGGGCGTGCCCGCTGGGGTCGGTGCTATCATCACTCTTCGTGCTCGAGCCATGCTGTGCGGCGCCTGTTTCCGCGGGTGGCGCGGTGTTCTCGCGAAGCTCGGGCGAGGGTGAGCCGGCCTTCTCTGGGGCGCGTTCGGTTTCGGCTGGAGGCGTGGCGTGACCCGTTTGTGGCGCGTTCGTGGCAGGGTCGGCGGAAGGCGCCGTGAACAGGTGAGGAGCCACCGAAGCACTTAAGCCTTGGGTTTGAGCGAACTGTTGAGCTGCTACTGCAGACGGCGCTGCCAGACTGAACGCGCTCGCCGTGAGTACCACCATGAATAGTGCCTCAGGTGTGCACCGAAAGGCGGGGCGGTGTCGACGGCCGTAGGCGGTGGCTGCGGCGTCGCTGGTGATGCAATCTGCAGCCCTCCACCGCGAAGCAATCGTCTTTAAGGTGCGCGGGGGCATGTGCATTACGCTTACACACTTACATATCATCGTGGTCACACCGGATAGGGGTTGTATACAGCGGTTGCGCATCAACCGCGGGGAGCCTACTCGTATTGGTTGAATTTTTAGGGATTTCCCTTGTAACTTTGCGTTCGTGACAAAAAATATTTGATCGGTGTTGCGAGGCTGTATACCATCATCGGGGCAGGTTAGTTTGTTGTCGGTAGTCAACTATATCAACAAGGAGGAAGCGTTTCGGGTAGGCATGACTGTTGGTGTGTCGTAGTGTGGACGCACGCCGGCGCCTGTCAGGCATGGAATGTCGGCAGTAGCGCTAGGGCGCACGATCACTATGGTAAAAGCTGGAACATCACTGCATATCCGACGTTCGGGGTAATTATGAACAAACGTACGTTTGCGAAAAGTTTGCTGGTTTGCGCAGCTTTGGGGTGGGCCGCGCTGGCCTCGGCTCAGGAAGTCTTCAAGGTAGGTCTGATCTTGCCCATGACAGGCCCGTTCACGTCGACCGGGCGCCAAATTGAATCGGCTGTGCGACTCTATATGAAAGAGCATGGTGACACAGTCGCGGGACGCAAGGTAGAAGTCCTATTACGAGACGACAGCGCGGTTGCCGATACGACGCGCCGTTTGGCACAAGAGCTGGTCGTTAACGAAAAGGTGGATGTGCTCGCTGGCTTTGGTCTAACGCCGCTGGCGTTGGCCGTGGCACCTATCGCCACCCGCGCCAAGGTGCCCGCTATTGTGATGGGGGCAGCCACCGCCACTGTGACTGAAGCGTCGCCCTTTATTGTTCGTACCGGTTTCACCTTGCCCCAGGTTACCGAGCCTATGGCCGAGTGGGCAGCACGAGAAGGCATCAAGCGTGTGGTTACCCTGGTGACCGACTACGGTCCGGGCATCGACGCTGAAAACTCCTTCAAGAACCGCTTTACAGAACTCGACGGCGAAGTGCTGGAAACATTGCGTGTTCCGCTGGCCAACCCCGACTTCGCACCGTTCTTGCAACGCGTCCGTGATTTGTCACCCGACGCCGTGTTCGTGTTTGTACCCTCTGGCGTGGGATCCGTGTTCATGAAACAGTTCACCAGCCGCGGCCTGGCCGATGCAGGTATTCGCTTGATTGCGACCGGTGACGTCACCGACGACGATCTGCTCAATGGCATGGGCGACGCCGCGCTGGGAGTGGTCACAACTCATCATTATTCTGCGGCCCACGATTCCGACGCCAACCGCAAGTATGTGGCCGGCTTCAAAGAACTGGTGAATATGCGTCCCAACTTCCACAGTGTGGGTGGCTACGATGGCATGCACGCCATTTACCAGGCACTTGAGGCCACCGGCGGCAAGGGCAGCGGCGAAGAGCTGGTTGAGGCCATGAAGGGCCTCCAGTGGGAGAGCCCGCGCGGTCCGATGACCATCGACCCAGAAACCCGCGATGTCATACAAAACGTCTACGTCCGCAAGGTAGAGCGGGTGGATGGCGAGCTGCACAACGTCGAGTTCGAAGTGTTCGAGCAGATCAAAGACCCCGTCAAGGCAGCCAAGGCAGCGGCTAAAAACTGACGAGGGGTTTGTGCATACATGGTGACGATACTGCTAGACGGTATTGCCTACGGCATGCTGCTGTTCGTGTTGGCCGTGGGCCTGGCCGTGACGTTGGGCCTCATGAACTTCGTGAATCTGGCTCATGGCGCCTTTGCCATGGCAGGGGGCTACCTCACCTCGGTGCTCAGCATGCGCATGGGAGTGCCGTTTCTGGCGACCCTGCCTCTGGCCTTCCTATTCGCCGCTGCGTTGGGCGCACTACTCGAGCCGACCCTGTATCGTCCCATGTACCGCCGCCCTCATCTCGATCAGGTCTTATTCTCCATTGGCTTGGTCTTTATGGCGGTGGCGGCCGTCGACTATTTTTTTGGCGCATCACAGCAGTTTGTGCGCTTACCCGAGTGGCTCAATGGGCGTGTGGAAGTGGGCGACATCGGCGTGGGCGTCTATCGCCTGTTCATCATTGTTGTTTGCGGCGTATTGGCGCTGGCCCTGCAGCTTGTGCTTAGCCGCACCCGTTTCGGCAGCCGCCTGCGGGCCGCGGTCGATGACCGTGCGGTAGCCGGCGGCCTGGGTATTAATGTCAACTTCGTCTTTCTGGCGACGTTTGCCTTCGGCTCGGGTTTGGCAGGTTTGGGCGGTGCGCTCGGCGCCGAACTCCTGGGGCTAGACCCGGGCTTTCCCCTCAAGTTCATGATCTACTTTTTGGTGGTGGTCGCCGTGGGTGGCACTTCAACGATTTCCGGCCCCCTGCTGGCGGCCCTGCTCTTGGGCATTGCCGATGTGGCGGGTAAGTATTACATCCCGGAAATCGGAGCCTTCATTATTTATGGCGTCATGATAATTGTCTTGCTTTGGCGTCCACACGGGTTATTTGCCAGGGGTAGTACGCGATGAGGGCGGGGGATGTGACCCGCGCTCGGATCCGGCCAGCCGAGATTCTAGTATGGGTGGTGATACTGGCCGTACTGTTATTCATACCGCAGTATGCGGCTCTCTGGACCGAAATCCTGATTCTCGCGCTCTTTGCGGTATCGCTCGACTTGATCCTGGGTTATGGCGGGATCGTGTCGCTGGGGCATGCGGCGTTTTTCGGTTTTGGCGCCTATGCAGCGGGCCTCTACGCGATTCATATCTCGCCCGAGCCGCTTTCCGGTTTATTGGTGGCCACGCTAGGCGCGGCTTTGCTCGGGGCGCTTACCAGTTTCATCGTACTGCGTGGCTCCGACCTCACACGGCTCATGGTGACCCTGGCGGTGGCGTCCATCCTGTACGAGCTTGCGAACCGCTTTAGCGGATTGACGGGGGGCGCGGATGGCTTGCCAGGCATCTTTATTGATCCCATTTTTGGCCGCTTCGACTTCGATCTTGCCGGAATGACCGGCAGCTGGTACGCGTTCATCGTCTTTATTGCGCTGTTTTTTATCGCGCGTCGACTCGTTCATTCGCCATTCGGCGTCGGCTTGGAAGCCATTCGCGACAACCGTCTGCGCGCTCAGTCTATCGGCATTGCCGTCAATGCGCGGTTGGCAGCGGTGTACACCATCGCCGCCGCGTATGCGGGTGCGGCCGGCGCATTGCTGGCACAAACTACGGGCTTTGCCTCGCTTGACGTTTTATCGTTTCAGCGTTCGGCCGATGTGCTGCTGGCCTTGGTATTGGGCGGTACGGGGTATCTCTACGGTGGCATTATCGGGGCGGTCGTCTTCAAGCTTATGCACGATTTCTTGTCGTCGTTGACGCCACAATACTGGCAGTTCTGGATGGGGTTCGCATTAGTCGTCATCATACTGGTCGGACGCGAGCGACTCTACGACTCCGTCCTGCGTGTCGTTGCTCGCTTGCGGCCGGGAAGGGGTAATCAAGCATGACCACGCCTGCTTTGGAGACCCGTGCGCTGGTCAAACACTTCGGAGGGCTTGTCGCCACCAATAACGTTAGCCTGTCCGTTGCTCCCGGCGCCCGACATGCGCTAATCGGCCCGAATGGCGCAGGGAAAACAACCCTGATCAACCTGCTGACGGGTGTCTTAGCGCCCACCTCCGGCCAAGTGTTTCTGAATGGGGAAGACATCACCCGCTTGTCTGCACATGCACGGGCGCGTCGGGGATTGATGCGCACATTTCAGATCAATCAATTGTTTGCCACGCTCACCCCGATGGAAACAGTGTTGCTTGTCATAAGCCAGCGTGATGGGCAAGGGGCGCGGTGGTGGCAGCGTCTGGGGGCGAGCTCGGCACAACGTGACGAAGCCGTTGATCTACTACAGCACATGCATCTGGGAGACGTGCTCCACGCCAAAACTGCCCAGCTCCCCTACGGTAAACGTCGGCTATTAGAGATTGCCATTGCGCTCGCTGGCAAGCCGCGCGTACTGCTGCTGGATGAACCGGTGGCCGGCGTACCTGCAGGTGAATCCCAGGAAATTCTGGAAACCATCGCCGCCTTGCCGGCGAACGTCACGGTGCTCTTGATTGAACACGACATGGACCTGGTGTTCCGGTTTGCGACGAGCATGTCGGTTCTAGTAAACGGGGCCCTGTTTGCGGAAGGGGCTCCCGCCGAGATTGCACGGGATGAACGTGTACGGCAGGTTTATTTGGGACAGCACGATGACTGAGTTGTTGCGCGTCGAGGGTTTATCGGCTGGCTATGGGGAAGCGATCGTCATCGATAACGTATCGTTTTCTGTGGCGGCAGGGCAGTCGCTGGCACTGCTCGGGCGTAACGGCATGGGCAAGACCACGCTGCTGAACTCTTTGGTGGGTATTACGCGCCGACGGGCAGGGCGCATTGTCTTGGGCGGGCGCGACATTACCCAGCTACCGCCGCACGAACGTGCTGCTGCGGGAATTGGATGGGTGCCACAAGAGCGCAACATCTTCAAGTCGCTCACAGTAGAAGAAAACCTCACGGCCGTAGCACGCCCGGGGCACTGGACACCCGAACGTGTGTTCGAACAGTTTCCACGCCTGGCCGAACGGCGTGGCAATATGGGCGATCAATTGTCGGGTGGTGAGCAGCAAATGCTGGCGGTAGGGCGTGCCTTGGTGGTGAACCCCTCACTACTGCTGCTAGATGAGCCGCTTGAGGGTCTGGCACCCATTATTGTTGAGGACCTTCTAGAGGCTCTGCGCCGACTTGTGGTAGAGCACGGCACCTCGTCCATCATCGTGGAACAAAAGGCCTTCAAAGTATTGAATATGACCGACGAGGCCATTGTGCTCGAGCGCGGCCGCGTTGTGCTATCCGACAGCAGCAGTAATTTGGCTAAGGATCCCGCCCGCTTGAATCAATACTTATCGGTTTCGAAGGATTAAGCCTCTTCCTAGCTGTCCCGAGCACGCCTTTCCGGGTCGCGCTTTGGGAGGTCGGGCCGCTTCTTGCGCAGCAGGCGGCTGGATACGCCCTAGAGAATCTTCGCGAAGTTGGAAACGGCGTCCTTTGGCGGATATTCACCGGGCGTTGTACGAGTAGTCCACCGCTTACCGCGCTAATTTCCGACGGTGTTTTGCGCGCGTGCTGTGTAAGGCTTGAGCACGTACTCACCGAGGAGCTGCGTCGATCGTAAAGACTCTTCGTAAGTCATATCTCCGAACGCCAAACGGCACACCAAATAGTTAATTCCGGTGCGTTCCGCTTCCGCGGCGACCCAAGCCTTTACCGTATCCGGCGCACCCGCGATGCCTAGTCCCAGCTCCTGCGCCTCATCGAATGTCTCGGGAAAGGCCAGAGAGGCAGGTCGGGTACCGTGGACTTTCCAAAGATGGAATAGATGCTCAAGCCATGGACGATAGGCCCGTCGGGCAATTTCTCGTGCTTCATGATCCGATTCAGCCACGACAATGTGCCGGCTTACCCCTAGACAAGGGAGGGCAGCGGCGCTTTTTCCTGCCTCACGCCAATGCTCGCGGTACATATCGGTAACGAGGCGCACATTCTT